>JBEVIH010000354.1:0-19240 GCA_040510815.1 Xanthobacteraceae bacterium | reverse complement strand
CCTTGCCGGCGAACGCCAAGCTCGCGCCCGGATCGCGCGGCCCCGAGGTGGCGCTGCTGCGCGAGCGGCTCGCGATCACCGACGACCTTCCCGCCGACAAGGCGGCCGGCGATCTCTACGACGATGCGGTGGCCGCCGGCGTGCGGCACTTCCAGGCCCGCCACGGCCTCGAGGAGACCGGCAGCCTCGGTCCGAAAACGCTGGCCGCGCTCAACGTGCCGGTCGGCAAGCGGCTGCGCCAGCTCGCGGCCTCGCTCGACCGGCTGGTGGCGATGGATTTCACGTTCGGGCAGCGCTACGTCGTCGTCAACATTCCGGCGGCCTTCGCCGAGACGGTCGACGGCGACAAAGTGGTGCGCCGCTACGTGGTGGTGGTCGGCAAGCCCGACCGGCCGTCGCCGACGCTCACCACCTACGTCACCGCGGTCAACTTGAATCCGACCTGGACGGTGCCGCTGTCGATCATGAAGAAGGACATCATCACCAAGATGCGCAAGGACCCCGGCTACGTCGACCGTATGCACATGCGCGTGCTCGACGGGGCCGGTGGCGAGATCGATCCCAGGCAGGTCGACTGGAACTCCGACCGGGCGCCGAACTTCACCATCCGGCAGGATTCCGGCGCCTGGAACGCGCTCGGCGCGGTGCGCATCGACATGCCCAATCCGCACTCGGTCTACATGCACGACACCAGTCACAAGGAATTGTTCAGCGCCGACTACCGCTTCCAATCATCGGGCTGCACGCGGGTCGAGAACCCGCGCGACCTCGCCGCTTGGCTGCTGGAGGACAATGCGGGTTGGAGCCGCCGCGAGATCGACGCCGCCATCGCCAAGGGCCAGCGCACCGACGTGCGGCTCACCCACAAGGTCCCGGTCGCCTGGGTCTACCTCACCGGCTGGACCACGCGCGACGGCTTGATCCACTTCCGCGACGACGTCTACCATCACGACGAGAAGCCGGCGCTGGTTGCGGATGCGCGGCCGCAGGTCGCCAGCGCCGCGCGCGCATCGGGCTTCGTGCTGCAGTCCGCCGACACGCGGCCCGGCCCGGTCAGCCAGGTGTCCTATCTCGACAGCCAGTGAAGGCGAACGAGGAGGCCGCATGCTCCGATCAGCGATCGCGCTTGCCGTCGCGACCGCGGCAGCGGTGCCGGCGCTGGCGAACGATTCGTCGGCCGAGCTCACCACCGGCGGGCTCGTCTTCGTGCGCAACGACAACGTCGCGATGCAGTCCGAGGACCTGCGCATCTCGGCGAAGGAGATCCACGTCCGCTACCGCTTCTTCAACAAGTCGGACAAGCCGGTCACCGTGCTGGTCGCGTTTCCGATGCCCGAGATCAAGGTCGACGAGCAGGACCAGGTGATCTCGGTGCCGACCGAGGACCCGGTCAACTTCCTCGCCTTCACCAACACCGTCAACGGCCAGCCGGTCGTCACCAAGGTCGAGCAGCGCGTGCTCTCCGCCGGCCTCGACCGCACCCAGCTGCTGCGCTCGCTCGGGCTTCCGCTGGCGCCGCACTTGGCCAGCACCAACGAGGCGCTCGACCGGCTGCCGCCGGACAAGTGGGACGAGCTGCTGCGGCTGGGGATCGCCGAGATCGAGGAATACGACGCCGGCCAGGGCATGAAGAAGCACCTGGCGGCGCGCTGGGGCCTGCAGACCACCTTCTACTGGGAGCAGACCTTCGCGGCCAGGGCCGAGACCGTGATCGAGCACCGCTACAAGCCCAGCGTCGGCGCCACCGTGCAGACGGCGCTGGGCATGCCCGACGCCCTCAAGGAGCCCTGGTACGACGAATACAAGTTCAAATATTGCATGGACCAGCAGTTCCTGGCGGCCATCGAGCGCGCGCGGGCGGCGGCCACGAGCCAGACCGGTGCGCCGTTCGCCGAGGAGCGCATCGAATACATCCTCAAGACCGCCGCCAACTGGTCGGGCCCGATCAAGGAGTTCCGCCTGGTGGTCGACAAGGGCGACGCCGACAACCTGGTGAGCTTCTGCGGCGAGGACGTGAAGAAGATCAGCGACACCCAGTCCGAGGTGAAGAAGACCGACTTCGTCCCCGACGGCAACCTGGCGATCCTGATCCTGAAGAAATTGAAGGCGCAGTAGCAGGCGCCCATCTTTGCGCCCTTGCCCAGCGCGTGGGCTCAAGCCAGCGCGGCGTGGTCGACCGCCGTGACCCCGAGGGCGGCAAGGTCGCGGCGGGTCGCCGCGACCGACCCCTCCACGTCGATGCCGCGGCAGGCATCGGCGATCACCACCGCGGCCAGCCCTTCGCGGTGCGCATCCTCGGCCGAGTAGCGCACGCAAAAATCGAGCGCGAGCCCGGCGAGGAAGACCCGCGTGAGCCCGCGCTCACGCAGAGAGCCGCAAAGCCCGGTCGGGGTCGCGCGGTCGTTCTCGTAGAACGCCGAGTAGGAATCGATCGTCGGCCGGAAGCCCTTGCGCAGCACCAGCTCGGCGTGCGGGATGTCGAGATCGTCGCGGAACTGCGCGCCCGACGTGCCCTGCACGCAGTGGTCCGGCCACAGGATCTGCGGCCCATAGGCAACCTCGATCGACTCGAACGGCTTTCGGCCGGGATGCGAGGAGGCGAACGACAGGTGGCCCGCCGGGTGCCAGTCCTGGGTGAGCACCACGTGCTTGAACCGGCGCGCCACGCGGTTGATGTGCGGCACCACGTGGTGGCCGTCCGGCACCGCCAGCCGGCCGCCGGGACAGAAGTCGTTCTGGACATCGACCACGAGGAGGACGTCGCCCTCGCCGATTTCGATTTTCGCCGTCATTTGCGCGCCTTTCATCTGCGCTCGAGGCGGCGGTCGACCTCGTCGGCGAGCCGCATCAGCGGCGCTGCCACCTCCACCGGATAGGATGTGGCGGGGGTGAGCCGGCGCAAGTCCTCCGGCAGGCGCTCAAGATCGCGCGCGGCGCGCGCCCGCGCCTCCGGCAGGCTCGGCAACGGCTCGATCCGGCGCCCCGCTTGCATGACCTGCCGGATCAAGGGCTCGCCCGGCTGGCGATCGCCTTCCACCGACACGACGTCGCCGATCATCCGGCCGTCCGGGCCGAAGCGGCGCCAGACCTGCTTGCGGCCCGGCCACGTCGCCTTGCCGATGGAGCGCTTGCGCCGCGGCAGCCCGGCATATTCCTGCAGCTTGTAGGCGCAGTCGAGCGAGGGCGCATCGTGCGAGGTGACGAGGCTGGTGCCGATGCCGTAGCCGGCAATCGGCGCGCCGGCCCGGACGAACTCCACGAGGCTGTCCTCGTCGAGGCCGCCGCTCACGAAGACGTTCACGTCGGTGAGCCCGCCCTCGTCGAGGATCCGCCGCACCTTCTTGGACAGCGCCACGAGATCGCCGCTGTCGATGCGCACCGCGCGCACGATGATGCCTTCGGCCTTGAGCTTGGGCGCCAGCGCGACGACTTTGCGGGCCGCCGCCTCGGTGTCGTAGGTGTCGATCAGCAGGGTCAGGTTCTCGCGCCGGGCGCGGGCAAATTTCTCGAACGCGGCGCTTTCGTCGTCGTGCACCTCGATGAACGAATGCGCCATGGTGCCGAAGATCGGGATGCCGTAGAGCTTGTCGGCCAGCACGGTGGCGGTGCCGGCGAAACCCGCGAGGTAGCTCGCGCGCGCCGCCAGCAGCCCGGCCTCGCCGCCGTGCGCGCGGCGCAGGCCGAAATCGACCAGCAGCTTGCCGGGCGCCGCCAGCACCATGCGCGCCGCCTTGGCGGCGACCATCGACTGGAATTGCAGGTCGTTCATCAGCCGGGTCTCGACCAGCTGCGCCTGCGGCAGCGGCGCCGTCACCCGCAGGATCGGCTCGTCCGGGAAGAAGATGGTGCCCTCGGGCATGGCGTGGACATCGCCGGTGAAGCGCAACGCCGCCAGATAGTCGATCAGCTGCTTGCTGAAGCGGCCGGTCTTGGCGAGCCAGTCGATCTCGTCGGTCGAGAATCGCAGGTTCTCGAGAAAATCCACCGCCTGCGCGAGCCCGGCCGCCACCAGGAAGCCGCGGCGGGCGGGCAATTTGCGCACGAACAGCTCGAACACCGCGGTCGCGGTCTCGCCGCCCTCCAGATAGGCCTGCATCATGTTGAGCTGGTAGAGATCGGTGAGCAGCGCATTGACCGGCGCAGTCATGTCATCACCTTCGCACCAGTTCTTCGATCGATTGGGTTGTCGCAACGCTCCCGGGAAGCGCCCAGCCACGGCCGGTCATTGACGCCAGCCATAGTCTATCGCTGGAATTTATCGAAAAGGCAGCGATTGTAGGTGCTCTTCCCCGCGGTGCGGTGGCTAGAGTTGTCGCCACCATCTTGGCGCATCGACGTTCGCGCTCGTCGCAAGGTCAATTTCCAATTTTGTATTTCCTTTGTCGGCAACCACGCCGGCAGTGAATGCTCCGACGGCCGCGATTTCAAGCTCGGCAGATTTGCCGCTCTTGTCTACTTTGACGCGATAAACGTCAGGTTCAAACGTGTCATGTAGAAAAAAATAGGCGTACTTCCCGCGGAGCGGCGTCGTATCTGTCGATTCCACCCTGAGGAGCACTGTGAGCCATCGGGGCCCCAAAGTGGATTTGCCCGTTCTCGCGGTCAGCTTGCGACCGCTTCGCTCCTCAACACCGCCGAACCGGCCATGTTGAGGGTCGTCGGCGACGGTCGGCTCAGGTAACAGTTTTCTGATGTCCCGCAACGTCGGTTCGAGATTCTCATCCGACGGCGCGCCAATGCTCTCACGAACCGTCGTGTTCTCGCGCGTCACTCCGTTCGGAAAAGCTCTCGCGATCTGCTCCGATAACTCGCTCACTTGCGCCGCCAAGGCGCCGACATGCTGACGGGTCTGCTCGAAGCTCTCCGATCTAGCAGCCGCAGCCTGTGCTTGTTGTTTGTCCAGCATGTCTTGGATGATCGAAATTGGAGTACCCGTCTCGAACCCACCGCCGTCCTTTTTGAAGTCGATTTTCCGCAACAAAGGCAACGCGAAGCAGAGGGTCGTGACCCCGAGAAGCGCGACAATTTGCCAATCCAATTTTGGATGTGCAGCAATTCCAACGTACAGCGCAAATGACAGCGTCAGCAGCCCGATCATGACGAGCGCGACCGACGCAATCTGAAACCGGCGAACTTCCCATTGGACAAGCGTATTGAGCTGTCTGGCCCAGTCCGTTCTCTCGTCCCTAAAAGGATCATCTGCCCGCAATTTCGCCTCCCAAGAAGGGTAGCCTCGATATGCTACTATAAATTGCATTCCGGCGCAAACTGGAATCGACGCCGTGATTTTCACGTCGTGCCGTCGGGCGCGACCCTGAAAGCGTCCTCAGCCGAACTCCCGCAATCCCGTCTGCCGCAGCAGCGGATAGGTCACGTCGCGGAACTCGCGCATGCCCTGCTCGTAGCGCGGCCAGGCGAGCAGCACGCCGTCGACGCCGGCGCGCGACAGGGCCTGCAGTCCATCGACGATCTGCTCTTTCGTGCCGATCAGCGGAAATCCGCCCCAGCCCGCCAGGAAAGCCTCTTGGAATGCTTTCAGCCGTTCCGGCGGGATGTTGCGCGCGTTGATCTCGAGCGAGAAGACGTCAATCATGTTTTGCGCTGCCTGCCAGTCCCCCTTCTCGTGCACGTAGTAGCGGTAGAAGTCGCGCGCCTCCTTCTCGGTCTCGCCCTGCACGATGTTGGCGAGCGTCCAGACCTTGACCTCGCGGCCGTAATCCTCGCGCGCGAGCTTGTGGTAGGCCTGCACGTGCGCGCGGCATTCGTCGAGGCTGCCGGTGCGGATCACCGTATAGACCATGTCGGCGTATTTCGCCGCGAAGTGGCGCCCGCGCTCGGAGGCGCCGGCGTTCATGATCGCCGGATAGGGGGCCTGGATCGGCTTCGGCTGCAGGTAGCCCTTGGTGATCTTGTAGAATCGTCCGTCGTGGTCGAAGGCGTCATCCTCGGTCCACAGCCGCTTGATGATGGTGATCCATTCCTCCGCACAGGCGTAGCGGTCCTCGTGTCCCAGCATCTGGCTGCCGAACATGTCGATTTCCGGCTTGTTCCACCCGGTCACGATGTTGAGCGCGTAGCGGCCGCCGGAAATATGGTCGATCACCGTCGATTGCTTGGCGGCGACGATCGGGTGATTGAGCGAGATGTGCGAGGTCGCGAACACGCCGGGCTTGCTGGTCGAGGCGGCGATGCCGGCGGCCCAGGTATAGGCCTCGAAGCCGGGGCCTTGCGGATTGGTGGCGCCGCCGAAGCCGTGCCAGCGCGCGACCGGCACCAGCGCCTCGAACTCCATGTCGGCGGAGAGCTTCGCGAGTTCCACGGTGTTCGCCCAGGTGATGTCGAGCCGCCCGTCGAGCTCGGACATCACGCAGCCGCTGTCGAGGTTGGTCTGGAAGGTCCCGAGCTTCAGCCGCCGCGTGTTGAAGGCCGGATTGGTCTCGCGCCGGTCCCGTTGGCGGCTGGCACGCGCAGTCATCGAGACGTCACCCCTTCATCGCCGCCTTGATCGCCGCGGCGCCGCCGCCGGCCTTGGCGGCGGCGATGATCTTGGCCTCGCGCGCCGCCAGGCCGTCGAGCGCCGCCTTCATGGCGTCGATCTTGTCGGCCGGCACCACGATGGCGCCGTGGCGGTCGGCATGGATCAGGTCGCCGCTCTTGACCGCCATGCCGTGCACGTTCACGTCGACGCCGTAGTCGACCACGTGGACATAGGCGTGCGACGGCACGATCGAGCCGGCCAGCATCTGGAAGCCGGGCGCGATCATCGGGATGTCGCGGATCGAGCCGCTGGTGACGACGCCGAGCGCGCCGAGCGCCTTGTGCACGTTCGACTGCACCTCGCCCCAGAACGCGCCGTAGCCGGCGTGCTCGCCGTCGAGATCTTCCATCACCATGATGCAGGGCTGCGGCGCGGCGGCGACGTAGTCGAGATAGTCGAGCCGCTTCTGCATGTAGCCGGCCTGACCGAGCGGGACGGCGTCCTTGGCCTTGAAGGTCACGGTCTTGGCGAAGCCGACGATCGGCGGCAGCTCGGGGAACGGGCAATGCAGGTGCTTGACGGTGTAGCCGGAGCCGCGGCGCTCCGGCGCCACGATCTCCACCAGGTTGCACACGGTCGGCGTGTCGATCGATTGCAGAAACGCGAACTGGCTCGGCGTCGGCGCGGTCATTTCCACTCCCCCCTGGGCGATGCTCGATTGCGAGGCGGCACAGATTAGGCGCTTGCGCCGCGATAGGCGAGCGCGGCGATCAACGCCATCAGGGCGCACATGACGACGATCATGGCCACGCAGGCCGGCCATCCGGCGGCGTCCCAGGCCAGCCCTGGCAGGAAGGCGCCCACGCTGCCGCCGACATAGAAGGCGGTGACGTAGAGCCCGACCGCCGAGGAGCGGCCTTCCTTGGCGGTGGCCGCGACGTAGCCGGTCGAGATCGTCTGCGCCAGCATCCCGCAGGCCGCGCACAGGATGAGGCCCGCGACGATCGCCCAGATCGGCGGCGCCAGCGTGAGCAGGGCGCCGCCGGCCCACAGCGCGATCACGCCGACGATGAACGGCCGGCGGCCGAAGGCGGCGATCGCCCGGCCGGTCAGCGGCGAGATCACGGTGCCGACCAGGTAGGTCACGAAGATGGTGCCGAGCAGAGTCGGGGAAAAGTTGTAGGGCGGCGCGGCAAGGTGGAAGCTCACATAGGTGAACATCGCGATGAAGTTGAACAGGGTGCCGAAGCCGATCGCGTAGGTCGCGATGAGCTGAGGGTCTTTGAGATGCCGCAGCATCTGCCGGACCGAGGCGCCAATCCCCTCGGAACGGACAAAGCCGCGCTCGCGCGGCAGCAGGGCGGCGACCAGGATCGCGCCGATGAGGGAAAGGGCCGCGAGCGTAAGAAAGGCGCCGCGCCAGCCAAGGAGATCGGCGAGCACGCCGGTCACGAAGCGGCCGGAGAAGCCGCCGATGCTCGACCCGGCGATGTAGATGCCGGCGACGCCGGCGACGTCGGTCGCCGGCCACTCGTCGCCGATATAGGCGACGGTGACGGCGAAGATCGGCGGCAGTAGCAGGCCTTGCAGGAAGCGCCAGGCGATCAGCGCCTGCACGTCGGAGGCGAGCGAGGCTCCCGCCATCGGCACCACCACCGCCAGCATCGCCGCGGTGATGACGCGCTTGCGCCCCAGCACGTCGGCCAGCGCCCCGGTGAACGGCGCGGTCAGCGCGATGGCGAGCGCGCTGGCGGTCATGATGGTGCTGATCTCGGCGGCGCCGACGCCGAACTCGCGCGCCAGCTCCGGCAGCAGCGCCTGCGGCGAATAGAGGTTGAGGAAGGTGCAGAAGCCGGCGGTCGCGACGGCGATCTGGCGGGAGTCGACGGGCATGGCGGGCAGTCTACCGGCTCTCGCGTCTCGGATGCGATGCAGCGCGGAGGGCAGCCCGAACGCGGGCCAGGGTTTGCTCCGGAGTTCCGGACGCGTCGATGCGCCCCCAATCGAGCTCGCCGAGATCGTAGCTGTCCTGCTGCCGCGCCACCGCCGCGTCGGCGTCGGAGGCGTCGCGGCTGCGGGCGCCGATGCGCGCGAGGCGCGTCGCGAGGTCGGCGTCGAGGAACAGGCCGTGGAACGCGACGCCCACCGTCGCGGCGCATTGCTCCGCCAGGCGCCGCTCGTGCGGCTGCGCAAACACCGCGTCGACGATCGCCGCATGGCCGGCGGCGACCGCGCGGCGCGCCTTGTCGACGATGGCGGCATAGACGCGCGCCGTCACCTCGGGCGCATAGGCCGCGTCCGGGAGCTTGTCGTGCTCGTCCTTGCCGAACAGCAGCTTGCGCTCGACGTCCGAGCGCAGCAGCACGGCGCCCGGCGCAGCGCCGAGCGCGGGCGCGAGCGCGCGGGCGAGCACCGATTTGCCCGTGCCCGAGAGCCCGCCGACCGCGACCAGCACCGGCGGCGCCGGCGCAATGAAACGCCGCGCCGATTCGAAATATTTGCGCGCACTGTTGCCGATCGCCGCCTTGTCCTTGGTGTCGGCCTGGGCAAGCCGCGCCGCCGTCACCTTGGCGCGGATCGCCGCCCGCATCGATAGGAAGAACGGCAGCGCCGCGAGCGCGTCGAGGTCCTCCGGCCGCCTGGTCTCGACGAGGTAGCGGTTGAGCACGATATTGGCGGCCGCGCCGAGCCCGCGCTCGGTCAGATCCATCAGCAGGAAGGCGAGGTCGTAGAGCACGTCGCCCGAGGCGATCAGCGGGCTGAACTCGATGGCGTCGAACAGCACCGGTCGCCCCTCAAGCAGCACGATGTTGCCGAGATGGAGATCGCCGTGGATGCGGCGGATCAGCCCGCGCCGCCCGCGCTCGACCAGGAGCGGATGGATGCGCCCATAGCCGGCGCGGCTCATCCGCGCGAGCGCATCGATCTCCCCCGAAGGAAACAGCTCGGGTGTCTCGCCGAAGGCGGCGACGTGCTCCTCGATATAGTCGGCGATCGCCTTGATCCAGGGCTCAGGCGCGACCGGCGCCGCGCCGGCGTGGGCCGCCGCCACCGCGCGGCCGAGCGCGTCCGCCAGCGCGGCATCGATCTTGCCGTTGTCGGCCAAGCGGTCGAGCGTCGCGTCCTCGGCGAAACGGCGCATCTCGACCGCCCACTCGACGGGCGCCCCGCCGCCGTCGAGCGCCAGCCGCCCGTCCGGCTCGCGCGTGATCGCCACGACGCGGCGATAGATGTCCGGCGCGAACGGCCGATTGACCTCGATCTCGGCCTCGCATGCCGCCTTGCGCTTGTCGAGGCTCGAATAGTCGAGAAACGGGAAGCGCACCGCGCGCTTGACCTTGAACGCACGCGCGCCGGCAAGGAACACGGTCGCCGCGTGGGTATCGATGCGCTTGACCTTCGCCCCGCCATGGGTCGCGGGGTCGGCGAGCAGCGCAAACACCGCCTCCTGGGACTCGAGGGTGTGGTTCATCCGTTTGGGTAACCCGCTGCGGCGCCGTTTCCTCTGCTTTGTTCGGGCTTTGCGCCATGTCAATGCCGGCTCGCCCGGAACCGTTCATCGTGCCATATCGTTTCCCCATGTCCGCGGTCCGATCGAGGAGGCCGGCATGACCCAATTGCCGCACGTGCTCAAGCGCATCCGGCTCAATCTCGCCCGCTCGAAGGATTTTCCCGCCGGCTCGGCCAAGCACGGCTACGAGTTCGTGGCGCCGCTCGACGGCGACGGGCGCATCGATCCCGAGCTGTGGCGCAAATACCGCGCGAATTGCGGCGTTCGCCGGTTCTGGGGCAGCGAGGGCGAGGAGATCGGGCACCTGGTGCACAAGCCGGGCGGCGCCGAGCACGCACGCTGGGTGTTCGACTACGACGACACTGCGGAGGACGACGACGAGGCCGGCTATCGTTTCGGCAACCACGTCTTCCGCAACGGCGAATACGTCTCGATCCGCGACGAGGACGGCGAGCTGCACACCTTCCAGGTGGTCTCGGTCGAGCCCGCGACGTGAATTTCGGTCGCGCGATCATTCGACCGCTCCGCACGCCCGGTCTGCCTTCCGTCGATTAGGCTATTGACCGCGAGCCGGCGGGGCCGAATGATTTCGCCGCAATAATGCAATCAATGGAGGACAGCGTGCTCGTCGATCATCGGACCTACCGCATCAAGCCCGGCATGACGCAAGCGCATCTGGAAATCTACGAGAAGCACGGGTTCGCCGCGCAGACGCGGCATCTGGGGCAGCCGATGGCCTACATGTACGCCGAGAGCGGGGACATCAACACCATCGTGCACGACTGGGCCTACGAGGACGCCGCCGACCGCACCCGCCGGCGCGCCGCCATGTGGGCCGATCCGGAATGGCTGGGCTACATCAAGAAGCTCAACGAATCCGGCTATCTGGTCGAGCAGCGGACCTCGCTGATGATCCCGACCAAGTTCTGCCCGATCAAACGCTGACGCGGAGCCTTGTCATGCGCGCCAATGACGGCACCAGGACCGCCGGCGAAGTCCTGATCGACCAGCTCGTCGTCCACGGCGTGCGTCACATGTTCTGCGTGCCGGGCGAGAGCTATATCGCGGCGCTCGACGCCTTCCACGACCGCGACATCGCGATCACGGTCTGCCGGCAGGAGAGCGGCGCCGCGATCATGGCGGAAGCGGTCGGCAAGGCGACCGGGCGGCCCGGCATCTGCTTCGTCACCCGCGGGCCGGGCGCCACCAATGCGGCGGCCGGCCTGCACATCGCACGCCAGGATTCCACCCCGATGATCCTGTTCGTCGGGCAGATTTCACGTGAAATGCGCGAGCGCGAGGCGTTCCAGGAGCTCGACTACCGCGCGGTGTTCGGCTCGATCGCCAAATGGGCGACCGAGATCGACGATCCGGCCCGCATCCCGGAGCTGGTGTCGCGGGCGTTCTACACGGCGACCAACGGCCGGCCCGGGCCGGTGGTGATGGCGCTGCCGGAGGACATGCTGGTCGAGCGCATCGCGGTGCCGGATGCGCCGGCCTTCGAGCCGCTCGAGATCTGGCCGGGCGCGACCGACATGAGCCGGCTGCAGAAGCTCCTGTGGGCGGCCGAGCGGCCGATCATGCTGCTCGGCGGCAGCCGCTGGTCGGCGGCGGCGAGCGCGGCGGTGGCGCGCTTTGCCGAGCGCTTCGCGCTGCCGGTCGCGACCACGTTCCGGCGCGCGCATCTGTTCGATCCGTATCACCCCTGCTACGCCGGCGATCTCGGCATCGGGCCCAATCCCAAGCTGCTGGCGCGCGTGAAGGGCGCCGACCTCATCCTGCTGGTGGGCGGGCGGCTGGGCGAGATGCCTTCGCAGAGCTACACGCTCATCGACATCCCGGGACCGCGCCAGACCCTGGTGCACGTGTTTCCCGGCATCGAGGAGCTCGGCCGCGTCTACGCGCCCCAGCTCGCGATCAACGCCGCGCCGACCGCCTTTGCGGCGGCGCTCGAGGGGCTGCAGCCGCCGAACGAGATCAGGTGGCGCGGCGAGACGCCGACCGCGCACGCCGATTTCCTGGCCTGGACCGACAAGCCGACCAGCGTGCCGGGCGCGGTCAATCTCGGCGAGATTGTTGTAGCGTTACGCGAAAGACTCCCGGCCGACGCGGTGATCACCAACGGCGCCGGCAATTTCTCGGTCTGGGTGCACCGCTATCATCGCTATCGGCGCTACGGCACCCAGCTGGCGCCGATCTCCGGCTCGATGGGCTACGGGGTGCCGGCGGCGATCGGGATGAAGCGGCTGGCGCCCGAGCGCACCGTGGTGGCGTTCGCGGGCGACGGCGACTTCCTGATGACGGGCCAGGAGTTCGCCACCGCCGTGCAATACGACCTGCCGGTGATCATCGTGGTGGTCGACAACGGCATGTACGGCACCATCCGCATGCACCAGGAGCGCCACTATCCGGGACGGGTGGTGGCGACCGCGCTCAGGAATCCGGATTTCGCCGCCTATGCGCGCGCCTTCGGCGGCTACGGGGCGACGGTGGAGAAGACCGCCGATTTCTTCCCGGCCTTCGAGGCCGCGCAGAAATCCGGCAAGCCCGCGATCCTGCACCTCAAGGTCGATCCCGAGGCGCTCACCCCGACCATGTCGCTGACCGCGACGCGGGAGAAGGCGCAGGCGGGCGGGTGAACGGGGCGAATGGCGAATAACGAATAGCGAATAGGGTTCTTCTACTCGCTACTCGCTACTCGCCAATTCGCTACTCGCTCGCTTCACGTCCGATACGACGCATCCTTGCGGTCGAGCATCCGCAGAAGGCCCGGCCATTCGGTGCCGAACGGCGCCTCCGGCGCCACCGCGAGCTTGGCGGTGTGGGCCGAGACCGCCGGCGGCGGGACGTTGAGCGCGGCGCCGCCCGCCGTTGCCAGCACCTGCGTCTCGCAGGCGAACTGCAGATTGAACAGGTTGCTGAACGCGAGCGGGATCGAGGTGCCGACCGCCAGCAGTCCGTGGTTGCGCAGGATCATCACCGGGTTGTCGCCGAGGTCGCGAACCAGCCGCTGCCGCTCGTCGATGTCGACCGCGAGCCCCTCGTAGTCGTGATAGCTCACGCGGCCGTAGAACAGCTGTGCGTGCTGGCTGATCGGCAGCAGCCCGTCCCTCGTGGCGGCGACCGCGACGCCCGCTTTCGAATGGGTGTGGATCACGCAGTCGACGTCCTCGCGGCCGCCGTGGATCGCGCTGTGAATGACGAAGCCGGCCTTGTGCATGGGCGCGTCGGGGTCGTCGATCAGGTTGCCGTCGAGGTCGACCTTGATCAGGTTCGACGCCGTCACCTCGTCGAACAGCAGCCCGAAACGGTTGAGCAGGAAATGCCCCGGCTCCCCCGGAACCCGCGCCGAGATGTGCGTG
This sequence comes from Xanthobacteraceae bacterium, assembly GCA_040510815.1. Lineage (GTDB taxonomy): Bacteria > Pseudomonadota > Alphaproteobacteria > Rhizobiales > Xanthobacteraceae > VAZQ01. The sequence continues at coordinate 5,889 of JBEVIH010000354.1, read as the reverse complement.
TAGATCAGGTCGGTCCAGCCGAAATGCTCGACCAGCCGGTAGCAGGCGGCGAGCGTGACCCGCTGCTCCCACTCGGCGGGCGCGATGTTGGGCTTGGCGCTCCGGCCGATCGCGGACGCTACCGGGTTCATTCTCGCCTCCTCATTTGAGCCGCGCCGCCGCCTCCCGCACCAAGCTCAGATCGACGTATTTCTGCACGTCGATCGGGCCCTTGAGGAAACCGAGGTCGCGCTGCACCTCGATATTGGCCTGCAGCGCCGCAAGGTCCGGCAGCAGGTCGGGGCTGCGGGCATAGTCCTTGTCGGTGAACAGCCAGCCGGCAAAGCGCTCCGGCGGCTGCTTGGTGACGCGCGCCGCGATCTGCGCCACTTCGCCGTGATTCTTGGGATCGAGATACCAGCGCACCACGCGCAGCGAATCCTCCATGAAATCGACCATGGCGGCGCGGTTCTTCTCGATGAAGCCCTTGCGCGCCACCCAGACAATCATCTGGGTGGTGCCGATCGCGTCCTTCTGGGCGAACAGGGGCCGGGCGATCTGCTTGAGCTCCGGGTCGAACGAGAACGGCGCCACGAACGGCGCGAGATCGGCCTTCTTCTGCGCCAGCATGGCCTTCATGGTGGGGAACGGCGCCTCGATCATGGTGTAGTCGCGCTTGTCCTCGAGCCCGTGCTTGCGCAGCATCGCCCGCATGGCGATGTCGACCGCGCTGCCGGCCGCGTTGGTGGCGACGATCTTGCCCTTGAGGTCGGCGACCTTCTGCACCGGGCTGTCCTTGAGCACGAAGAACTGGTTGGTGTAGTGGCCCTCGGCGCCGTCCTTGAACTGGTCGCCGACGATGCGCAGATCCTCGAGCCCGGCGTTCTGGATCGCGAGCGCCAACGAGGAGAAGGCGAGGTTGCCGAGCTCGAGCTCGTTGTTGGCGAGCGCCGTGATCACCGCGGGCGTGCCCTGGAAACGGATCGGCTCGAACGCATAAGACTTGCCCTGGCGCGTCATCAGGTCGGGCTTCTCCAGCAGCAGCGGGGTCCAGTCGGACGGCGCCACCACCCAGCTGGCGCGGATCTTCACCGGCTCGGCGCCGTGCGCCGCTCCGGCCACGACCAACGCGAGGGCGGTGGCGCAGCTCAGCGCGAATGTCGGACGGCGCATGTGTTTCTCCCCGTGCTCTTTGCTGGTTCTTATCCGGCAGGATAGCACCCGCGGCCATGAGCGGCCACGGCGGCGGCCGTTGTGTCGCCATGAATCATGCTTCATTTGTTGTGGCTGGAAGCCTGATTCGCCATGCCGTATCGCCAGACCGAGAATGTCGTCCGCAAGCTCGCTGCCCGCCACGAGGCGATCCTGGCGGCGGCCGGTGACGCCGCGGCCGCGGGCGGCATGGCGGCGGTGCAGATCGCGCCGGTGGCCGAGCGCGCCGGCATCGCCGCCGGCACGGTCTACCGCTATTTCCCCTCCAAGACCGAGCTGGTCGCCGCGCTGGTCGCCGAGCTTGCCGAGCGCGAGATCGGCGCGCTCGCCGGCGCGGCGGCGGCAGCGCCCGGCCCGCTGTCGGCGCTGGCGGCGGCGGTCATCACCTTCGCGGCGCGCGCGCTCGCCCGCCGGCGGCTCGCCTTCGCGCTGATCGCCGAGCCGGTGGAGCCGGAGGTCGACGCCGCCCGCGTGTCGTACCGCAAGGCGCTGGTGGCCGAGTTCGAGCGGCTGATCCGCACCGCGCTCGACGGCAAGCATCTGCCCGACCAGGACGCCGCGCTGGCGGCGCCGGCGCTGGTCGGCGCGCTGATCGAGGGCCTGATCGGGCCGCTGGCACCTGACCCCGGCGATGATCCGGCCAAGGCACGCGGGCGGGTGCAGGCCCTCACGCTGTTTGCGCTGCGCGGGCTCGGCGTGGTCGATGCGCGCGCCCGCGGCCTGGTGGTGCAGACCGCGATGCCGACCGCGCACGACGTTGCGTGAAGCTCCGACGGAGCGCGGCCGCTACTGCGGCTGCACGTTGCTCGCCTTGACGATGCGGGCGGCGGCCTCGCGGTTCTTCTTGAGCAGCGCGGAGAATTCATCCGGACGGTTCAGCACCGGCTGCAAGCCGCGTTGAATGAGGTGGCGGTCCATGAATGCCGGCTCGCTCGCGATGCGCGCCACCTCGTCGCGAATTTTTCCGATCACGGCTTTCGAGGTTCCGGCCGGCGCAACGAGGCCGAAGAAGCCGGGCGTGTGGTCGCCCCGATAACCGATCTCGTGCAAAGTGGGAAGCTGCGCAAACAGCGGCGACCGCTGTTCGCCGTCGACCACCAGCCCTTTGACTTGTCCGCCGCGCAGATACTCGATCACGTTTCCCAGCCCGAAGAACGCGACCGGTGTCGCTCCGGACAACAGGCCGTTGACCGCGTCGCCGCCGCCTTTGAACGGCACCCGGACCAGGTCCGCGCCCGAGCGCCGTTTGTAGTCCTCCATGAACAGCGCCAGCGACAAGCCCGGCACGGTGTAGCTCAACGTGCCCGCTCGTGCCTTCGACAAGGCGGCAAGCTCGTCGAGGCTGTTCACGCTCAGCGACGCGTTGACCACAAGGACCTGCGTCAGCAGGAACAAGGTGGTGATCGGCTCGAAATCGCGCTCCGGATCGAACGGCAACGCCTTGTACAGATGCTTGCCATAGATCAGCGGCTCACCCGGAAGCATGCAGATCGTGTAGCCGTCTGGCGGCGCCTCGGCGCAGGCACGGGCGCCGATATTCATGCCGCCGCCGGGGCGGTTCTCGACGACGAGCGGCTGCCCCCACCGCTTGTGCAGCTCTTCGCCCAAGACCCGCATGAACAGGTCGCCGATCCCGCCGGCGCTGACCGAGACGATGGTCCGGATCGGCTTGGCCGGATAGTCCTGCGCCGGCGCTGCGGACGGCGTTGCCAATGCAAGCGCCGCGCACATGAGCGAAGATGAAAGCCGGGTGCGACCGCCTGACACTGAATCTGGCGCTTTCCACGCAATGCGTTATCGTCGAACCTACCGCGCGCAACCATAGCATGGCGCGTTTGCCCGCATGAATATCGCCGACCCGTTCCTGTTCCAGGCGAAGCTCAATCCGGCCGCGCTGGCGATCTGCACGCCGGGCGCCGCGCGCGAGCGGGTCAGCTATGGCCGGCTCGAGCGCATGGTCAACAATGTCGGCAAGGCGGCGCTCGCTCGCGGCCTTGCGCGCGGACAGGTCGTTGCCATCGACATCAAGGACAAGATCTTCCACGCCGCCGTGATCCTCGGATTGGCGCGGATCGGCATCGTCACCGTATCGGCCCGCAACCCGACGCTCCCGAAGGAGCTCGGAGTGAGCGCGGTCATCTGCGATGCCGCCTTGCCGTACCGGAACGCCGGCACGGTGATGGTGGCGGACCAGTCCGCCTGGGCGCTCGACGGCGACGGCGCGCCGCTCGCCGATGAACGGCTTTACCGCGTATCCGAGGACGATCCTTGCCGCATCACGCTGACCTCCGGAACGACCGGCGAGGCGAAGGGCGTCGCATTCTCGCACAAGGCCGTGGCGGCCAAAAACGCGCGGCTCGCTTTCGCTCGCGGAAACCGCTTTCCCCAGTGCTCGCGCTTCTACTGCGATCTCGGGCTCGCGACCGATCCCGGCTTCCGCGACATGCTCCACATGCTGTCCAAGGGCGGAACGATCTTCTACTACGGTGGCGATGCCGAAAGCCTGATCCAGGCCATCGATCTCTACAAGATCGAGGCCATGATCGCGGCGCCGTCGGGGCTCGCCGAATATCTGAAGTTCTTCGAGGCCTACAGCGACGTGGCCTGCGGCTTCGACCACATCCTCACGTCCGGCGCCTCGCTGTCGCGATCGTTGTCCGAGCGGGTGCGCGCGCGCATGTGCGCCAACCTCTACAGCACCTATGGATCGACCGAGACCGGCGGGGTGGCGGTGGCGCCGGCGCACGCCATCGCCGACGTCCCGGGCGCGGTGGGCTTCGTCACGCCGGGCGCCACGGTCGAGATCGTCGACGAGGGCGGCAAGGCGCTGCCGGCCGGCCGCGAGGGATCGGTCCGCATCCGCACCGCGCAAACCGTCACCGGCTACGTCGGCAATCCGGCCGAGGCGGAGACGGCGTTCCGCGACGGCTGGTTCTATCCGGGCGACATCGGTGCGCTGCGCGACGACCGGCTGCTGCTCATTCTCGGGCGCGAGAAGGAGGTCCTCAACCTCAGCGGCGACAAGATCCGTCCCGGCCTGGTCGAGGACGTGCTGACCGCGTTCCCGGCGGTCGGGGAAGCGGCCGCGTTCACCCAGACCGACGGTCTCGGCATTGCCCGGCTTTGGGCGGCGGTGGTGCCCCGCTCCGCGATCGACCAAGAGGCGCTTCGGCGCCACTGCCAGGAGCGGCTCGGCGCCGCCTTTGCGCCGGTCGAGTTCGTCGTCCTCGATGCGCTCCCGCGCGGCCAGGGCGGCAAGCTCGATCGGCAGCGGTTGACCGCGCTGGCAAGCGCAAAGCAGCCGCGGCGCGGCGAAAATAGCTGAGATTTCAACGGATCGCCTGCGTTGCACACGGCCGTGGCGTTAGTTGCGGCTGCGACGAAAGTTCCCAACAGTGCCCATTATGCAACAGTCGTTCGCGCCATATCCGCTATATTTGGGGCTGGCTGCGCGGCTGCGCGCCGGGAGCCGGGGGGCGCCATGCATTGCAAATCTCATCTGCTGACGACGGTGTCGTCGCTCGCTATTCTTGGCGCGGCCTGCCTCCCGCTGCCCGCGAGCGCGGCCGACATGCCCGTGAAAGCCGTGAAGGCGCCGCCGCCGGCGCATTTCAGCTGGACCGGCTTCTACGTCGGGGCGCACGGCGGCGTTGGCTGGCTCGATCACCGGCAGACGACGACTGCGACGCCGATCGACTTCGATGGCAATGGCGCCTGCAATCCTGTCCTCGGCAGCGGCGTCAGCGAGTGCACGCTCCGACTCTCCGGGGGCCTGTTGGGTGCCTTTGCCGGGGTCAACTGGCAGTCGCAGAACGTCGTTTACGGCCTCGAGGTCGATGGATCGTGGCTCGGGCTCGATCGGAACGAGGCGCACGCCTCTCCTTTTGGCGCCGGCATCGCCACCATCGTCAGCACCAAGGTGGACTGGCTGGCCACGGTCCGGGGCCGTCTTGGCGTCGCGCTCAGCCCGACGATGATCTACATCACCGGCGGCGTCGCCTTCGGCGGGATCAATTCCGGCTGGAATTGGAGTTCTCCGGGCGCGGGTTGCGTTTGCCAGATCTCGGTGGACAGGACCAAGACCGGATGGGTGGTCGGCGGCGGCATCGAGCACGCCTTCAGCAACGCGTTGTCGGTGCGGGCGGAGGTGCTCTATCACGATCTGGGCAAAGACACCGGCGCCCCCTTCGCGCTTGCCGGCACCACGTATTCGACCGAATTCCGCCACCGCGTGACAACCGCCCGCCTCGGCGCTGCGCTGCGCTGGTGATCAATCACGCAACGTGAGCTTCACCGCAGCGTCGCGGCCGCGATCCGCTACGTCCAGCATCTGCCAGGCTCCGATCAAATCCGTGAGCCCATCAAGAATGCGAGCAGGAGTTGCGCCGTGCGCTTAGGCCGCGCTTGAACGGCCGCGCGCCGCAATTGCTGTCCGGGTGGGCGCTTGTTAGCATCGCCACCGAGGCGGCTTTCCCGATCATGGAGAACGACATCATGCGGACGGCATTGAGGTTTTTCGCATTCGCCGCGGCGGCGCTCGCCCTGCTGGCGAACGGGCCGGCCGCGGCGCAACAGCCGATCAAGATCGGCGTTCTCCTTCCGCTCACCGGGCCGTTCGCCAAGAACGGAATCGAGAACTGGGAGGCGATGCAGATCGCCCGCGACATGATCAACGAGCAGGGCGGGGTGAATGGCCGC
>JBEVIH010000353.1:0-12161 GCA_040510815.1 Xanthobacteraceae bacterium | reverse complement strand
CGCGTCAACATGATCTCCGACAGCACGGCGATCTCGCGCTCGTGGTCGGCGTCGCGCTCGTCGTTGCTGCGCTTGATCATGTCGGGGCGCCCGAGCAGCGTCCACAGGCGGCGCTGCTGGCGCAGGTTGCTGGCGCCCAGCATCACCAGCCCGTCCTTCGTCGCGAAGGCGCCGTTGGTGGCATGGGGATGGCGGTTGCCGTGCGGCTTGGGATGCACGCCGTTGCGCAGATAGCCGGTGACGTGCGAGCTCATCAGGATCATCGCCACGTCCAGCATCGCCATGTCGATGCGCTGGCCGCGCCCGGTGCGCTCGCGCTGGAACAGCGCCGCCGACAGCGCGAAGGCGCCGGTCATGCCGGTAGCGTAGTCGATGGCCGGCGAGCCGAACTTCACCGGATGCACGTCCTCGGTGCCGGTCATCGCCATGATGCCGGAGGTGGCCTGGATCACGTGGTCGTAGGCGGTCTGCGGCCCGCGCGGCCCGTGCTGGCCGAAGGCCGAGAACGAGGCATAGATCAGCCGCGGATTGATCGCCGATAGCGCCTCGTAGCCAAGCCCGAGCGCCTCGAACGCGCCGGGCCGGTAGTTCTCGACGAACACATCGGCGGTGGCGACCAGCTTTTTCAGGATCTCGCGATCCTTCTCGGTCTTGAGGTCGAGCGCGATCGATCGCTTGTTGGAGGCCTGCGTCAGGAAGGCGGTGCCCATGTTGCGGCGGTTGAGCGCCTTGTCGGTGCCGGAGCTGCGGCTCTGGTCGGGGTCGTCGGGGTGCTCGACCTTGATCACGTCGGCGCCTAGCACGGCCAGTTGGTAGGCGGCGAACGGCCCGGCCAGAACGTGGGTGACGTCGATCACCCGAATGCCTTCGAACGGTCGCGTCATCGCGATCTCCTTATCGGCTCGGCTCTCACAAACGCGCTCAGCATATACACCGCGGAGCATCTCTTCGAGGCTCTTTGGCCGCTTTCAGAACGTCGTCCAATCGCCCGAGCGCTCGAACGCGGCGGCGGCACGGTAGATCGTGGACTCCTCGTAGTGCCGGCCGACCAGCATCAGCCCGATCGGACGGCCGTCCTCCATCCCGCACGGCAGGCTGATCGCCGGATGGCCGGTGACGTTGAACGGGCAAGTGTTGCGGGTCGGCTCCCAGCTCCGCCGGGTGATTTCCTGGGGCGGCGCGCCCTTCGGCGGGATCGGCGTCGCCTTCATCGGGACCGTCGGCAGCAGCAGCAAGTCGTGGGCGGCGAGCGCGGTGTCGTAGGCGGCGCGCAGCCGCCGGCGCAGGTTCTGCGCCTTGGCGTAGTAGCGCCCGCCATAGCGGTCGAGCGTGTACTTGCTGAACAGCGAGGCGATCTTGAGCGTGTCGGCCAATTCGTCGGCGCGGCCGCGCCACGCCATGGCGGCGTCGATCAGGCTGGTGACGTAGAGCCCTTCATGGGCGATGCCGGCGCCGTTCATCTCGAGCAGCGTGATGCAGGCGGCGTCGCCGCGGATGCCCGCCCACACCGCAAAGCCGAGCCCATGCGCCGGCACCGACACCTCGGCGACGGTGGCGCCGAGCCCGGCGAAACGCTGGGCGGCGTCGCGCACATGCGCGTCGACGTCGGGCTCCGAATTGGGATGGCCGAAGCCTTCCTTGAGCACGCCGATGCGCAGGCCCTTGACCCCGCCGGCGAGCGCGTCGGTGTAGCGGGCGGCCGCGACCCCGCGCTGGCGCGAGTCGATGCCGTCCGGCCCAGCGATCACCTCCAGCAGCAGCGCGTTGTCGCCCACGTCGGCGGTCATCGGGCCACAGGTGTCGAGCGTGATCTCGAGCGGCGCGATGCCGGTATAGGGCACCAGGCCATAAGTCGGCTTGAGCCCGACGATGCCGCAATGGCTGGCGGGGATGCGGATCGAGCCGGCCTGGTCGCCGCCGATCGCCATGTCGACGTCGCCCGAGGCGACCAGCGCGGCGCTGCCCGAGGACGAGCCGCCCGTCGTGTAGCCGCGCTTGCGCGGATTGTGCACCGGCCCGCTCGTGCTGGTATGGCTGCCGCCGGACACGCAGTTATAGTCGCACACCGCCTTGCCGGCGATCTCGCCGCGGGCATCGAGGATGCGCTCGACCACGGTGGCGTCGACCTCCGGCGCGTAACCATCCAGGAGATCGGCGCCGATCGCCATCGGCACGCCGGCGAGGCAGATGTTGTCCTTGAGCGCGACCCGGCGGCCGGCAAGCCTGCCGCCCGGCTTGCCCTTGATCGAGGTCGTCACGTACCAGGCGCCGAGCGGGTTCTCCTCGGGCGAGGGGCGGTGTGCCGGCCCGCGCGGATATTTCACCGGCGGCAGCTCGTCCGGCGCCGCGTCGAGCGCCGCATAGGCATTGACGAGCGGCGTGACGATCTGCTCGGCGGCGCGCAGATAGTCGTCGCTCGGATTCATGCCGAGCTTGTGCGCGGCCTGGCGCAGGTCGGCGAGGCTGGGTTTCTCGAACATGACCCGGTCTACTTCGGCTCGGGAACGGTGGCGGGCTTGCTCGGGTCGGACACCTGGATGACCAGATATTTGAGCGGCTGCGTGGTAGAGGCGTTGCGCGAGACCGCATGCAGCGCGTTCGGCGCCTCGTAGAACACATCGCCCGGCTTCAAGGTCCGTACCGGGCCGTCGTCGATCTTCACCTCGTAGGTGCCTTCCAGGATATAGCCGACGGTATGGCTGCCGGGATGGCGGTGCGCCGGGCTGCCGTTGCCGGGATCGCGCTCGGTGAGCCGGACGGTGAATCGGCGGCCGAGCACGTCATCCATCACCCGGTTGAACAGCTCGGTGCTGCGCAGGCCCGACGGCGGCGCCGGCGCCTGCGCGAAGGACGCCGGCACGCCGAGCTGACCGCTGGCGGCGAGATAGGTGGCGAGCGCGGCGGCACAGCCGACGGCCGCATGCGAAACGAAGCTCGCGATGCGCATGGTTGTCCTCCCGATGTTTCTTTCGCTGACAGAGCGACCTTGATCGAACGCGCCGCCGATTGCCTATGGCTATCTGAAGACCTCCGGCCGCGGATCGGGAATGAAACCGTCGCGGTTCGGCATCTGCACCTTGGGCAGCGTCTGGGCGTCGAGCACCGCCGATTTGTCGACGATCTTGGCCTCGACCAGGATGTAGGCCGCGACCGCATAGATGTCGTCGCTGGTGAGCGACCCCGGCGCCTGGAACGGCATGGCGCGCCGGATGTAGTCGAACAACGTCGTCGCATAGGGCCAATAGCTTTCGACCGTCAGGATCGGTTTTTGCGACGTCAGCGTGCCGCGCCCGCCGATCAGGCGAAGTTGCGCGCCCGACGGCATGTCCGGGATGTTGGCGACGCCCAGCAGGTCTGCGCCGTGGCAGGCCGCACAGTTGGTTTCGTAGACCCGCTTGCCGGCCGCGTAGTCGCCCTTGCCGGGGGGCAGCCCGCGGCCGTCGGCGGGAACCGCAATCGCGACCGCCGCGATCTCCTGCTCGGTCGCGGGCTGACCGAACTCGAACTTGCTCGGATAGCCCTGGGCGCCGGCAAGGCCGAGCGAAACCATCGTGGCGATGGCTGCAGCCGCGCCGGCGCCGGCCAATCGGGAAACGTCAACCAAGCGGATGCACATTTTTCACGCTCCCGTCCGCCGCGATCCCCCAGCTCTGGATCGCGTTCATGTGGTACATCATGCCGGGGGCTTCGAGCGGGCCGCGCTCGGCGATCAGCTGCGCGTGGGTGGGCTGCGTGTAGCCGGTCTCGTCGGTCGCGCGGCTCTGCAGCACCACCGCGGTTCCGTCCCATACCCCACGGGAAGCGGAAGCGGGTTTGGCAGATCGGCAGCACCGGGTCCTGCAGCGCGGCCAGGTTCCAGGTCTTGCCGCCGTCGCATGAGACTTCCACGCGCGCGATCTTGCCGCGGCCGGACCAGGCGAGCCCGGTCACCTCGTAGAAGCCGGGCCCCGGCAGCTTCATGGTGCCGGACGGAAAGGTGATGACCGACTTCGCCTCCATCGTGAAGGTGAAGATGCGCGCCTTGCCGGTCTTGGTGATGAGATCGGTGTATTTCGACGTCTCCTCGCGCGTGTAGAACGGCTGGTCGCTGACCTCGAGGCGGCGCAGCCACTTGATCGAGATGTTGCCCTCCCAGCCGGGCAGGAACAGCCGCATCGGATAGCCCTGCTCCGGCCGGATCGCCTCGCCGTTCTGCGCGAACACGATCAGCGCGTCCGACAAGCACTTGTCGATCGGAACGCTGCGGGTCATCACGGCGGCATCGGCGCCTTCCGCCAGCACCCAGGCGGCGCCCGGCTTCAATCCGGTTTGCTTCAGCAGCGTCGACAGCGGCACGCCGGTCCATTCGGACGTTGATACGAGCCCGTGGCTGCGCTGGACGGTCGGCTCGGTCGCCCGCATCAGCTCGCGCCCGGTGGTGCCGGAGCACTCCATGAAATAAGTGCGGGACACGGTCGGAAAGCGTTTCAAATCCGCCAGCGAATATCGGATCGGCCGATCGACCTGGCCGTGGATGACAAGCCGGTGCTTGGCCGGATCGATGTTGGGGATGCCGCCGTGGTGCCGCTCATAGTGGAGTCCGGAGGGCGTGATGATGCCGTAGCCGCTCTGCATCGGCGTGAACGAGGCGGTCTTGGTCGGATTGAACCAGCGCACCTCGCTCTCGAACTGCGAGCGCGAGCCGTAGCCGCCGTCGACCCCCATCACGCGGCCCTGCTCCCTGGTGGGATCGGCCGGCACGGGATACTCGACCGCTCCCGGCGGCGCCTTGGCGGCGGCCGTGCGCGGCAGCATCGCGGTCATTCCGACCGCGGCCACCAAGCCGGCGCCGCCGAACATTTGGCGGCGGGTCGCCGCGAGCGCGAACATGCCTTCCTTGCATTCGCAATCCTCCCGGCCTGCGAGCGCCTTGGCCTGCGCCTCGGTCACCGGCTCGCCGAGGCGACTGAGCGCATCCTCGATCGCCTTGGTCTTGGCATCCACGCGTTCGGAATTGGCGGCCGTCATGCAACGCCTCCCTGTCGCAACCGATAGTCCCTGATGATCGGCTTTGTCCGCGCATGCTGCGCCGTTCCGCCCCAGCCCGCAAGGCGGGTCCGCGCGCGGCGGCATTGCGCCGGCGAAAGAGCTACCGCCCTGCTCGCATCAGCATGGCGCCGAGCGCGCGGGCGATGGCACCCTGCGGATCGTCGGCCATCGTGGTGGCGCGCCAGCCGACGAAACCGTCCGGCCGGATGAGCACCGCGCCGGTGGGAGAGAGACCATAGGCCGGCGCGAAGCCGCCGTCCGGGTCGCGCGGCTGCGTGCCGACGCAGTGGCAATCGAGATCGAGGCCGGCGAAGGCCTCCGCGGCCGCGCCGGCCGCCGCGCACCAGCCCGCGCCCTGCGGCCCGGCGAGCAGCACGAACGACGCGCCGAACAAGTCGAGGGATGATATCTGCCGCCCGTTGCGCTCCAGCCAGACATGCGGGGCGCGCGAGCCGGGCCGGCCGCGGGTCTGATGCGGATCGTCGTGCACCTTGCCGTCGGCATCCTCGGCCAGGATTGCGGGCGACTGGTAGAGGTGGCCGAGCTCGATATTGAAATCGGCGACGAACGGCTGGAAATCCGTGGCGCCCAGATAGGTGGCGGTGCGGGTGACGTAGCGGGTATAGGCCTGCTCGACCGTGAGCTTGCCGACCGGCCGGCGCTCCGTCTCGTAGGTCGCAAGCAGCTTAGCGTCGGCGAGGCCCTTGCTCACATAGGCGAGCTTCCAGGCCAGATTGTGCGCGTCGTGGATGCCGGTATTGCCGCCGAAGCCGCCGTTCGGCGGCATCAGATGGGCGGCGTCGCCGGCGAGAAAGACGCGGCCGTCCTGGTAGCGCCGCGCCACGTCCGAAGTCGCGCGCCAGCGCGCCAGCCCGGTGATCTTCACCGGCAGGTCCGGCACGCCGGCGCCGATGCGCACGAACTCGATCAGCCGCGCCTCGCTCACGTCCTTGGCGGCATTCGCGGCGTCCGGGTTGGTCTTGGGATCGCCGACCGTGTTCACGACCAGAAAGCCGGACTGGCAATCCTTCTCGAGCCGGAAGAAGCCGCCGAACGCCGGATTGTTGATGTAGATCACGCTCAGCGGCTTGCCGGCCATCTGCGGCGCCAGATCGGCGTTGAAGTAGATCGTGATGCTGTTCGAGAACACGCCGCGCCCGTCGAACGGGACGCCGAGCAGCTCGCGCACCTTGCTGTGGGCGCCGTCGGCGCCGACGAGATATTGGCCGGAGAGCGCGCGCTCGGCGCCGCTGTCGACGTCCCTCACCGTCACCGTGACGCCGGCCGCATCCTGCCGCAGCGCGACGATCTCATGGCCTTCCAGCACCTGCGCGCCGGCTTGCCGCGCGCGCCGGCGCAGGATCGGCTCGAGCCCGGGCTGGGTGATGAACAACCGGCGGCACGGACTGAGCGCTTCCACGCCGGCGTTGAGACTGCCGATGATGTCGGCGAGCTTCCTGCCCGCCAGGCTGTCCATGGCGACGATCGCGCCTTCGGGGAGAAACTCCTCCTCGGATTGACGCCTGACCTCGTCCTCGACGCCGGCGAGACGAAACAGCTCGAGGGTGCGCAGATGGAAGTGCGCCGCGCGCGGCACCGGCGAGCCGCCGCGCAGCCGCTCGATCGCCAGCGAGGCGATGCCGTGCTGGGCGAGGAACATCGCGGTCGAGAGGCCGACCAGGCCGCCGCCGGCGATCAACACCGGAACCTCTGCGCCGGCCGCTTGCGTGCTCATGACGGTCCCATCGCGGATCGACGATGATCATTCCACCTGCACGCCGGCGGCCTTTACGACCATCGCCCACTTGGCGCGTTCCCGGGCGACGAAGGTCGCGAACTCCTCCGGGGTTGCCGGCTTGGCATCGACGTTGAGCTTCACCAGCGCGGCGGCGACCTCGGGCGATCGCAGGCTCTCGTTGATCGCCGCGTTGAGCCGCTGCACGATGGGTGCGGGCGTGCCGGCGGGTGCCACGACGGCGGTGAACGAGACCGAGGTGAAATCGGGCACGCCGGCTTCGATCATGGTCGGCAGGTCCGGCGTCTGCGGATTGCGCATCTCGCTGGTGGTGGCCAAGGCCCGCACCGTGCCGGCCTGGGCGAGCGCCAGCGACGAGGCGGGGTTCTCGAACGAGAACTGGGTTTCGCCCGCCACCACCGCCTGCACTGACGGACCGCCGCCCTTGTAGGGGACATGCACGACCTCGAGGCCGAGCCGCTGCTTGAACATCTCGCCGATCAGGTGCGGCGGCGTCCCGATCCCGGCCGAGGAAAAATTGAGCTTGCCGGGCTGCGCCCGGGCCAGCGCGATGAGCTCCTGCACCGATTTCGCCGGCAGTGCCGGATTGACGATCAGCAGATTCGAGGTGGTCCCCAACAGCGCCACCGGCGCGAAGCTCTTGACCGCGTCGTAGTAGACGTTCTTGTAGATCAGCGGACCGATGATGAGCGTGCTGGTGTTGCCGAGCAGCAAGCTGTAGCCGTCGGGCTCCGCCTCGGCGGCCGCGCGGGCGCCGATGGTGCCGCCGGCGCCGGGCCGATTGTCGATGACGATGTTCTGGCCGAGCGTCGCGGTCAGCTTCTGCCCGACCAGCCGCGCCATGACGTCGGCCGGACCGCCCGGCGCGAAGGCGACGATGATCCGGATCGGCTTGGCGGGATAGGATTGCGCCGAGGCGGCCTCGCTCAAGGCGCAGCCGAGCGCCGCGATGGCACAGAGAAAAAGCCGCCTGGCGATCACGGCCGACGCTCCCTGCTGGATCGGGTGAGCCGCTGCTCCACCAACCATGCTATTGAGCCGGCCATGCGCGCTCAAGGCCGATTGCGGATTTGCGGCGCAGCAATCATGATCCGGCTCCATCCGCCCGAGACCATGTCATGCCCGCATCCGGACTGAACCGAATTGCCGCCCTCTCCGCCGCCGCCTTGCTGACCGCCGCCGTGCCGGCACGGGCCCAGCCGGCGGAGGACGCGGTGCTGGCGGTGCCCAACGTGGCGCTGACCTTCGCGCCCGGCTATCTGGCCGAGGACCTGGGCCTGTTCGCCAAGCACGGGCTCAACCTCAAGAGCGTGGTGATCGCCGGCATCGGCTCCGCCAATGCGGTGATCTCGGGCAGCGCCGACTTCGCGCAGATCTCCGGCGCGACGCTCACGCGCGCCGCCGCCCGCGGCCAGCGCATGCTGGCGATCGCCAGCACCCTCAACCGGCCGACGATCCAGATCGTCATGCGCAAGGAGGTGGCCGCGGCGGCGGGCTTCGACCCCAAGGCGGCGCTCGACAAGCGCGTGCAGGTGATGCGCGGGCGTACGATCGCGGTCGATTCGATCAATTCGGTGATCCACGCCTATGTGCTGCTGCTGGCGCGGCGCGCGGGCTACAGCGCCGACGAGATCCGCATCTCGCCGATGGCGCCCAACAGCGCGATCGCGGCGTTCCAGACCCGGCAGGTCGACGGCTTCGCGATGTCGATGCCGTGGCCGCTGCAGCCGGTGCTCGACGGCAGCGCCGTGGTGATCGCCAGCGGCTCCGACGGCGATCCGGCCGACATGTATCCGTTCGCCCACAACCTGTTCGTCGCCAAGCCGGAGACCTGCGAGAAGCGCAAGTCCGCCTGCGTGAAGCTCGGCAAGGCGCTGGCGGAGGCGATGGCGTTGATGCTCGACCGCCCGGACGACGCCTTCGCGGCGCTCAAGAAGCGGTTCGCCACGTTCGACGAGAAGCTGTTGGCCGCCGGCTTTGCGGAGATCCGCAAGGGCGCTCCGCGCCCGCCGGTCGCCGGCAAGGCCGACCTGGAGAATGCCGAGCTGTTCAATGTCGGCGCCGGGCTGCTCAAGCCGGAGGAGAAGCTCAAATCCTATGACGGGCTCTATACAGACGAATATGTGCGCTAAGTCGCGATTCCGTTCCGGAAAGATCGCCGTGGGCACACGAGTGCACCCGATTGCCGTCGCGGCAGCCATCGCATGCCTTCTCGGATCGGCGCCGCTCCACGCACAGCAAACGGCGCCCGAAGACATCACCATGGCGGTGCCCAACATCACCTTCAACCTGACCGCCACGTTCATCGCCGACGAGCTCGGCCTGTGGGGCAAGCACGGCCTGCGCTTCAAGATGATCCAGGTCACCGGCATCGGCGCCGCCAACGCGGTGATCTCCGGCAGCGCCGACTTCTCGCAGGGCGGCGGCTCGACGCTCACCCGCGCAGCGGCGCGCGGCCAGCGGCTGCTGGCGATCGCCAGCACCGCCGACAAGAACATCGTCGCCATTACGTTGCGCAAGGAGCTGGCGCCCGGCTTCGATCCGAAGGCGCCGCTGGACAAGCGCGCGCAGGTGCTGCGCGGGCGCACCATCGCGGTCGGCGCCATCCAGGCCAATCCGCACGCCTATCTGCGGGTGATCGCGGCGCGCGGCGGCATCGACCCGGAGAGCATCCGCGTCACCGCGATGGAAGGCAACGCCATGCTGGGCGCGTTCCAGACCAAGGCCATCGACGGCATGTCGTCGAGCCCGCCCTACCCGCTCAAGCCGGTGCTCGACGGCGCCTCGATCGTGATCGCGAGCGGGCCCGACGGCGACCCGCCGAACGCGATGCCGTTCGCCTACAACATCGTCATGGCGCGGCCCGACACCTGCGAGAAGCGCAAGTCCGCTTGCCAGAAGGTCGGCCGGGTGTTCAACGAGGCGCTGGCCTATCTGCATGCGCAGCCGCAGGAGACGATGGCGATCCTGCAGAAGAAATTCGCCGCGCTCGAGCCGGCGCTGATCGCGTCGGCGTTCGAGGAGATCCGCAAGTCCACGCCCAGGACCGCGGTGGTGACGAAGTAATCGATCGAGAACGCCGACGATTTCAACGTCGCGGGCGGGCTGATGAAGGCCGAGGACAAGCTCAAGTCCTACGACGGCCTGTTCACGAACGAATACGTGAGGTGAATGCTCGTAGGCTTGTAGGGTGGGCAAAGGCGCACGCACGCCCACGCCATGCGACCTCCACGAGCTCGGCCGCGTGCGCCGTGCCCACGCGTTGATGGACGGACGAGGCAGGATACGCGTGGGCACGGCGCCGCCCCATTCGCGCGGAGAGGGCGCGTTCTTGTTCCGCGCCTTTGCCCACCCTACCGGCTCTCGCGGACGAGAGGACTACTTTTCGTCCACCACGCGGTTGCGCAGCGTGCCGATGCCGGAAATCTCCACCTCCAGCACGTCGCCGGGCTTCATCCAGAGCGGCGGGTTGCGGCGATGCCCGACGCCGTCCGGCGTGCCGGTGGCGATCACGTCGCCGGGCGCCAGCGGCGTGAAATCGGAGCAGAAGGCGATGATCTGCGGCACCGAATAGATCAACAGGTCGGTGCCGGACTTCTGCACCTCCTGGCCGTTGAGGCGGGTGGTGAGGGTGAGCCGTGACGGGTCGGGGATCTCGTCGACGGTCACGATCCACGGCCCGAGCGGGCCGGTCGAGGGGAAATTCTTGCCCGAGGTCACCGAGAATTTCTGGTAGTCGCGCACGCTGCCGTCGACGAAGCAGGTGTAGCCGGCGACGTGCTCGAGCGCGCGCTCGACCGGGATATGGCGGCCGGCGCGGCCGATCACCAGCGCGAACTCGCCCTCGAAGTCGAAGTGCTCCGACACCGACGGGCGGATCATCTCGCCGTCGTGGCCGGTGAGCGTGTTGGCGAGGCGGATGAACATGCTCGGCTGCTTGGGCAGCTCGCGCCCGGTCTCGGCGGCGTGCGAACGGTAGTTGATGCCGGCGCAGAGGATTTTCTCCGGGTCCGGGATCGCCGGCAGGAAGCGCACGTCGGCGAGCCTGTGGTCGGGCCGGGCGTCCTTGGCGGCGGCGCGGATCGCCCCCAATGCATCGGCCGCCAGCGACTCGCGCAGGCTGCGGTAGCGACCACCGAGCCGCTCATTCATGGTGACCACGCCGTCGCCGGTCACCACCCCGAACACGTCCTTGCCGTTCGCCACATAGCTCGCGAGCTTCATCCGTCACAGCTCCATTTCGCGTTCGACCGGCCGCCAGCGCAGCGCCCGGCGCTCGATCACGTTCACCACCGCATTGATCGCCAGCACCAGCGTGGTCGCGATGACGATGCCGGCGAACACGCCGACCGTATCGGAAACCTGGCGCGAATGCTCGATGTAATGGCCGATCCCTTCGGACGCGACCAGGAATTCCCCGACGATGGTGGCGCTCACCGCCCGCGGCAAGGCCACTTTCAGTCCGGTGAAGAAGAACGGCAACAGCGATTTCCAGATGATCTCACGCGAGATCACCAGCTCGCTGGCGCCGGCGATGCGCGCCATGTTGATCAGTCGCTGGTCGACCGCGCGAATGCCCGCGAACGTCGTGATGAACACGATGTAGAACACCATCAGCACCACCACCACGAGCTTGGGCGCGTCGCCGATCCCGAACCAGAGGATGAGCCACGGCGCCAGCGCGTATTTCGGAATCCCCATCGTGGCCATGATGTAGGGCTCGACCGCGTCGGTCACGCGCGGCGAGCGGCGCAGCAGGAACGGCAGCAGCACGCCGGCGAAGCAGGCGATCACGAAGCCGAGCGCCGACACGCGCAAGGTTGCGAGGATGTCCTGGACGAGCTTGCCGCTGACGGCCAGCTCCCCGATCCGCGCCAGCACGGCGAGCGGCGGCGCGAAGAAGATGGTGCCGAACGAGCGCGCTCCGATCTCCCAGGCCAGCAGCAGCGCCACCGCCAGCAGCACCCGGCCGCCCAAGACCACCCACTTGCGCGACAGGGCCGGCGTTTCGGAGATGGTCGGGGCGGTCAGCTCGGTCATTGGATCGCCGCCCGGATGCGCTCGTAGATGGCCGCGAAGCCCTCGAGCGCGAAGATGTCCTGAACGTTGCGCGGCCGCGGGATCGGGATCGCATGCTCGGCGGCGATCCGCGCCGGCTGGCGGCTGAGCACCAGCGCGCGGTCGCCGAGCGCGATCGCCTCGGTGATGTCGTGGGTGACGAAGATGATGGTCTTGCGGCCCAGCTCCCACAGCTTGAGCAGGTCGGCCTGCAGCTGCATGCGGGTCTGCGCGTCGACGGCGCCGAACGGCTCGTCCATCAGGATCATCGGCGGGTCATAGGCGAGCGTGCGGATCAGCGCGGCGCGCTTGCGCATGC
>JBEVIH010000352.1:0-14576 GCA_040510815.1 Xanthobacteraceae bacterium | reverse complement strand
GCGCCAACTGCATTATTATGGTTACCGATCCGGTACCCGGCCGGGGATCCGATGAGGAATGGCCGGGTGCTCGCTGATCGGGGCAAAACGGGCAACAGAACGGTTCAATCATGCATCTGTCACGATGGCTGGCAGCCGCTTCGGCTGCGGTTACGCTTGTCGCCGCCGCTGCGATGCCGCAGCCCGCGCAAGCAGGCGCAATTGTCGGTTTCAGCGGCAGTTATTCGGCCGGCACCATCGTGGTGAGGACGAACGAGCGCTCGCTCTACTACGTGCTCGGCAACGGCAAGGCCGTGCGCTACACGGTCGGCGTCGGCCGCATCGGCAGGCAATGGACCGGCACGTCGATGATCACCGGCAAGCACCTGCGGCCGGCCTGGTCGCCGCCGGCGGAAGTCAAGCGCGCGCAGCCCTCGCTGCCGAACGTGATCGCGGGCGGCTCGCCGCGCAATCCGATGGGCGCCGCCGCACTGACGCTCAGCGGCGGCGAATACGCCATCCACGGCACCAACAATCCGGGCTCGATCGGCGGCTTCGTCTCCTACGGCTGCATCCGCATGTACAATTCGGATGTGCTCGATCTCTACAACCGCGTCGGCTTCGGAACGACGGTGGTCGTCACCCAGTAACGGACCACGCAAGACAGTCGGCGGAGCACGAAGCCCTTCGTCCTCCGCCGGCTGTATTCACCCCAACCGTCGTTACCTTCAGCGGCGCGGCGTGTCTTTCGTCCCTTCCGCGCGATTCAGCACCAGCTGTCGCGGCGGCCGCCCTCGTAGCCGCGCACCAGGCCGGCGCGCAGCAGCGCGGTTGAGACGTCGGGGGTCTTGCGCGTCGACGCGTCGGCGAGGACGCGGCCGCCATACTTGTCCAGCGCCACCTGCGAGACTCCCACCGCGCCCTCCGCCAGGATCGCGCTGAGCGCGTCGCGCGCCGCTTGCGCCTTGGCGATCTCGTCGGGGCAGCGCGCGCGCAGCTCCGGCGCGTCGATGCCGCGCAGCCGCACCTTGGTGGTGATCTCGAGGCCGGGCCAGACGCCGACCCGCGCCTCGAAGGTGTCGCCGTCGATCACCCGCACGACCTGGGCCGGATGGCTCAAGCGGAACGCCGACCGTTCATCGGTGGCAGACGGCGGCGCGACGGCCGGGGCGTCGGACGAAACCGCCGAGGCCGCGATCTGCGGACCGAGCAGCGCGCCGATCGACAGCCCAAGCGCGAGCGCACCGGTGGCAATCACCAGGGTGCCGGCGCGGGTCGGACCTCGCGGCTTAAGGATCATCATCCTAGAATAGGCGATTCGTCCTCCAACGCGCAAGGAAAATGAATTTCTGGCGCAGCATCAGGCGCATAGCTGTAGGAAACGGAGCCGGGCGGCACCGGGTGCGACAGCCTGTCGCAGGCGAGCGTCCTGTGCTAAGGGACACGCCGGGGCGACGCCATCCACTATCGGAGTGGCATCGTGTGGCTTCTTACGATCTACGTCGTGCTGATGATCGTCGGCGACGTTGCCGATTACCTCATCGGGCTTGTGGTCGAGCGGATCTGGCCGGAGGCGAGCCTGGCGATCTTCCTCGGACTGTATTTCCTGTTCCTGTGGCTCGCCTGGGTGGCGGCGGTGAAGCTCACCGAGCCGAGGAAACCGCTCGCAGAAGGCGCCGCTTCACACTGAGGTGGGATTGCGCCGATTCTGCCGGCAAACTCCGGCCCGTCAGAAATCCGAGGCGACGCCTTTGATCTCCCAGTCGCCGTAGCGGGTCGGGTCGAGCCCACTGCGGCCCTGGGTTTCCTTCGGTTGCCCGGCGGCTTGCTTTTGCTGCTCCGCGGCGCGCCGCTCGGCGGCTTCCGCCAGCGCGCGCTCCGCCGCCGGCGAAAGCGGCTTTTTGGGGGGCGGCGCATGCTTCGACGCCGCCCGGTCGGAGCGGTCGTTCGGTGCCATGCACCTTAGATGTTCCGCCCGGCCGCGAGGTCAAGACCGCAACCGTTGCGGCATGACGATGCAACGTCTTGCAGCCGGCCGGCGCCATCCCAACATTTCGTCGCGAGCATCGGACCTGTCGAGACGCCAACCGCGTTTCCCAAAAGTTCCGACCGAGGAGATCGACGATGAACTATGTGCGTACCGCCATTCTGCTGGCGGGGCTCACCGCCCTGTTCATGGGTGTCGGATACCTGATCGGCGGCCAGAGCGGAGCGCTGATCGCCCTGCTGGTCGCCGCCGGCATGAACCTGTTCACCTACTGGAATGCCGACAAGCTGGTGCTGTCGATGCACGGCGCGCACGAGGTCGACGAGCGCACGGCGCCCGACCTGGTACGCCTGGTGCGCGAGCTGGCGCAACGCGCCGGCCTGCCGATGCCGCGCGTCTACCTGATGGACAATCCGCAGCCCAACGCGTTCGCCACCGGCCGTGATCCCCAGCACGCCGCGGTGGCGGCAACCACCGGGCTCTTGCAGATGCTGTCACGCGACGAGATCGCCGGCGTGATCGCGCACGAGCTCGCCCACGTGCGCAACCGCGACACGCTGACGATGACGATCACCGCGACGATCGCAGGCGCGATCTCGATGCTGGCGCAGTTCGGGCTGTTCTTCGGCGGCCATCGCGACGACAACCACGGCGCCGGCCTGATCGGCACCATCGCGATGGTGATCCTGGCGCCGATCGCCGCCATGCTGGTGCAGATGGCGATCAGCCGCACCCGCGAATACGCCGCCGACGAGCTCGGCGCCCGCATCAGCGGACGCCCCGACGCGCTGGCCTCGGCGCTGGTCAAGATTTCGGGTGCCGCGCAGCAGATCGAGAACCCGACCGCGGAGCGCTCGCCCGCGACCGCGCATCTGTTCATCGTCAATCCGCTCACCGGGCACGGCATGGACAACCTGTTCGCGACCCATCCGTCGACCGAGAACCGGATCGCGGCGCTCGACCAAGTGGCGCGCGCGATGGGACTGGGCGGCCTCGGCCGCCCCCGCGCGGCAGCGCCCGCCTCTCCGTCGGAGCCGAGCGGGCCGTGGGGCAATGCCGGCGCCCGACGCGGCGGCCCGTGGGGTTGATGCGCCGGACGCGCACCAGCACAACTCATCACGACGTGATGGCCGGACTTGTTCCGGCCATCCACGTCTTTGGTCTTGTCTTCGAGCGTGGATGCCCGGCATCGCAGGCAAGTTTACGCAGCCTGCGCAAGCTTGGCTGCGTGCCCGCCATGACCGATGCTAAAATCGCCGCGCATGCCCGCGTCACCCGCTGACCCGCCCGGCCTGGCGGCACGCCGGATCGCCGCCGAGATCCTCGAGGCGGTGCTGCGCCGCAAGCGGCCGCTCGACGAGCAGCTCGAGGAACGGGCACATCCGGCGCTGGCGACCTTGGCCGACCGCGACCGCGCGCTGGTGCGCGCGCTGGTCGCCATGGTGCTGCGCCGGCTCGGCACCCTGCGGCATCTGCTCGGCCGCAGGCTCGAGCGCGGGCTGCCGGCCGACGCGCCGCGCGTCGACAGCGCGCTGCTCATCGGCGCCGCGCAGATCCTCTGGCTCGAGGTGCCCGACCATGCGGCGGTCGACCTCGCGGTGCGGCTGGTGCAGGCGGACCGCCGCGACGCGCGCTATGCCGGCCTCGTCAACGCGGTGCTGCGCCGCGTTGCCGGCGACGGCGCGCAACTGCTCGCCGGCCTCGACACCGCCGCGCTCGACACGCCGGACTGGCTCATGGCGCGCTGGCTGCGCAATTACGGCGCCGACACCGCGCGCGCGATTGCGCTGGCCAACGGGCGGGAGCCGGCGCTCGACCTCACCGTGAAAGGCGAACCCGAGCGTTGGGCCACGGCGCTCGGCGGCCGCGTGCTGCCGACCGGCTCGGTGCGCGCGCCGGTGCACGGCCCGGTGTCCTCGCTGCCGGGCTACGACGACGGCGCCTGGTGGGTGCAGGACGCCGCCGCCGCGCTGCCGGCACGGCTGCTCGGCGACGTGCGCGGCCGCAGCGTTGCCGACCTTTGCGCCGCGCCCGGCGGCAAGACCGCCCAGCTTGCCGCCGCCGGCGCCCGCGTGGTGGCGGTCGACCGCGCGCCGGCGCGGCTCGACCGGTTGCGGCAGAATCTCGCCCGCCTTCATCTCACGGCCGACACCGTCGCAGCCGACGTGACCGACTGGCAGGCGGGTCCGTTCGACGCGGTGCTGCTCGATGCGCCTTGCTCGTCGACCGGCACCATCCGCCGACATCCCGACATCCCCTGGCTCAAGCGCGAAGCCGACATCGCCGCGCTGGTGGCGCTGCAGCGCCGGCTCGTCGCGCGCGCGGTCGAGCTCACCAGGCCGGGCGGGCTCCTGGTCTATTGCACCTGCTCGCTCGAGCCGGAGGAAGGCGTCGAGATTGTTCGCGACCTGCTCGACCGCGATCCGCGCCTGCGCCGCCGGCCGGTCGCCGCGGCCGAGCTCGGCGGCCTCGCCGACCTCATCAGCGCGGACGGCGACCTGCGGACGCTGCCGTGCCAGCTCGCTGATTCGGACCCCCGCATGAGCGGCCTCGACGGCTTCTATTCCGCACGACTCGAAAGGATTTGAAGGACTTATCGCCGGTTGGCCGCCGCCCCGCGCTTCCGCTATGGTCCGGCCGGCCGCGGGGCCCGGGAAGCCCCGCACGGAGGGAGCCTCAGCGCCGATGTCGCGCGTTTCGGTCGCGGAACGTATCGGACTGTCCGTGTTCCTGGCGCGCGGCCTGCTTCGCGGGTTCGCGGGGCGCATGCTCGCCCATCCGCTCGTGCAGTGGCCGTTCTCGTTCGGCAAAGCCGACCGCCTGCTGATCGCCCCGCAGGACCTGCGCACCACCGACGCCACCCGCGCCACCGAAATCTACGCCGGGCGCTTCGTGTTCGCCGGCAAGGTGGTGATCTGCGACGCGCGCTCGCCGTTCGAGGTCGCCCCGCCGTCCGAGGACTGGGCGGTGGCGCTGCTCGGCTTCAGCTGGCTGCGGCACCTACGCGCCGCCGAAACCGGCATCACCCGCGCCAATGCCCGCGCGCTGGT
This sequence comes from Xanthobacteraceae bacterium, assembly GCA_040510815.1. Lineage (GTDB taxonomy): Bacteria > Pseudomonadota > Alphaproteobacteria > Rhizobiales > Xanthobacteraceae > VAZQ01. Next base: position 9,560 of record JBEVIH010000352.1, on the reverse strand, counting down.
CGACGAGTGGATCACGCTCAACAGCTCGCGCGATCCGCTGGCCTGGCGTCCCGACGTGGTGGCGCGGCGCGTCATCTCCTGGCTCAGCCAGGCGCCGCTGGTGCTCGACGAATCGGACGTGCGGTTCTATCGCCGCTTCCTGCGCAGCCTGACACGGCAGGTCCGCCATCTGCGGCATACCGCGTCCGACGCGCGCGACGGCGTGCCGCGCTTCCAGGCGGCGATCGCGCTCACCTATGCGGCGTTATGCATGGCCGGCCAGCAGCACCACATCCGCGGCGCCACCAAGCGGCTGAGCGACGAGCTGGAGCGCCAGATCCTGCCCGACGGCGGCCATATCTGCCGCAATCCCGGCGCGCTGGTCGAGCTGCTGGTCGATCTGCTGCCGCTGCGCACCGCGTTCACGGCCCGCAACATTGCGCCGCCGGCCGCGCTGCTCAACGCCATCGACCGCATGATGCCGATGCTGCGCTTCTTCCGGCACGGCGACGGCAGCTTCACGCTGTTCAACGGCATGGGTCCGACCCAGACCGACCTGCTCACCACCATCCTGGCCTATGACGACGCCCGCGGCACTCCGCTCGCCAACGCGCCGCACTCCGGCTACCAGCGGTTCGAAAGCGCCGGCACCGTGGTGGTGATGGACACCGGCCGCGCGCCGCCGATGCCGGTGAGCCAGGAAGCCCATGCCGGCTGCCTGTCGTTCGAGCTCTCCACCAAGCAGTACCGCATGGTGGTCAATTGCGGCCTGCCGGCGACCAGCCGCGAGAGCTGGCGGCAGGTGGCGCGCGCGACCGCCGCGCACTCGACCGCCACCCTCAACGACACCTCCTCGTGCCGCTTCATCGAGTCGGCCGCGGTCAAGCGCATGCTCTCCGGCACGCCGATGGTGGGCGGCCCGCGCGAGGTCGCGGTGTCGCGCGAGGAGCAAGGCAGCGGCGTCCTGCTGCGCACCTCGCACAACGGCTATGCCGACGTCTTCAACGTGATGCATCAGCGCACGCTCATGCTGGCGCCCGACGGGCTGCGGCTCGACGGCGAGGACGTGTTCACGCCCGCGCGCGGCGACACGGTGCCGGCCGGCCGCGACCAGTTCGCGGTGCGCTTCCACCTGCATCCGTCGGTCAAGGCCAATCGCATGTCCGACGGCCACAGCGCCATGCTGCTGCTGCCGAACAAGGAAGTGTGGAAGTTCAACGCCTACGAGGATCGGGTCGACCTGGAGGAGAGCGTCTACCTGGCGGGGCCAGACGGGCCGCGCCGCACGGTGCAGATCGTGATCTACGGCCGCGCCCGCAAGGTGATGCGGGTGCAGTGGACGTTCTCGTACACGGCGGCCGGCGTTCCCACCGGTGGCCGGCGCGCGCGCGGCGAGGAGCCGCAGCTGCCGCTGGGGTGAACGCTGCCGTCATGGATGGCTCTCTCCGACGTCATGCCCGCGCAAGCGGGCATCCAGTATCCACAGGATCTGCGTTCTTGGGACGGCCCTCGTCTCGTTGAATGCGCAATGTTTACTGGATGCCCGCTTGCGCGGGCATGACAGCGTGAGCTTGCTGTGATAGTCGCCGAGACATCATGACCGACCAGCCGCGCCGCATCTCCCGCGCCCTCATCTCGGTGTCCGACAAGAGCGGGCTGGTCGAGCTCGCCCGCGCGCTGGCGCAGCGTGGCGTCGAGCTCGTTTCCACCGGCGGCACCCGCAAGGCGCTCGCCGATGCCGGGCTCAAGGTGCTCGACGTGGCGGAGCTGACCGGTTTTCCCGAGATGATGGACGGCCGGGTGAAGACGCTGCATCCCAAGGTGCATGGCGGCCTGCTGGCGATCCGCGAAAACAAGGACCACGCCGCGTCCATGCAGGCGCACGGCATCCGGCCGATCGACCTGCTGGTGGTCAACCTCTATCCGTTCGAGGCGACCGCCGCGAAGGGCGCCGATTTCGACACCTGCATCGAGAACATCGACATCGGCGGCCCGGCCATGATCCGCGCCGCCGCCAAGAACCACGCCGACGTCACGGTGGTGGTCGAGCCCGCCGACTACGCGGCGCTGCTGGCCGAGCTCGAGCAACACGGCGGCGCGACCACGCTCGCACTGCGGAAAAAGCTCGCCGCCAAGGCCTATGCGCGCACCGCCGTCTACGACGCCGCCATCGCCAACTGGTTCGCCGAGCAGCTGGCCGACCCGGCGCCGATCTATCGGGCGGTCGGCGGGCAGCTCGCCGAGCCGTTGCGCTACGGTGAGAACCCGCATCAATCGGCGGCGTTCTATCGCACGCCCGAGCGGCGCGCCGGCGTCGCCACCGCGCGGCAGCTGCAGGGCAAGCAGCTCTCCTACAACAACATCAACGACACCGACGCGGCCTACGAGTGCGTCGCCGAGTTCGATCCCGCCCGCACCGCCGCATGCGTCATCGTCAAGCACGCCAATCCGTGCGGGGTGGCGGAAGGCGCCGACCTGCTCGACGCCTACCGCAAGGCGCTCGCCTGCGACCCGGTGTCGGCGTTCGGCGGCATCGTGGCGCTCAACCAAAAGCTCGACGCCGAGGCGGCGCGCGCGATTACCGAGATCTTCACCGAGGTGATCATCGCGCCGGACGCCAGCGAGGAAGCGATCGCCATCGTCGGCGCCAAGAAGAATCTGCGCCTGCTGGTGGCCGGCGCGCTGCCCGATCCGCGCGCCGGCGGCCTGACGGTGAAATCGGTCGCCGGCGGACTCCTGGTGCAGTCGCGCGACAACGCGGTGGTCGACGACATGACGCTCAAGACCGTCACCAAACGCGCGCCGACCAACGCCGAGCTCACCGACCTCGCGTTCGCGTTCCGGGTCGCCAAGCACGTGAAGTCGAACACTATCGTCTATGCCAAGGACCGCGCCACCGTCGGCATCGGCGCCGGCCAGATGAGCCGCATCGACTCGGCGCGCATCGCCGCGCGCAAGGCCGAGGACGCGGCCAAGGACGCGAAGCTCGCCGCACCGCTGACCGGGGGCTCGGTGGTCGCCTCCGACGCGTTCTTCCCGTTCGCCGACGGACTGCTAGTGGCGATCGAAGCCGGCGCCACCGCGGTGATCCAGCCCGGCGGCTCGATGCGCGACGACGAGGTGATCAAGGCCGCCGACGACCACGGCATCGCCATGGTGTTCACCGGGACGCGGCATTTCCGGCATTAGCGGCGGACGTTCCATAAACCACATCACGACTGGGTGGATCGGAACGGAGCGCGTGAGCCGGCGTTCTTACTTAAGAGACTAACAAGCATCAATTAACGGCCCTGCCAAAGGGGCACCCTATGAGAAATTCAGATTTCCTGCGCGGCCAAGCCGAGAAATGCATCGCCCTGTCGCGCGCGACATTCGATTTGACCTTGGCCGGTCGGCTGCGGACGATGGCGGCGGAACTTCGCGCCCAGGCCGCGGAAGAAGACGATCACGAGAGCGTGTCTGCGCAGTGGGCGGAGCGGGAACGTACATCGAAAGGCAAACTGCGCAGGAATTAGCGAAATCTCGTGTCCCGGCCGAGCGAGCGCACCGATCTCGGGTTTACTCGAGATCGGCACTCTATGATGCGCAAGTCGGGTAAACCCGACTTGCGTGCGCGAGCGAAGAGCCAGGACCCAGGCGACACGACGGGCCGAACGAGTGGCCCAATATTGCGCTTCGCGATTCTTGCGCTGGGTCCACGCAAGCCGGGTTTATCCGGCTTGCGCGCGTTTCAAATGCCGATCTCGGGTGAACCCGAGGTCGGTGTCTCGTTCCGCTCGCGCAAGAGCGCTCGCTTCACTCGCCCGGGACACGCTAGTTCTTCACCAGATCTCCCAGCAGGCTCGCCGCCACCGCGAGCTTCGACAGCGTCAGCCCGGAATTGGCGATCTCGTGCACCGAGGAGCGGATGCGGTCGACCTCGTGCTTGCGGGAGGCGACCCAGGCCTCCACCGCCTGCGGGCCGGCGATCCCGTTGCCGGCCATGGCGGCGGTGATCCGGCGCTCGGCGTCGCCGATCGAATCGAGCGCGCGGTCGAGCGCCAGCCGGTCGAAATAGTCGGAGATCACGATGCCGCGCGCCGCCCGGGCGATGCGATCGAGGCGGAAGAAGGATTCGGCGGCGAAATAGGTGGCGGTCACCTCGGCCACGTTCTGCCCGGCGCGGTCGGCCACCAGCACGATATCGGGCGCCGCGGCGAGCGCCGACAGGTTGGCGATGCGGCGCGCGAGCTCGGCCGGAACGCCGGCGGCGGCGAGCTCCGCCTGGCGGGCGGCGCGGGCCGCGGCGGCATCCTCCGGCAGCGCCCGGTCGAGCGCCGCCTCCACCGCCGTGATGCCCTCACGATAGTGCGCGACGATCGACTCCAGTCCCTTGGAGAGATCGACGTTGCGCAGGAACCAGACCAGCCGGTCGAGCAGCAGATCCTGCACCGCCGCGTAGAGCTCGAGCTGGAGCTTGCCCGGCACCTTGTTGTCGAGACCGTCGATCGCGGTGTTGAGCGCGATCATGTCGTAGCTGCCGCGCACCGCCGCGAAGGCGGCCGCGATGGCGGCGGCGGAGGCGCCGGTCTGGTCGGCGATGCGCACGATCAGGGTCGAGCCGCCGCGATTGATCATCGAGTTGGTGAGCTGGGTGGCGACGATCTCGCGGCGCAGGCGGTGCCGCTCGAGCGCGTCCGGGAAGCGCGCGGCGATCTCGGGCGGGAAATAGCGGAACAGATCGCGCCCGAGATAGGCATCGTCGGGCACCGCCGAGCCGAGCAGCTCGCCGTTGAGCGAGAGCTTGGCGTAGGCGAGCAGCACCGCCAGCTCGGGCCGGGTGAGCGCCTGCGAGCGCCGCCGCCGCTCGGCCAGCTCCACCTCGTCGGGCAGGTACTCGACCGCGCGGTCGAGCTCGCCGCGGGTCTCGAGAATGTGCATCAGGCGCTGCTGGAAGCCGAGATCCTCGAGCCCGCGCCGCTCGGCCAACGACAGCGCCAGGGTCTGCTGGTAATTGTTGCGCAAGACCAGGTGCGCCACCTCGTCGGTCATCTCGGCGAGCAGCGCGTTGCGCGTGTCGCGGGTCAGCCGCCCGTCGCGCATCGGCGTCGCCAGCGCGATCTTGATGTTGACCTCGAGGTCGGAGGTGTTGACGCCGGCCGAATTGTCGATGGCGTCGGTGTTGAGCTTGACGCCGCGCATCGCCGCCTCGACCCGACCGCGCTGGGTCATGCCGAGATTGGCGCCCTCGCCGATCACCTTGCAGCGCAGATCGGCGCCGGTGACGCGGATTGCATCGTTGGCGCGGTCGCCGACGGCCTCGTCGGTCTCGGCCGACGAGCGCACGTAGGTGCCGATGCCGCCGAAGAACATGAGCTCCACCGGCGCCTTGAGGATCGCCTTTATCACCTCCTGCGGCGTCGCCTTGGCCTTGGTGACGCCGAGCGCCGCCTGCACCTGCGGCGACAGCGTGATCTCCTTGAGCGCGCGCGAGAACACGCCGCCGCCTTGGGAGATCAGCGCTTTGTCGTAGTCCTGCCAGCTCGAGCGCGGCAGGCCGAACAGGCGCTTGCGCTCGGCGAAGCTCTTGGCCGGATCGGGCTGGGGATCGATGAAGATATCGCGGTGGTCGAAGGCGGCGATGAGCTTGATGGTCTTCTGGCGCAGCATGCCGTTGCCGAACACGTCGCCCGACATGTCGCCGACGCCGACCACCGTGAACGGCGTCTTGCCGATGTCGACGTCCATCTCGCGGAAGTGGCGCTTGACCGATTCCCAGGCGCCGCGCGCGGTGATGCCCATCTTCTTGTGGTCGTAGCCGGCGGAGCCACCAGAGGCGAACGCATCGCTCAGCCAGAAATGGTGCTCGTCGGAAATCGCGTTGGCGATATCGGAGAACGTCGCCGTACCCTTGTCGGCGGCGACCACCAGATAGGGATCGTCGTCGTCGTGCCGCACCACGTTATCGGGCGGGATGACCTTGTTGTCGGCGCCGATATTGTCGGTGAGGTCGAGCAGGCTGGAGATGAACAGCTTGTAGGTCTCGACGCCCTCCGCCTGCACCGCCTCGCGGCCCCCGCCGGACGCCGTGATCCTGGGCAGGAACTTGGGCACGAAGCCGCCCTTGGCGCCGACCGGAACGATCACCGCGTTCTTGACCTGCTGCGCCTTGACCAAGCCGAGCACCTCGGTGCGGAAATCCTGCGGCCGGTCGGACCAGCGGATGCCGCCGCGCGCGACCTTGCCGAAGCGCAGGTGCACGGCCTCCACCCGCGGCGAATAGACGAAGATCTCGTAGAGCGGCTTCGGCAGCGGCAGTCCATCGAGCCGGCGGCTCGCGAACTTGACGGCGAGCAACGATTTCGGCTGGCCGGCGGCGTCGAGCTGATAGAAATTGGTGCGGATCGCCGCCTGCACGGCGTTGACGAAATGGCGCAGGATGCGGTCCTCGTCGAGGCTTTCGACCTTCTGCAGCGCGGCTTCGATCGTCTCCATGAGCCGCGCCTCGCGCGCCTTGCGCTCGTCGGTCGAGGCCAGCCGCGGGTCGAAGCGCGCGTGGAACAGGCTCACGACGTCGGCGGCGATGGCGGCGTGCTTGGTCAGCGTCGTCCACATGTAGTCCTGGGAATAGGGCACACGGATCTGCCGCAGGAAGCGCGAGATGGTGCGGATGAGCGCGATGTCGCGCCACATCAGGCCGGCGGCGAGCACGAGCGCGTTGTAGCCGTCGCTCTCGGCGCCGCCGGTCATGACGGTCAGGAAACACGCCTCCAGCCGCTGCTTGAGCGCCTCGACGTCGACTTGGCCGCCGTCGGCGCGCTCCAGCACCATGTCGTGGAACCAGACACTGGCCTCGGCTTCCCCCTGGCGCTTGATCTCGTAGGTCAGCTCGTCGACGACCCGAAACCCCATGTTCTCGAGCACCGGCACGCGCTCCGACAGCGGGATCGGGCGCCGGTAGCTCCACACTTTCAGCCCGATGCAGCCGGCGTCGTCGCCGGGGCGGCGGTGGAAATCGACGCCGAGCGGCCGCGCCGCCGACAATCCCTCGATGACGCGGATGTCGTTGACGGCGGTCGCCGGCGGATAGGCCGCGCGATAGCCGTCCGAGAATGCCTCGCGATAGCGCTCGAGCAGGGCCCGCGCCTTGACCGGGTCGTAGGCCTGCGCCAGCGCGGCGGCGAGCTCGTCGGTCCAGGTCCGCACGATCGCCTCGACGCCGCGCTCGAGGCTGGCGCGATCCGGCTGCGACCCCTCGGGCGCCGGACTCCCGATGATGAAATGGACGCGGATCAGCGGTCCCTCGGGAAAGAACGGATGGAAGGCGCTGACGCGGCCCTTGTAGGCGTCGGCGAGATAATCGCCGATCAGCTTGCGGATGCCGCTGCCGTAGCGGTCGCGCGGCACGTAGACCAGAACCGAGACGAAGCGATCGAAGCGGTCGCGCCGCGGCAGCACGCGCACGCGCGGCCGCTCGTCGAGCTGCAGCACCGTGAGCGCGAAGTTATGCAGCGTATCGTCGTCGATCTGGAACAGCTCGTCGCGCGGATAATTCTCCAGCACGTTGACCAGCGCCTTGCCGGAATGGCCTTCGAGATCGAAGCCGGCGCGGGTGACGACCGCTTCGACCTTGCGGCGCAGATACGGGATCGAGCGGGTCGAGCGCGTATAGGCGGTGGAGGTGAGCAAGCCGACGATGCGAAATTCGCCGATCAGCTTGCCGTCGGGGTCGAAACGCTTCACGCCCACGTAGTCCATGTATACGCGGCGATGCACGCGCGAGCGCACCGAGGATTTCGTGACGATGAGCAGCGTCGGCTCGTCGAGCAGCGCGCGGATCTCGGGCGTGATGACGAGCGGCTGGTCCCATTGCTTCACCGCCGCCACCCCGCGCGCCCGCAGGACGCCGAGCCCGCTCGCGAGGACCGGCTCCAGCGCGTCCCCGCCGGCGGTGAACTGGTAATTGCGAATGCCCAGGAAGGTGAAATTGTCGGCGACAAGCCATTCGAGGAACTGGATCGCCTCGGCGATCTCGCCGACCGGCAGCGGCGGCGGATTGGTCTTGAGCTCCTCGATCAGCTCGCCGATGCGCGCCCTCATGGCGCGCCAGTCCTGCACCGCGGCGCGCACATCGGCGAGCGTGTCGGCGATCGCACGAACGATCTCGGCGCGGCGCGCCTCGTCGTCGATGCGCTCGACGTGGATATGGATGAAGCTTTCGCGCAGCGCACCGCCGGTCGTGGGCCGGCTCCCCTGGAAGGAGACGAGATGGCCGGCGGCGTCGCGCTCGACGGCGAACACCGGATGCACGACCAGGCGAATGTCCACGCCGCGCTCGGCCAGCTCGCCCAGCACCGAGTCGACCAGGAACGGCATGTCGTCGTTGACGATGTCGAGGACCGACGTGGTCCGCAGCCGCTCGTGCTCGGCGCGCACGGCGGGAGATTGCAGCCGCACCTTGGGGGCGCCGGGCTTGCGCTCCGCCAGGAACGACCACGCGTCGGCCGCCAGGTCGGCGAGCTCGCGCGCGTCGTAGCGCATGAGATCCTCGGGCACCGCGCGCGAGAGCAACGCGCCAACGAAGCCTTCGGGCGCCTCGCGCTGCTTGCCGCCCAGCACCTTGCCGGCCGCGGCGATCAGCGCCTGCGCGGCGCGCTCCTCGTCGATGCCGGGAAGGTCGGCGGCCTGCATGGCTTGGTCGTCCTTGGCGCGCCGATTCGCGCGGGCGGCGCGATCGGAGTGTTTCCCAACGGCGCGGCGGCGTCGAGGGGGCGCGCCGGCCGGAGGATACCGCGCCGCGTCCAAACGCGGTAGCATCGGCCGATTTTACGACACGCAGATAACGCAGCAGCGCGGCGCGAGAGTCGAACCAACAGCGCGCGGCGAACTCGGTCTTCCGTCCGTCACAATTGAAACTGCTTCAGGTGCCGGTACGGCGTGCCGCGCCGGCGCGCTGGTGCGCCGCGGCGGCCGCCGGATCGCCGAGCTTGTCGAGCGCATCCCCGTAGTGCTGCCAGCTCGCCGCGCTGTGCGGCTTGAGCTCCACGCGCTCGGCGAGCAGGGCGCGGGCGAGCGCGGCTCGCCCGGACTTCTCGGCCGCCGCGATCAGCAGCAGCGTGAACACGTCGCGTTGCGCGTGGCTGGCGCCGACCGCCGGCCAGCGATAGCGCGAGGCGACCAGCCGATCGGTGGCCGCGCCGTAGTCGCCGCGAGCGTAGGCGAGAATCGCCTCGGCAATCGGGATCGCGGCCGGCGCCATGGTGGCGGCGGTGGCGTTGTCCGGCGTCGCCGCGAAGGCGCGGAAGGATGCGAGCAGCTGCTCCGCCTGCGGCAAGCGGCCGTCGCGGCACAGCGCCAGCATCAGATGCAGGTCGGTGAACGCCAGCACATGATCGTCGATCCGCCGCTCGGCGATATCGGCGAGCTCGCTCCAGCGGCGCGCAACATCGACGCCGCACCATTCCAGCCGGTACAGCAGCGAGGCGGCGTTCTGGATATCGAGATAGAATTCCGACGGCTCGGTCCGGATCGCCCGATCGTAGAGCTCAAGCACGCGGTCGTACTGGCCGAGCTCCAGCGGGAACAGCGCCGTGTGCCACCAC
>JBEVIH010000351.1:0-10404 GCA_040510815.1 Xanthobacteraceae bacterium | reverse complement strand
TCGACCGCCCGCGCGCCCGCCTCGATCACCGGCGCCGCGGCGGGGTCGAGCCGCACGGGCGCGCCGTCTGCGACCGCGCGCCATTGCACCAAGGTCGTGCGTCCCGGCGTCAGCGTGATCGCGGCGGTCATCGGCCGCTCCGCACCCGCGCATGCAGCGGGTTGAAGCCGATCCGGTAGACGAGCTCGGCCGGCCGCTCGATGTCCCAGACCGCGAGGTCGCACCGCTTGCCGGGCTCGAGCGTGCCGACGTCGGCGAGCCGGCCGAGCGCGCGCGCCGCCTCGCGGGTGACGCCGGCAATCGCCTCGTCGACCGTGAGCCGGAACAAGGTCGCCGCCATGTTCATGGTCAGGAGCAGCGAGGTGATCGGCGAAGTGCCGGGATTGCTGTCGGTCGCGAGCGCGATCGGCACGCGCTGCCGGCGCAAGGCCTCGACTGGCGGCAGCTGCTTTTCCCGCAGCACGTAGAACGCGCCCGGCAACAGCACCGCGACCGTGCCGGCGCGCGCCATCGCGGCGACGCCGTCCTCGTCGGTATATTCGAGATGATCGGCCGACAGCGCGCCATGCTCGGCGGCGAGCCTGGCGCCGTGCAGGTTGGAGAGCTGGTCGGCGTGCAGCTTCACCGGCAGCCCCGCCGCCTGCGCGGCGCGGAACACGCGCGCGGTCTGTTCGGGCGAAAAGGCGATGCCTTCGCAGAACGCATCGACCGCATCGGCGAGCTTCTCGCCTGCGATCGCCGGGATCATCGCGCAGACCTCGTCGATGAAGCGCTCCTTGTCGCCGTTCGCCTCCGGCGGCAGCGCATGCGCGCCGAGAAAGCTCGTCACCACCTCGACGTCGCGCTCGCGCGCCAGCCGACGCGCCGCGCGCAGCATCCGCGCCTCGGTCGCGCGCTCGAGGCCGTAGCCCGACTTGACCTCGACCGTGGTGACGCCTTCGGCGATGAGATGATCGAGGCGCGGCAGCGTCGCCGCCACGAGCGCGTCCTCGCTCGCCGCCCGCGTCGCCTTGACGGTCGAGACGATACCGCCGCCCGCCCGCGCGATCTCTTCGTAGGTGGCGCCGGCGAGCCGCAGCTCGAACTCGTGCGCCCGGTCGCCGGCATAGACCAAATGCGTATGGCAGTCGATCAGGCCGGGCGTGACCCAGCGGCCGTCGAGACCGACGCGGTTGACCGCGTCCCAGCCGGTCGGCAGCTCCGCGACCGGACCCGCGAACGCGATCCGCCCGTCCTTGGCGGCGACCGCGCAGCGCTCGACGACCCCAAGCCCGGGCTGGCCGGGCGCCAGCGTCGCCAGCCGCGCATCGAGCCAGATGGTGTCGAACCGCATGGCGTCCTCGTTCGGCCAATTCTCTATACATAAGTGCGCGGCGGCGCCTATTGTCGCGGAATACGGCCAGCGGAGAAAGCCAATTGCCACGCGAGCTGTTCTTCGATCACGCGCTCCTCCCGTCTGGCTGGGCACGCGACGTCCGCATCGGCGTCGCCGACGGCGCCATCACCGCGGTTACCGCGGGCGCGGCGCGCGACGGGGCCGAGCGCCTCGACGGCATCGCGGTCGCGGGCCTGCCCAATCTGCATTGCCACGCCTTCCAGCGCGGCATGGCCGGGCTCGCTGAGCGGCGCGGTCCGCAGGCCGACAGCTTCTGGACCTGGCGCGAGGTGATGTATCGCTTCCTCGAGCGGCTCACGCCCGACGACGTCGAGGCGATCGCCGCCTTCGCCTATGTGGAGATGCTGGAGGCGGGCTTCACCACCGTCGGCGAGTTCCACTATCTCCATCATGACGCCGACGGCCGGCCCTACGCCGATATCGGCGAGATGGCGGCGCGCATCGCCGCCGCCAGCGCCGAAACCCGCATCGGCCTGACGCTGTTGCCGTCGTTCTACGCCTATGGCGGCTTCGGCGGTGCGGCGCCCTCCCCCGGCCAGCGCCGCTTCCTCAACGATCCGGACCGGTTCCTGAAACTCGTCGAGCGCTGCCGCGCCATCGCGGCGAGCCTGCCGGCGGCGCGCGTCGGCATCGCCCCGCATTCGTTGCGCGCGGTGACGCCCGAAACCCTGCGCGCGGTCTGCCAGGCGGCGCCCGACGGCCCGATCCACATCCACGCCGCCGAGCAGACGAAAGAAGTGGACGAGTGCGTCGCCGCGCTCGGCAGCCGGCCGGTGCAATGGCTCATCGACCATGCCGGGCTCGACGCGCGCTGGTGCGTGGTGCACGCGACCCATACGACGGAGCAGGAAATCCGCGCGCTGGCGGCGTCCGGGGCGGTGGCCGGGCTCTGCCCGCTCACCGAGGCGTCGCTCGGCGACGGCATTTTCGACGGTGCGGATTATCTCGCCGCCGGGGGGCGGTTCGGAATCGGCACCGACTCCAACATCCAGATCGACGCCGCCGCCGAGCTGCGGCAGCTGGAATACGCCCAGCGCTTGGCGCGGCGCTCCCGCAACGTCATGACCGTGCAGGAGGGCGAGTCGACCGGTCGGCGGCTCATCGACGCCGCGCTTGCCGGCGGCGCGCAGGCCCTGCGGCGCCCGATCGGCGCGCTTGCCGCCCGCTTGCGCGCCGACATCGTGCTGCTCGACGGCAGCCACCCGGATCTCGGCGCACGCCGCGACGATCAATGGCTCGACGCCTGGATCTTCGTCGCCGGCCGCGCTGCCGTGAAAACCGTGCTGATGGGCGGCGAGGCCGTCGTCGAGACCGGGCGCCACCGGCTGCGGCCGGCGATCGAGGGCCGTTACCGGCGCGCGGTCGCAAATCTCGCCGCCGCGTGAGGCGAGGCTCGTCGCCGTACGGATCATCTTCGCGTCAGTCCCGCATGGGTCGGCAAGCCGACACCCCGCTGGCCGCCGTTGCACTCTTGATTTATATTCATTCGCAAGTCAGTCCGGCATCGAGAGTAGGAATCGCGCTATGCCAGTGACGCACGAGCCCTGGCTCGTCGCGCTCTCGCTTATCGTGGCGATCCAAGGGTCTTACGTGGGCCTGAGCTTGGCCGTGCAAGTCGGCGAGGCGGTCGGCGTCCGGCGTCGCGTCCTGCTCGCCGGGGCGGCGATTTCGCTCGCGGTGGCGATCTGGGCCATGCATTTCGTCGCAATGATTGCGGCCCGGCTGCCGTTCCCGGTCGACTACCTAGTCCTGCCGACGCTGCTGTCGTTCCTGGTCTGCGTGATCGTGGTCGGGGCCGCGGTGTTCACCGCCAGCGCCGGGCCGCTGACGCCGGCGCGGGTCACCGCTTCCGCCTGCCTGATGGGCGGTGGCATCTTCACCATGCACTATATCGGCATGGAGGCGCTGCACGCGAGCGCGCATATGCGGCACGCGCCGGCCTATGTCGCCGCCAGCATGGCGGTCGCCATCTGCGCGTCCGGCCTGGCGCTCTGGCTGGCCGCCGGGCGCGCGCGCCGCCCGCCGCTGATCCTCTCGGCGATCGCCTTCGACATGGCGATCTCCGGCATGCACTACACGGCGATGGCCGGGCTGACGGTGTTCCCGCATGGCGGCATCACCTCGGGCGCGCCCGCGCTGTCCAGCGATCTGCTCGCCATCGTGGTGGCGGTGGTGGCTTTCATCGTCTCCGGCGTTTTTCTCCTGCTGCTCGTTCCCGACCGCAAGCCGGCAACTGCCGCCGCCGCGGCGGTGGACACCACGCCGCCGGCGCCCACGGTCGGCATCGCGCAACCGGCGGGCTCCGCGCCGGCCCCGGTCGACGTGCGTCTCGCCGACGATGAGCTCGGACACGGGACCTACGCCCCGCTCGGCGGCACCGGCGCTCCGCGCGGGCGCATCGCGCGCCGGCTTCCGGTCGAGCGCGACGGCATGACCCATTACGTCACGGTCGAGGACATCGTCGCCGTGCACGCCAACGCGCATTACACCTACATTTTCACCGGCAGCGCCAAGCTGTTCTGCCCGTTGGCGATCGGCGACGTGGAATCGCGGCTCGACGGCTCCCGTTTCGCCCGCGTCCACCGCAGCCACATCGTCAACCTCGACCGCGTGGTCGGCATGCGGCGCTCCGGCGACGGCGGCCTGGTCGAGCTGGCGGCGCCGGACCGGTATTCGGTTCCGGTGGCGCGCAGCCGCGTCGGCTGGTTCAAGGCCCGAATCGGATCGAAGCTCGATCAGGTCGCCTCGTAGCCGGCGGCGACTATCCCCGCTGGATCAGCGCGCACGGCCCCCGATGCATCAGCATGGCTGACGCATTTCGTGCAGATCGGTCGTGTTTCGTGCACGCCCCTCCCGCTCAGTGCAGCGACGGTTGTTGCTGCGCTGCACGCGCGCGCAATCTCCAGCAATAACAATGTCGCAAGCGGCGCCGGGCCGGGCCTCCCGCCGGGCGCCCGGGAGGATGCCCGTGATACCCGGTTCCTTCGCCTACCATCGCCCGAAATCCGTCAGCGAAGCTGTCGCCCTGCTTGCCGATCTCGGCGAGGAGGCGAGGCCGCTCGCCGGCGGCCACAGTCTGATCCCGATGATGAAGCTGCGGCTGGCGACGCCCGAGCATCTGGTCGACCTCGCCGGCATCCGCGACCTCAAGGGCATCCGCGCCGACGGCGGCGACATCGTCATCGGTGCGATGACCACCCAGCACGAAATCGGCGCCGCCGAGCTGCTCGCCGCCAAGATCCCGCTGCTCGGCGAGGCCTCGCTGGTGATCGCCGATCCGCAGGTGCGCTACGTCGGCACGCTCGGCGGCAACGTCGCCAACGGCGATCCCGGCAACGACATGCCGGCGATCATGCTCTGCCTCGGCGCCACCTATCACGTGGTCGGCAAGTCCGGCGAGCGCCGCATCGCGGCGCGTGAGTTCTACCGCGGCGCCTATGTCACCGCACTCAAACCGGATGAAATCCTCACCGCGGTGCGCATTCCGGTTCCGCCCGCCGGGCATGGCTCCGCCTACGAGAAGCTCAAACGCAAGATCGGCGATTACGCCACCGCCGCCGCCGCCGTGCTGCTGACCATGAGCGGAGGCCGGGTCGCGACCTGCTCGATCGGCCTCACCAACGTGGCGGAGACGCCGCTCTGGGCCGAGGCGGCGGCGAAAATTCTCAACGGCTCCTCGCTCGATCCCGCCACCGTGAAGCGGGCGGTCGCCGCCGCCGAGGCGATCACGTCGCCCGCGTCCGATGCCCGCGGGCCCGCCCATTATCGCACCAAGATGGCCGGCGTGATGCTGGCGCGCGCGCTCGCCCGCGCCCGCCAGCGCGCCGGCTGAGGCTGGGGAGAGACACGATGCCCAAGACCCAGGTTTCCCTGAAGGTGAACGGCAAGGCGGTCGAGGCGCTGGTCGAGCCGCGCCGGCTGCTCATCCACTTTTTGCGGGAAGACCTCAACCTGACGGGCGCCCATATCGGCTGCGAGACCACCCATTGCGGCGCCTGCACCGTCGACCTCGACGGCAAGTCGGTGAAGTCCTGCACCGTATTCGCGGTGCAGGCCGAGGGCGCCGACATCCGCACCATCGAGGGCATGGCCGCCGCCGACGGCACGCTGCATGCGCTGCAGGAAGGCTTTCGCGAGATGCACGGCCTGCAGTGCGGCTTCTGCACCCCGGGAATGATCCTGCGCGCCTACCGGCTGCTGCAGGAGAACAAGAGCCCGACCGAAGAGGAAATCCGTTTCGGCATTTCGGGCAATCTCTGCCGCTGCACCGGCTACCAGAACATCGGCAAGGCCAGGCAATTCGCCGCCGCCAAGCTCAACGGCGTGCCCTTCCAGGAGGCCGCAGAATGAACGACCAGACCCCCACCTCCGCGCAACGCGCCGAGGCCCTCCAGGGCATGGGCTGCAAGAGGAAGCGCGTCGAGGACATCCGCTTCGTCCAGGGCAAGGGCAACTACGTCGACGACCTCAAGCTGCCCGGCATGCTCTACGGCGACTTCACCCGCTCGCCGCACGGCCATGCCCGCGTCAAGAAGATCGACACGTCGAAGGCGGCGGCGGTGCCGGGCGTCGTTGCGGTGCTGACCGCCGAGACGCTCAAGACCGTGAACCTGGCGTGGATGCCCACGCTCGCCGGCGACGTGCAGATGGTGCTCGCCGACGGCAAGGTGCTGTTCCAAAATCAAGAGGTTGCCTTCGTCATCGCCGAGGACCGCTACGTCGCGGCCGATGCCGCCGACCTGGTCGAGGTGGAATACGAGGCATTGCCCGTCAACGTCGATCCGCTCAAGGCCATGGCGCCCAACGCGCCGGTGATCCGCGAGGACATCAAGGACAAGACCGACGGCGCGCACGGCAAGCGCAAGCACTACAACCACGTCTTCAACTGGCAGGCCGGCGACAAGGCGGCGGCCGACGCCGCCTTCGCCAAGGCCGATGTGACGATCAAGGAGCTGATCGTCTACCCGCGCTGCCATCCCTGCCCGCTCGAGACCTGCCAGTGCGTCGCCTCCTTCGACAAGATCAAGGGCGAGCTCACGCTGTGGGGCACGTTCCAGGCGCCGCACGTCATCCGCACGGTGGGCTCGCTGATCTCGAAGATTCCCGAGCACAAGATCCACGTCATCGCGCCCGACATCGGCGGCGGCTTCGGCAACAAGGTCGGCGCCTATTCGGGCTATATCTGCGCGATCGTCGCGTCGATCGTGACCGGGCGGCCGGTGAAATGGGTCGAGGACCGCATCGAGAACCTCTCGACCACGGCATTCGCGCGCGACTTCCACATGGACGTGGAGGTCGCTGCCACCAAGGACGGCAAGGTGACGGCGCTGCGCTGCTACACCATCGCCGACCACGGCGCGTTCGACGCCTGTGCCAACGCCACCAAGTGGCCGGCTGGGCTGTTCAGCATCATCACCGGTTCCTACGATTTCCCCGCCGCGCACGTCTCGGTCGACGGCGTTTATACCAACAAGGCGCCCGGCGGCGTCGCCTATCGCTGCTCGTTCCGCGTCACGGAAGCCGCCTATTGCATCGAGCGGGCGATGGACATCATGGCGCAGAAGCTCGGCATGGACCCTGCCGAGTTTCGCATCAAGAACCTGATCCGGCGCGAGCAGTTCCCCTACACCTCGGCGATGGGATGGGAATACGACTCGGGCGACTATCACACCGCCATGACCAAGGCGATGGAGACGGTCGACTACAAGAAACTGCGCGCCGAGCAGAAAGCCAGGCAGGACGCCTTCAAGCGCGGCGAGACGCGCGAGGTGATGGGCATCGGCGTCGCCTTCTTCACCGAGATCGTCGGCGCCGGCCCATCGCGCGCCTGCGACATCCTCGGCATCGCCATGTTCGATTCCGCCGAGATCCGCATCCATCCCACCGGCACCGGCATCTGCCGGCTCGGCACCAAGTCGCAGGGCCAGGGTCACGAGACGACCTACGCCCAGATCATCGCGACCGAGCTGGGGTTGCCGGCCGACAACATCAAGGTGGAGGACGGCAACACCGACACCGCGCCCTACGGGCTCGGCACCTACGGCTCGCGCTCGACGCCGGTCTCCGGCGCCGCCACCGCGATGGCCTGCCGCAAGATCAAGGCCAAGGCGCAGATGATCGCCGCCTACCAGCTCGAGGTGCACGACGACGACCTCGAATGGGACGTCGACCGCTTCCGGGTGAAGGGCAATCCCGAACGCTTCAAGACCATGACCGAGCTCGCCTGGGCGGCCTACAACAGGGTGCCGCCCGGCATGGAGCCGGGCCTCGAGGCGGTGAACTACTACGACCCGCCCAATTTCACCTTTCCGTTCGGCGCCTATATCTGCGTCGTCGACGTCGACGTCGACACCGGCGTGACCAAGGTGCGGCGCTTCTACGCGCTCGACGATTGCGGCACCCGCATCAACCCGATGATCATCGAGGGCCAGATCCACGGCGGGCTGACCGAGGCGTTCGGCATCGCCATGGGCCAGGAGATCCGCTACGACGAGACCGGCAACGTGCTCACCGCGTCGTTCATGGACTACTTCCTGCCGACCGCGGTCGAGACCCCGAAATGGGAGACCGACTGGACCACGACGCCCTCGCCGCACCACCCGATCGGCGCCAAGGGCGTGGGCGAGAGCCCGAACGTGGGCGGCGTGCCGTGCTTCGCCAACGCGGTCAACGACGCCTTCAAGTTCCTCGGCTCGACCCACATCCCGATGCCGCACGATCATTGGCGCACCTGGATGGCCGCCGACAAGCTCGGGCTCCACGCGTGAGGCGA
Source organism: Xanthobacteraceae bacterium (assembly GCA_040510815.1). Taxonomy (GTDB): domain Bacteria; phylum Pseudomonadota; class Alphaproteobacteria; order Rhizobiales; family Xanthobacteraceae; genus VAZQ01. The sequence continues at coordinate 2,236 of JBEVIH010000351.1, read as the reverse complement.
TCTGGTCGTCCCCGCGCAAGCGGGGACCCGCCCTCCAACAGGGTGCCATCGCGGCGCCGGCGGTCGGATGCCCGCTGTCGCGGGCATGACGGCGGACTATATAAAGCCCGATGCAGATAACCCGCGACCAGATCTCCGACCGGCTCGCCCAGGTCGGCTACGTGGCCGACCGCGACATCGCGACCGCGCTGTGGTTGATGGAATATCTCAAGCGGCCGCTGCTGCTCGAAGGCGAAGCTGGGGTCGGCAAGACCGAGGTGGCCAAAGCGCTCGCCGGCGTGCACGAGGCCGAGCTCATCCGCCTGCAGTGCTACGAGGGCCTCGACCAGAACGCCGCGCTCTACGAATGGAACTATCAGCGCCAGCTGCTCGCCATCAAAGCGCGCGAAGGCGCCGGCGAGAACGCCGACGCCATCGAGGAGCACATCTTCTCGGAGCGCTATCTGCTCGAGCGCCCGTTGCTGGCGGCGATCCGGCGGCCGACGCCGCCGGTGCTGCTGGTCGACGAGGTGGACCGTGCCGACGAGGAATTCGAGGCGTTCCTGCTCGAGCTGCTCTCCGACTTCCAGGTCAGCGTGCCCGAGCTCGGCACCATCAAGGCGATCTCGATCCCCCGCGTGGTGCTGACCTCGAACGGCACGCGCGAGCTGTCCGACGCGCTGCGGCGGCGCTGCCTCTATCACTACGTCGACTTTCCCGAGGTCGACCGCGAGGCGCGGATCATCCTGGCGCGGCTGCCGGGCGTGGATGCGGCGCTGGCGCTCCAGGTCGCGCGCATGGTCGCGGCGGTGCGCAAGGAGGACCTGCGCAAGGTTCCGGGCGTCGCCGAGACCCTCGACTGGGCCGCCACCCTCGCCGGCCTCGAGGTGCACGACCTGCGGCAGCAGCCGGAGGCCGTACACGAGACGATGATCTGCCTCATCAAGACCCACGAAGACCGCGCGCGGCTGAGCCGCGAGGTGACCGAGCGGCTCTTAGGCAAGGTCGCCTGAGGAGCCGCCCGATGCCCGCCACCGCAATCGACCCATCGGTGGAGAGCATCGGCGCCGGCGCCCGGCGGCGGCTGGCGGGATTTGCCCGCACGCTGCGCGACAACGGCTTCAAGGTCGGCCTCGCCGAGACCCGGGACGCGCTCGCGATCCTGCAATCCCCGGCCGGCGCCCGGCGATCGTCGCTCAAGCCGGCGCTGCGCGCGCTGTTTGCCGCCACCCGCTCCGATTGGGAGCGCTTCGACGAGGTCTTCGACGCCTATTGGAGCGGCACCGGCATGCGCCGCAAGGCGACCCTGAGCGGCCAGCCGGCCGGCAGTGCCGCCCCCTTGCGGCGCCTGGGCCAGGCGGCCGCGCCATCGCCGCACGGTCTGCCCGACCATGTCGAGCGCCGCGCGCACGCCGACGGCGACGATGCCGCCGATCCCGGCGGGCGGCGCGAAGGCGCCTCGCGCGCCGAAAATCTCAGCCAGACCGATATCCGCCACGTCGCCGACCCCGACGAGATCGCCAAGGTGCACGCGCTCGCCGCCCGCCTGGCGCGGACCATGCGGGCGCGGCTCGTCCGCCGCCAGCAGGCGCGCCGGCGCGGACGGCGGCTCGACATCCGCCGCACCATCCATCGCAACGTGTCGAAGGGCGGCACGCCGCTCGATCTGGTCTGGCGCCGCCGCAAGGCGAAGCCACTGCGGCTCGTCGTCCTGCTCGATGCTTCCGGCTCGATGAACCTCTACACCGCGTTTTTCGTCCGCTTTCTGCACGGGGTCGTCGATGCATTCCGCGAGGCCGAAGCGTTCGTCTTCCACACGCGGTTGGCGCATGTGTCGCCGTCGCTGCGCGACCGCGACGTCGCTCGTGCGGTCGATCGATTGGGCTTGATGGCGCAAGGCATCGGCGGCGGCACTCGCATCGGCGAGAGCCTGGCCATGTTCAATCGCTGGCATGCGCGGCGGGTGATCAATTCGCGCACCGCGATCATGATCGTTTCGGATGGCTACGACACCGGCGAGCCCGACCGGCTCGCCGCCGAAATGCGGCGCCTGCGACAGAGGTGCCGCCGGATCATCTGGCTCAATCCATTGATCGGCTGGAACGGCTTTCGCCCCGAAGCGCGCGGCATGCAGGCGGCCCTGCCGCATGTCGATTTGTTCGCGCCAGCCCACAACCTCGAGAGCCTTGCCGCGCTCGAACCTTACCTCGCGAAGATTTGACGCCATGGACCAGGCGATCGACATTCTCGACACGAT
>JBEVIH010000350.1:0-4691 GCA_040510815.1 Xanthobacteraceae bacterium | reverse complement strand
GCCGCGTCTGGGTCGCGCTCGCCGACATCCCCGAGCACGTGCAGCAGGCGTTCATCGCGGCCGAGGACAAGCGCTTCCACGCCCACAAGGGCATCGACGAGCGCGGCCTGATCCGCGCCTTCATCGGCAATCTGGCCGGCTCGGGCCGGCCGCAGGGCGGCTCCACCATCACCCAGCAGGTGGTGAAGAACCTGCTGGTGGGCGAGAACCTGACCTACGAGCGCAAGATCCGCGAGATGATCGTCGCCACCCGGCTGGAGCGGACGCTCGGCAAGGACGAGATCCTCGAGCTCTATCTCAATTTCGTGTTCCTCGGCCGCGGCGCCTGGGGAATCGAGATGGCGGCGCAGAGCTATTTCGGCAAGCCGGTGAAGGACCTCACGCTCGAAGAGGGCGCGCTGCTGGCGGGGCTGACCAAGGGGCCGAACTATTACAGCCCCGACCGCCATCCCGGGCGGGCGCAGGAGCGGCTCGCCTATGTGTTCAGCCGCCTGCAGGAGGACGGCGTCACCGTGCCCGAGCAGGACGGCAGGCGCCTGCCGGCATTGCCGGCGCTCGCCGCCTACCAGCCGCGCCGCGACATCGGCTTCCACTTCGTCGACCAGGTCGCCCGCGAGGCCAAGGCGGCGGCCGGGATCGAGGCGATCACCGTCAACTCCTATACGGTGCGCTCGACCATCAACACCCAATTGCAGCGGGTGGTCGAGGCGGCACTGCAGGAGGGCCTCTCGCGCTACGAGCGCAACGCCGGCCGCGTCCAGTTCCGGAGCGCCGAGGCAAACCTCGCGAAAGCCGTGCAACGAATCGAAGCCGGCAAGAAGACCGACAAGCGCCCGCCTTGGCAGCAGGCGGTCGCGAATGCGCGGCTGCCGCTCTACGACGTGCACTGGACGCCGGCAGTGATCGTGGAGAAGCCGGGCGGCAAGAAGGCCGAGAGCTGGCGCGTCGGCCTCGCCGACGGCCGCATCCTGCCGCTCTCGATCGACAACGGCACCGCGCAGCGCAAGCTCGCGCTCCACGACGTGGTTTTCGTTCGGGTGACCGACGGCAAGAGCGAGGGCAAGAGCAAGACGACCGCGGCGCGCGCAGAGCTGCGCGTGCGGCCGGTCGTCCAGGGCACCGCGGTGGTGCTGGAGAACAAGACCGGGCGCATCCTCGCCATGACCGGCGGCTTCTCCTATCCGATGAGCCAGCTCAACCGCGCCATGCAGGCGCAGCGCCAGCCCGGCTCCGCCATCAAGCCGTTGAGCTACCTGGCGGCGCTGCGCAACCTGCAGCCCAACACCCTGGTGAGCGACGACTCGATCACGCTGCCGCCGATTGGCGGCGGCCGCGCCCGCGAGCAGGACTACTGGTCGCCGAAGAATTACGACGGCGGCGGCGGCGGCACGCTGACGTTGCGGCGGGCGCTGGAGAACTCGCGCAACCTGGCGACCGTGCACCTGCTCGACGGCGGCATCGAGAGCAAGCCGGAGGCGAGCCTCGATCGGCTTTGCGAGCTGGCGAAGGAAGCACAGATCTACCGCGAATGCATGCGCTTTTACCCGTTCGTGCTCGGCGCCCAGCCGGTGCGGCCGGTCGACCTGGCGGCGTTCTACGCGGCGATCGCCAATGAGGGCGTGCGGCCGGAGCCGCACGTGATCGACACCATCGAGCGCAACGGCCTGATCATCTACCGGCACGATCCGGGCACGTCGGTCACGGTCAGCGGCGCCGACAGCGCCGCCTTCTACCAGCTCAAGACCATGCTGCAGGGCGTGCTGGCGCGGGGCACGGCGCGCTCGATGGCGGGGTTGGCGCCGTTCGTCGCGGGCAAGACCGGCACCTCCGACAACGAGAACGACGCCTGGTTCGTGGGCTTCACCAACGACGTCACCGTGGCGGTGTGGGTCGGCTACGACAATGCCAGCGGCAAGCGGCGCACGCTGGGCGGCGGCGCCACCGGCGGCCATACCGCGGTCCCGATCTTCGAACCGATCATGCAGGCGGTGTGGGCGCACGTTGCGCCGAAGACCGCGCTGGCGCCGCCTTCCGCCGAGGCCAGGCGGCTGCTCTCCTGCAAGGCGATCGACGTCGAGTCGGGCGACAAGAGCGGCAAGTTCAGCGAGTGCTTCCGCATCGACGCCAAAGGCAAGGTCGTCGACACTCAATACAAGCTGGTGTCGCGCGAAAGCTCCTATGCGTCGTCGCGCGAATACCGCAATCCCAACGCTGGTTACGGCTGGGGCTGGTCCAACGGCGGCTGGTACCCCTACCAGGAGCAGCGCCGCTATTACGGCGGCTACGACAACTACCAGCGCGGATCCTGGGGCGGCGGTTGGGGTGGTGGTTGGGGCCGCTGGTAGCGACGGATTGTCCCGCACGTCGGCCAAAACGGGCAGCCGAAACGGACTCCCGTCGGCCCGGCTTTCGGCTATAAACAGGCTCCCGCAAAACCCCTCCCCCATTTCGGAAGCCGTCATGGATTCGAAGACCGTTGAGCGTCGCGCGCAGCACCAGCCGCGATTGGAGGACGATCCGCTGGTGCGCGGGCTCGGCCGCTATGCCGCCGACGTGCCGCTGACCGGCCAGGCCCAGGCCTATTTCGTCCGCTCCCCGCACGCTTTCGCGGATATCGCTTCGATCGACACCGCCGCCGCCAAGGCGGTGCCCGGCGTGCTGGCGGTGCTCACCGCCGCCGACATGGAGGGGATCGGCAACGTCTCCCAGCATCCGCCGCTGCCCGGACGCGGCGGGGGCAAGCTGATCGTGCCGCACCGTCCCGCGCTCGCCGGCAAGACCGCGCGTCACGTCGGCGAGGCGGTTGCGCTGGTGGTCGCCGAGACGCTCACTGCCGCGCAGGACGCGTCCGAGCTCGTCACCGTCGAGTACCAGGAGCGCACGCCGGTGGTCGACCTGCACGAGGCGGTGCGCGAGGGCGCGCCGCAAGTCTGGCCGGAAGCACCCGGCAACATCGCGGTCGATTGGCCCGGACCGGCGGCGGATCCCGACGCCAACGCCAAGGAGGTCGAGCGCGCCTTCGCGTCGGCCAAGCACGTCGCCAAGGTCGGCGTCCTCCATCAGCGGATCATGGTCCATTCGATGGAGCCGCGCGGCGCCACCGCCAGCTACGACCAGGCCGCCGACAGCTACCTCCTGCGCTGCTGCTCGCAGAGCGCGCGGGCGTTGCGCGACGGGCTCGCCCCGATCCTGGGCGTTCCCAACCCAAAGCTGCGGGTGATCACCGAGGACGTCGGCGGTGCGTTCGGGCTCAAGACCGGTCCCTATCCGGAATACCTCGCCATCCTGGTGGCGGCGCGCAAGCTCGGGCGGCCGGTGCACTGGATGTCGAACCGCGCGGAAGCGTTTCTGAGCGACAATCACGCGCGCGACGCCTACAGCGACGTCGAGCTCGCGCTCGACGACAAGGGCAAATTCCTGGCGCTGCGGGTGCGTCACATCGGCAATATGGGCGCCTATATCGGCGCCGTCGGCGCCAACATCCAGACCGTCAATCTCACGCGCTGCCTGCCCGGCATGTACGACATCAAGCTGATCGACATCGGCGCGCGCTGCGTGTTCAGCAACACGACGCCGACCGCGCCCTACCGCGGCGCCGGCCGGCCGGAGGCGAATTTCATCCTGGAGCGGGTGATCGACGAGGCCGCGCGGGTGACCGGCATCGACCCGGTCAAGCTGCGGCGGCGCAACCTGATCAAGCCCAACGCGATGCCGTACAAGACCGCGGTCGGCACCACCATCGACAGCGGCGAGTTCGAGACTGTGCTCGACAAGGCGCTGGCGCTCGCCGACGTCGACGGCTTCAAGCAGCGCCGGCGCGAGGCCGGCAAGCGCGGCAAATTCCGGGGCTTGGGCATCTCCTGCATGCTCGAGCACGCCGGCGGCGTTCCGCTCGAAGGCACGTCAGTGAGCTTTCCGGGCGGCGACCGGCTGGTGTTCGGGCTCAACGTGCAATCGACCGGCCAGGGTCACGCCACCACCTTCAATCCGCTGCTGGCCGAGCGGCTCGGCATCAAGGCCGAGCAGATCGAGCACCGGCACGGCGACTCGGCGATGGAGATCGCCGGCTACGCGTCGGTCGGGTCACGCTCCGCCATGACGGTGAGCCACGCCATGATCAAGACCGTCGAGGCATTGGTCACCAAGGGCAAGGCGATCGCCGCGACCGTGCTGGAAGCGGCAGAGGCCGACATCGAATACCGCGGCGGCCGCTTCAACGTGGTGGGGACGGACCGCGGCATCTCGCTGTTCGACCTAGCCGGCCGCGCCAAGGAGATGAAGAAGCGCGGCGAGATCCCCGAGGACCTCGACACCAAGGCCAACGCCGAGACGCCGCTCACCTTTCCCAACGGCTGCCACATCGCCGAGATCGAGATCGATCCCAGCACCGGCCACTTGGCGCTGGTCGCCTATTCGGCGGTCGACGACTGCGGCAACGCGCTCAACCCGATGATCGTCGAGGGCCAGACCCACGGCTCGATCGCCCAGGGGCTGGGCCAGGCGATGATGGAGAACGCGGTGTTCGATGCATCGGGCGGGCAGCTGATCACCGGCTCGTTCATGGACTATGCGATGCCGCGCGCCGACGACATGCCGCTGTTCAAGGACGCCATGCACCTGGTGCCGGCGAAGACCAACCCGCTCGGCGTCAAGGGCGCCGGCGAGGCCGGCACCACCGCGGCGATCGCGGC
>JBEVIH010000349.1:0-12198 GCA_040510815.1 Xanthobacteraceae bacterium | reverse complement strand
GCCAAGATGAGGCACGTCACCGAGATTGAGGCCGTTGCCGACGGTGTCGAACAGCTGGTCGATCGGAGTGCTGCTGCCGATCGCGCTCACGGTCTGGCCGAGATCGGTGATCAGATTGCCGAGGCCATCGCCGGCGACATTGCCGACAGTGGCGCCCAGACTATCCGTGATTTGGGGCACCACGCCCCCATCGCCGAACAGCCCGCCGCTGTCATCGCCGACTTGGCCGCCGCTCCCGCCGCCGGGGGTGCCACCCGCGCCGCCGGTCCCACCGCCAGTGCCGGTGCCGCCGCCGGTCCCGCCACCGCCGTTGCTGCCGGGCCCAACTCCTACGGAGGAGCCGCCCCCGCCACTATCGCCAGGCGATGGCGCAGGCGGCGCACCCGCACTGGCGCCTCCGCCCGCGCTCTGACCGTCCGAGCCGTTAGGCGGCGGCTCCCTGTGCGTGTGGCCTTGGCGGTCTACCCACCAATGTCCATTCGGATCCTCTTGGAGGACGTCGTCTTGCGTAGCCATGGCGCTCTCTCCTAGTTGCGAGATTGTCCTTCCCCTGTTTGTTTGCGCGGAAGGTCAACGACCGACACCAGCCAAGGGTTGGTGGGAGCGCGCGAAGGATCGTCGCCAGGGCAAAGAATGCCTGAGCGCATCGCTGCAACAGCTAGTCGATTTTGGCTACAACCTTAGGCAGTTGGCTCAGGTCGGGCGATGGTGTTGATCGCGGGCCTGGCCGCGCGATATGCATCGCGCCGCATGCTAGGCTGCCGCCGTTCGTCATGGCTTCGTCATCCGGCGCAGCCAAACAACCCGATCTTTCCCTCCCGCCCTCAGCACCGATGCCCGCACCAGCAAGACGCGCCCATACCGCCAAGTCTCGGCCGCCCGCACGCCTCGGCGCGCTGCCGGAATGGAACCTGCACGACCTCTATGCGGGGATCGATGATCCGCGCGTGAAGCGCGATCTCGATCGCGTCGACGCGGAGGCGATCGCCTTCGAGGAGGCCTACAAGGGCAGGCTGGCCGAAATTGCCGACCGACCGGATGCCGGCCGCGCGCTCGCCGAGGCGGTGAAAAGCTACGAAGCGCTCGGCGATCTGGGTGGGCGCATCGAATCCTACGCGGACCTCGTCCGCGCCGGCGACACGGTCGATCCGGCGCGCGCCAAATTCTACGCCGACGTGCAGGAGCGCATGACGGCCGCCTCCACGCATCTCCTGTTCTTCGTGCTCGAGCTCAACCGGCTCGAGGATGCCAAGATCGAGGCGGCGATGCGCGATCCCGCGCTTGGCCACTACCGGCCGTGGCTGGAGGACATCCGCAAGGACAAGCCCTATCAGCTCGAGGATCGGGTCGAGCAGCTCTTTCACGAGAAGTCGGTGACCGCCCATTCGGCCTGGAACCGGCTGTTCAACGAGACCATCGCGAGCCTGCGCTTCAAGGTCGGCAAGGAGTCGCTCGCCATCGAGCCGACGCTCAATCTGATGCAGGATCCGAGCGAGAAGAGGCGCAAGGCGGCGGCGCAGGCGCTGGCCAAGACCTTCAAGGAGAACCTGCGCGTCTTTGCACTGATCACCAACATCCTCGCCAAGGACAAAGAAATCTCCGACCGCTGGCGCGGCTTTGTCGACGTCGCCGACGCGCGGCACCTGTCGAACCGGGTCGAGCGCGAGGTGGTGGAGGCGCTGGTGGCGGCGGTGCGCGCCGCCTATCCGCGGCTCTCGCACCGCTACTACGCGCTCAAGGCGCGCTGGTTCGGCAAGAAGCGGCTGCCGCACTGGGACCGCAACGCGCCGCTACCCAAGGTCGCGAGCCGCACCATCGCCTGGTCCGAGGCGCAGTCGACGGTGCTCAGCGCCTACGGCGTGTTCTCGCCCGCGATGGCGGCGATCGCCGAGCGGTTCTTCAAGGACAACTGGATCGACGCGCCGGTGCGGCCCGGCAAGGCGCCCGGCGCCTTCGCGCACGCCACCGTGCCCTCGGCGCATCCCTACGTGCTGCTCAACTACCAGGGCAGGCCGCGCGACGTGATGACGCTCGCCCACGAGCTCGGCCACGGCGTGCACCAGGTGCTGGCGGCGCCGAACGGCGCGTTGATGGCGCCGACGCCGCTGACGCTGGCCGAGACCGCGAGCGTGTTCGGCGAGATGCTGACCTTCAAGAAGCTGCTCGCCGGCGCCGACAAGAAGCAGCGCAAGGCCATGCTCGCCGCCAAGGTCGAGGACATGATCAACACGGTGGTGCGGCAGGTCGCCTTCTACACCTTCGAGCGGTCGGTTCATACCGAGCGCCGCAACGGTGAGCTCACCGCCGAGGCGCTCTGCGCGCTCTGGCTCGACGTGCAGCACGAGAGCCTGGGGCCGGCGATCGAGCTCAGGCCGGGCTACGAGACCTTCTGGGCCTATATCCCGCACTTCGTGCATTCGCCGTTCTACGTCTACGCGTATGCGTTCGGCGATTGCCTGGTGAACTCGCTCTACGCGGTCTACGAGCGCGCCGCCGAAGGCTTTGCCGAGCGCTATCTCGAAATGCTCTCGGCCGGCGGCACCAAGCACCATGCCGAGCTGCTCGCGCCATTCGGCCTCGACGCCCGCGACCCGGCCTTCTGGCAGGAGGGGCTGGGGGTGATCGAGCGGATGATCACCGAGCTGGAGGGGATGGACTAAGCTTAAGCGAGACCGATCTCGCGGTGCCCGCAACCACCCATTCGTGGACGGTAGCAAGCGGACGGAATTCGCCTCGATCGTCGCGTTGCTCTTTCCACCCTTCGCTACGTGTAGCATCGACCTCGACATTCGCATCTATCTGCCGTGGCTGCAGGCAGCTACGCTCTGGCGGAACCGCGGATCACACCTATGTTGCATCGAGAGTGTGGCTTGCCCGCACGCACCGCATGACCGACCGTGAAGCCAACCGTTTCTCCGCCCGTGCCGCCCGCTATGCGCGCGTAGGCGCCAATATGAGCGGCGTGGCGGCGCGCATTGCCGGCGCACGGCTGTTCGGCCTGACGCTCGACCGCGGCAGGAACGCGATGGAGCTCGCCGCCGCGCTCGGCGGCCTCAAGGGGCCGATCATGAAGGTGGCCCAGCTCATGGCCACCATCCCGGACGCGCTGCCGGCGGAATACGCCGCCGAGCTGATGAAGCTGCAGAGCGAGGCGCCGCCCATGGGCTGGGCCTTCGTCAAACGGCGCATGGCGGCGGAGCTCGGGGCCGACTGGCAGCGAAAATTCGCCGACTTCGAGCATCACCCGGCGGCCGCCGCCTCGCTCGGACAGGTGCACCGCGCCCGCGCCCACGCTTCCTCGCAATTTGGCGGCACCGAGCTTGCCTGCAAACTGCAATATCCCGACATGCAGTCGGCGGTCGAAGCCGACCTCAAGCAGCTGCAACTGATCTTCGCCATCCACCGGCGCATGGACCCGGTGATCGACACCAGCGAGATCGCCGAGGAGATCGGCGCACGCCTGCGCGAGGAGCTCGACTACCGGCGCGAGGCCAAGCACGTGTTGCTCTACCGCAGCATGCTCGCAAGCATCGACCAGATCCGCGTGCCGCGGGTGTGGTCGGAGCTCTCGACCGGGCGTCTGCTCACGCTCGATTGGTGCGACGGACGCCGCCTGCTCGAGCACAAGAACGACGATCTCGCCACCCGCAACCGGATCGGCACCGCCATGTTCACGGCCTGGTGGTTCCCGTTCAGCCGTTTCGGGGTGATCCACGGCGACCCCCACCTCGGCAATTACAGCGTGTTCGAGGACGGTCGCGGCGGCGGGCGCGCGCCCGCCGGCATCAATCTCCTTGACTATGGCTGCATCCGCATCTTCCCGCCGAAATTCGTCGGCGGCGTGGTCGATCTCTATAACGGCCTGCGCAGGGGCGACGACGATCTGATCGTGCACGCCTACGAGACCTGGGGCTTCAAGAAGCTCTCGCGCGAGCTGATCGACGTGCTCAATATCTGGGCACGATTCATCTACGGGCCGCTGCTGGAAGACCGGGTGCGCAGCCTCGCCGACGGCGTCAAGCCGGCGGACTACGGCCGCCGCGAGGCGTTCCGGGTGCACCAGGCGCTCAAGCAGAAAGGCCCGGTCACGGTGCCGCGCGAGTTCGTGTTCATGGACCGGGCGGCGATCGGGCTGGGCGCCGTGTTCCTGCACCTCGGCGCCGAGCTCAATTTCCACCGGTTGTTCGAGGCGGCGATGGGGGACTTTTCGGTCGCCAGCGTCACCAAACGTCAGAACGCGGCGCTTGCCGCCGTCGGCCTCGACCGCCTGCCGGCGCCGCGGTAGAGCATTTTCAGGAAAAGTGGAAACCGGTTTTCCGTCCGAAAATGCGACGAACGTAAAGAAGCTAGGCCACAGCCGGACGGTGTGCCGTGTGGCACCCGATCAAGCGATGCGCCGCCGTTGCCCTATCGGGGCATTTGCGCTAAGCCCGGCCCAAGTCTTGCACCGCAATATCCGCATCCGGCGCGAACGATTGGAGGATACGATGGCCGACCATGGGCAGGCCGAATACGCGACCGCCACAGGCAACGACCTTCCCTCGCACGAGGCGATGTACGACCGTTTCGTGCATCTGGTTTTCATCGCCTGCTGTCACGTCGCCAATATCGTGATCGGCCTGGCGATCGGCGCCCTCACCGGCCACTGGTTCGTGGCGGTCGTCATCTTCATCGTTGCGACCGTTCTGGCGTTTCATGGCCTGCGCAGGGGGGCACGGCTGCCCAGCGGAATCATGGTGGTGCTCTCGCTCATCGCGCTCGGGCTCACTTCCGGCGGCTGAACGTCGCGGCCGGCCGCCAGCATCAGGAGACCGGTGAATGCGCATCGCCGTAGCGCGTGAGATCGACCCGGGCGAGGACCGGGTCGCCGCGACGCCCGAAACAGTCAAGAAGATGAAAGGGCTCGGCGCCGAGGTCGCGGTCGAGCCGGACGCCGGGACTAAGTCGGGCATCCCCGATTCCGAGTTTGCCGCCGCCGGCGCCGCCGTCGCGCCCGACGCGGTCAGGAACGCCGACCTCGTGCTCAAGGTGCGCCGTCCCGCCGCCTCGGAGCTGGCCGGCTACAAAAAGGGCGCGCTGGTCATCGCCATCATGGACCCGTACGGCCAGGAGGCGGCGCTCAAGGCGATGGCGGATGCCGGCGTCGTCGCCTTCGCTATGGAGCTGATGCCGCGCATCACCCGCGCGCAGACCATGGATGTCCTCTCGAGCCAGGCCAATCTCGCCGGTTATCGGGCGGTGATCGACGGCGCGGCCGAGTACGGCCGCGCGCTGCCGATGATGATGACCGCGGCCGGTACCGTGCCGGCGGCGCGGGTGTTCGTCATGGGCGCGGGCGTCGCCGGTCTGCAGGCGATCGCGACCGCACGCCGGCTCGGCGCGATCGTGACCGCGACCGACGTGCGCCCCGCCGCCAAGGAGCAGGTCGAGAGCCTCGGCGCCAAGTTCGTCGCCGTCGAGGACGAGGAATTCAAGCAGGCCGAGACCGCGGCCGGCTACGCTAAGGAGATGTCGAAGGAGTACCAGGCCAAGCAGGCCGCGCTGGTCGCCGACCACATCAAGAAGCAGGACATCGTCATCACCACCGCGCTGATTCCCGGCCGGCCGGCGCCGCGGCTCCTCTCCAAGGATATGGTCGCCTCCATGCGGCCGGGCTCGGTGATCGTCGATCTCGCGGTCGAGCGCGGCGGCAACGTCGAAGGTGCCAAGGGCGGCGAGGTCGTGGCGATGAACGGCGTCAAGATCGTCGGTCACCTCAACGTGCCGGGCCGGCTCGCCGCTTCCGCCTCCAGCCTTTACGCCAAGAACCTCTACGCGTTTGTCGAGATCCTGGTCGACAAGTCCGCCAAGGCGCTGGCGGTCAAATGGGACGACGAGATCGTCAAGGCGACGGCGCTCACCCGCGACGGCGCCGTGATCCATCCGAGCTTTGCGCCGAAGAGCGCGGCGTGACAGGCGCGGTCATGGGAGCAACGACATGATGGCGTTCATTCCACCGGTCGGCATCGCCGGCGTTCCAGCCGGCGCGGCAACCGGACCGGCCGCCGGCGACGTCATGCTTGCGCAGCTCGACATCATCGCGGCAGCTTCGGGCGGGGCCATGCACGCCGCCAGCGGCGGGACCGTCGATCCGTTCGTGTTCCGGTTCTCGATCTTCGTGCTCGCGATCTTCGTCGGCTATTACGTGGTGTGGTCGGTGACGCCGGCGCTGCACACGCCGCTGATGTCGGTGACCAACGCGATTTCCTCGGTGATCGTGGTCGGCGCGCTGCTGGCGGTCGGGGTCGCGCTCATTGCCAACGATTCGGGCCCGATCTGGGCGCGCGCGCTGGGCTTCGTGGCGCTCGTTTTCGCCTCGGTCAACATCTTCGGCGGCTTTCTGGTGACTCAGCGCATGCTCGGCATGTACCAGAAAAAGAAGAAGTGAGGCCGCGCCCGATGGACGCCAATATCGTCGCGCTGCTCTATCTCGTCGCCGGGGTTCTCTTCATCCTCGCGCTGCGCGGCTTGTCGAGCCCGGAAACGAGCCGCCAGGGCAACCTGTTCGGCATGATCGGGATGGCGATCGCGATCGTCACCACGCTTGCCTCGCATCCGCCCGCCGACGTCGGCGCCTGGGCGCTGGTGATCGCCGGCATGGCGATCGGCGGCGGCACCGGAGCGGTGATCGCGCGGCGGGTGCCGATGACCGCGATGCCGGAGTTGGTCGCCGCCTTCCACTCGCTGGTCGGCATGGCGGCGGTGCTGGTGGCGGCCGCCGCGCTCTACGCGCCGGCGGCCTTCGGCATCGGCACGCCCAGGCACATCCCCGGCGCCAGCCTGGTCGAGATGTCGCTCGGCGTCGCCATCGGCGCGGTGACCTTCACCGGCTCGGTGATCGCCTTCCTGAAGCTGTCCGCGCGCATGAGCGGCGCGCCGATCCTCCTGCCCGCGCGCCATGCCGTCAACATCGCGCTCGCCATCGCGATCGTGGTGCTGATCGTCTGGTTCGCGCGAACCGAAAGCCATGTCGCGTTCTGGCTGCTGGCGTTCGCCGCCTTCCTGTTCGGCGTGCTCATTATCATCCCGATCGGCGGCGCCGACATGCCGGTGGTGATCTCGATGCTCAATTCCTATTCCGGCTGGGCGGCGGCCGGCATCGGCTTCACGCTCGGCAATTCGGCGCTGATCATCACCGGCGCCCTGGTCGGCTCGTCGGGCGCGATCCTGTCCTACATCATGTGCAAGGGGATGAACCGCTCGTTCATCTCGGTCATCCTCGGCGGCTTCGGCGGCGAGGTCGCGGGTCCCGCGGCCGGCAAGGAGCAGCGGCCGGTGAAGCAGGGCTCGGCCGAGGACGCCGGCTTCATGCTGAAGAATGCCGGCAAGGTGATCATCGTGCCGGGCTACGGCATGGCGGTGGCGCAAGCCCAACATGCACTGCGTGAAATGGCCGACCGGCTCAAGAAGGAGGGCGTCGAGGTGAAATACGCCATCCATCCGGTCGCCGGCCGCATGCCTGGCCACATGAACGTGCTGCTCGCCGAGGCCAATGTGCCTTACGACGAGGTGTTCGAATTGGAGGACATCAACTCGGAATTCGCGCAGGCCGACGTCGCCTTCGTGATCGGCGCCAACGACGTGACCAATCCGGCCGCCAAGGAAGACCCGCAGTCGCCGATCTACGGCATGCCGGTGTTGGAAGTCTGGAAGGCCGGCACCGTGATGTTCTCGAAGCGCTCGCTGTCGTCGGGCTATGCCGGCATCGACAACACGCTGTTCTACCGCGACAACACCATGATGCTGTTCGGCGACGCCAAGAAGATGACCGAGGAGATCGTCAAGGCGCTGTAAGTCGTCCGGCCTCCGTCGCCCGGCTGCCTGGCGCGGGAGCGGACATAGGCCCACAGCTGATCGAGCCCCTCCTTGCTCAGCACGCCTTGCCACGGCGGCATCTGGCCTCTGCCGTTCATGACCATTTGATCGAAGCGCGCGCGAGCATCGGCGCGCAGTTCCCGCAGGTCGGGCATCGCCCCGGTGCTTCTGAGCTTCTCGCCGTGGCAGGACGCGCAGTGCTCGTCGTAGAGCTGCTCACCGGCGTCGATCGCGGCCGGATCCTGCGCCAGCGCGACCGCGCCCAAGCCCAGCAGCACACAGGCGGCAGCGAGCAGGGTGCGCGTCATCGAAAAGCACTCGTATCATCGAAAGCGCGGTCCATGCGGTTCCCACCTCGCCGGAAAAAGCTATAGTTTGGTTCAAACGGCGGGCTGTCCCATAGGATCGGCCGAGCCGAACAAATTCAAGGGAGGGATTCGATGATCAGGATATCTTCCTGGATCGCCGCTGCGATCGTCTGCGCGCTCGCGACGCCGGCTGCCGCGCAGGGCAACGGCTTCGAGCCGGTCACCCGCGACATGCTGGTCAACCCGCCGCCGGGCGACTGGCTGATGCTCAACCGCACCTACGACGAGCAGCGATTCAGTCCGCTCGACCAGGTCAACCGCGGCAACGTCAGCGGGCTCAAGATGGCGTGGACGCGCGGGCTTACCGCCGGCACCCAGGAAACCACGCCGATCGTCGCGCAGGGCGTCATGTACGTGATCAGCCCGAGCGCCGGCGTGCTGGCGCTCAACGCCACCAACGGCGACCTGATCTGGGAATACTGGCGCGAGACGCCCAAGGAGATGGCCGACGTCATCGGCGGGCCGATGCGGGCGCGCACCAAAGGCCTCGCCATCTTCGAGGACCTGGTGTTCTACGACGCGCCCGACGGCGTCCTGGTGGCGCTCGATGCCAAGACCGGCAAGATGCGCTGGGAGACCAAGGTTCACGACTACAAGGATCAGACCCAGTCGACGTCGGCGCCGATCGTCGCCGACGGCAAGGTGATCACCGGCCGCACCTGCGAGACGCGCGTCGGCTGCTTCATCGCGGCGCACGACGCCAAGACCGGCAAGGAACTCTGGAAATTCTACCACACGCCCGCGCCCGGGGAGCCGGGCGGCGATTCATGGGGCAACGCGCCGCTCGAGCGGCGGATTGCGAGCAGCTGGGGGCTGCCGGGCTCCTACGATCCGGTGCGCAAGGTGCTCTACTGGGCGATCGCCAATCCCAAGCCGTGGACCCGCTGGAAGCGTCACGGCAACATCGACGCCGTCCCGCGCTCGGCGCCGTCCGAGCTCTACAGCAACTCGACCGTCGCGCTCGACGTCGGGACCGGCAAGCTGGTCTGGTACTACCAGCATCTGCCGGGCGACGATTGGGACCTCGACCATATCCATGAGCGAACGTTGGTCCGCACCGCCATCAATCCCGACCCGGTGGCGGTGAAGTGGATCAATCCCAACATCCCGCGCGGGCAGGAGCGCGACGTCGTCGTCGCGGTGGCGGAGGCGGGTGGCATCTGGCTGCTCGACCGCGCCACGGGGCAGTTCATCTGGGCGACGCCGGTCCCGCTCGACGTGCCCGAGTTCCATATTTCCAGCATCGACGTCGAGACCGGCCGCACCCACATGAACTGGGACAAGGTCAAGAAGAAGGACGGCGACCGCGTCCTGGTCTGCTTCCACAACACGCGGAGCTTCTGGTCGACCGCCTACCATCCGGGCAAGAACGCCCTCTACATCCCGCACCACGACGCCTGTCTCGACATGACCGAGAACTACGCCAACCCGGCGGGTTACGGACCGCGACGGCAGGTCATGCGTCCGGGCTCCGATCCCCAGAAATTCGCCTCCATCGCCAAGGTGAATCTGTCGACCGGCAAGGTCGACATGATTCATTCGCAGCCCGTCCCCGGCAACGGCTCCGCGCTGGTCACCGCCGGCGATTTGCTGTTCTGGGGCGACATGGATCGCCGGTTCCGCGCCTTCGACGCCGACAGCGGCAAGATCCTGTGGGAGATCGTGCTCGGCGGCATCGTCTCGACCAGCACGATCACCTACACGGTGAACGGCCGCCAGTATGTCGCGGTGATGACCGGCGACGCCCAGTCGGGCACCGCCGGCCTGCTCAACGTGGTCAAAACCTTCAAGCCGGTGCGCGGCCACAACGCGATCTACGTGTTCGCCTTGCCGGAGCCGCGGTGAAAGCTTTGCAAGGCCTAGAGCACATTCAGTTTCTATGAAACTGAATGTGCTCTAGCTTTTTGCGTTTGTCGCATTTTCGGACGGAAAACCGGTCTCCACTTTTCCTGAAAATGCTCTAGGCCCGGGCGGCGGCGGGCGCGGGCCGCACGCCCGCAAACGGCGCGCGATAGGTCTCGCGGAACTGCAGCACGGTCGCGAACGTCACCACCGCCGCCGCCATGATCAGGAACGCCGGCGCGAGCTCATTCTCCGTGCGCACGACCAGCCAGGTCGCCACCAGCGGCGTGAGCCCGCCGATCACGCCCAGGCAGATATTGTAGCCGAGCGCCACCGCCGTGCAGCGCACCTGCGGCGGCACTGCCTCCACCATGATGGTGGGCTGGGTGCCGCAATAGATTCCGACGATCAGGACCAGCCCCAGTTGTCCGAGCTGCGCAGAGAGCTCCAAGGGCTGGTGCAGGAGCCAGAACAGCGGCACCGCGAAGACGAAGCCGAGAACGCAGGCGAGCAGGAGAAAAGGCTTGCGTCCGAAGCGGTCGTTCAAGAGGCCGGTCACGACCATCACCGGCAACAGCACCAGCATGCTGATCGAATTGATCTCGAGCGCGCGGGCCGGTGGAATGCCGTCGGCGGTCTGCAGCCAGCTCACGAGGTAGACGAAGCTGACGTAAAATCCGACCGCGTTGAACACCGACAAACCGGCCAGGCCGAGGACGAGGCGCCAGTGATCGTGCAGGGTCTCGATGATCGGCGGGCGCTCGCGCCGCTCGGCCGGGACCGTTTCCACCACGTGCCGGCGCAGGAAGTAGCCGGCGATCCCGACCACCAGGCCGAGCAGGAACGGGATGCGCCATCCCCAGGCGTCGAGCGCAGCGGTCGACATGCTGGCGGCGAATCCCGCGCCAATCGCCGAGCCGAGCAGAATGCCGGCGCAAGCCCCGCATGAGATGAACGCGCCCATCAGGCCGCGGCGGCCATGCGGTGCGTGCTCGACCAGGAACACCATCGAGCTGGTGTATTCGCCGCCGACCGAAAGCCCCTGCACCATGCGCAGCAGGGTCAGCGCGATCGGCGCGGCAATTCCGATCGCCGCGTAGGTCGGCAGCAGGCCGATCAGGAAGGTCGGAATCGCCATGGCGGCGACCGAGAAGGTGAGCGCCGCGCGCCGGCCGAGACGGTCCCCGATATGGCCGATCAGCGCGCCCCCGACCGGCCGCATCAGATAGCCGAGCGCGAACACGCCGAACGCCGAGAGCAGCTGGGCGACCGCATCCTCGTGCGGGAAGAACTGGCGGCCGATCTGGGCGGCGAAATAGCCGTAGATCGCAAAATCGTACCATTCGAGCACATTGCCGATCATGCCGGCGGCGATGACCCGGCGTGTGCGCGCGTTGTCCATCTTGCTATCCGAATCAGTCGGCCCGTGAACCGCAAACTCTAAGTAAAGAAGCCGTGCTATCAAGGGCCATGGCCACGCTGAAATGGTACCTGACCTTCGCGCTCGTGTTCTACTGCGGGTTCGTCGCGCTGCTCTACGTCACGCAGCGCTCGCTGCAGTATTTTCCCGACAGCTATCGGACGGCGCCGGCCGCGGCCGGCCTGCCGGAGGCGGAAGAGGCCGTGGTCGACACCGCCGACGGCGAGCGGGTGCTGCTCTGGCACGTGCCGCCAAAGGGCGACAAGCCGGTGATCCTGTATTTCCACGGCAACGGCGGCGCGCTGCGCTACCGCATCGATCGCTTTCGCGCGCTCATCGCCGACGGCACTGGGCTCGTCGCGCTGAGCTATCGCGGCTATGGCGGCTCGACCGGCCGGCCGACCGAAGCCGGCCTGCTGGAGGACGCGGCGGCGGCCTACGCGTTCGCGGCCGCGCGTTACCCGCCCGAACGCATCGCGCTGTGGGGCGAGTCGCTCGGCTCCGGCGTCGCGGTCGCGCTGGCGGCCGAAAAGCCGGTCGGACGGGTCGTGCTCGAAGCAGGGTTCAGCTCGGCGGCCGATGTCGGCGCCGGCGTCTATTGGTACGTGCCGGTGCGGCTGCTGATGAAGGATCAGTTCCGCTCCGATCTGCGCATCGGCAAGGTCACGGCGCCGGTGCTGATGCTGCACGGCGACCGCGACAACATCATCCCGA
>JBEVIH010000348.1:0-15000 GCA_040510815.1 Xanthobacteraceae bacterium | reverse complement strand
ACGCCTCGTCCGCCAGCTCCTGAAAATCCATCATGCGGTCGCGGGCGAGCAGATCGAGGGCGTGCCAGGTGGCGTCGTCGAATTGGACACGTTTTCCTGGCATCAGCGGGGGCTCGGCCTGGCGGACGGACACTTACCCTATTGTCTTACTACGCGCCCGGGTCCGCGACCACCTCGGGCGGCACGACCGCCGGCGCCGCAAGCGGCAGCACAGGCGTCGCCATCCTCACGTTCGCACCCGGGCCGAGGAAGACCATTCCCAGCACGATCAGGACGAAGGCCGAAGCGGCGATCCAGGACCAGACACTGATTTCATCGACGTGGATTTGCCGAGTGTCCATGGCGACCTCTTGCATGAGATGACGACAAGACAACTCGGGGAGGTATTGCCGGGTTCCACGGCGCCGGACCGCAAACGGCCGTGCTTTCGGTCGCACCGGCGCCGGTCTTAATCCATTGTTTGCGACTTGCTGGCACAACCAGACGAGCGGGCGTTAGTGTTGCGTTAGTAGCAAGGCGTATCGTGCACTGGTCCATCCAGCGTGCTGACCGAACGACTCATCTGCGGATCGTGCTGATCGCCGTCATTGCGGCCGCCGGCGTCATCATCGCCGCCAAGAGCGCGCAATGGGACCGCACGCCGGGCGCGCAGACGAGCGGCGAGCGGTCATATACCGTCTCGGATTGACCGACCGCATCCTGTCTCAGTCCGCTCCGTCATCCTCGTAAAGAGGCCCACTCGCGATCCCACTCGGTGGACCCTTTTGATGCGGATATCCGCTTTCAGAGGGTAAGCAGACATCGGAAATTTACGCCGCTATGTCTGCTAGTGACCCAGAGGCCGTCCGGCTTAGTTAGCCCACCGAGGCATGAACGCGAGGCCGTTTGTTCAAACCGGCCTCGCGGCGAAATCGGTCTCGCATTGCGTAGAATAGGTCAGCTCGGTACGTATCATGGGTGCGCGGATCGTCTGGAATGTACAGGGTGTTGGCGAGGGTCACGACCGCGCTTCCGGATTCTTCGGAGACCAACGTGTGAATGACAAACGGCGGCATCAGCAAGGCGTTGTCCGGCGACCATGATATCACCCGCGTCCCGCCGTACAGATCTTCAAATCTCCAACTGACTTTGCCTTTGACGACGAATGAAATCTCGGTGCGAACGCGATGAAACTGATTTCCGCCAACGCCACCGGCCGGAATATCAGAAACGACCCATACCCGTAGGCCACGAATATCTATCGGAATACGCCCGAGTTCCGCCGGGTCGTAATCGAAAAACCGCATCGCTTCCAGGTGGGGCAGCGCAACTGGGACGTTCAGAACTCCGCCAGACTTTGATGGCCAGGGACCGGTCACCCGAAATTCCCGCACGTCGTCCACGGTAGGCGGATTGCGAGGCAGTGTATCCATCAAGCCGACCTTTCAAGACTGATACACTATGAGAGCTGGCCCGCGAAGCTTCGCATCTTCACTCCACGTTGTCGAGGTTGTTGCGATGAGAAGCCAAGGCTGGGCTGGATACGTTTGACAAACTTGGCACTGGGTAACAACCTCCCCTTCGGGCCAGGCAACGCCTGATGTCAGATTTGGCCGCAATGTCGTCCCCCCGCTTTACCGTTTTGTTGACCGTTCATCGGCAGCCATTGCTGCTTCCATTTGCGATGGAGTCCGTACTCTGGCAGAGCCACAGCAATTTCGAGCTGTTCGTGGTGTGCGACGGCGCTCCAGCGGAGGCGGCTGGGTGTGCGAGGGCCTTCGCAGCCCGTGATCCACGGGTGCGCGTCTTCGATTTTGAGAAGGGCGAGCGCCGCGGCGAGCGACATCGCGACACAGCGCTCGCGTTGGCGAGCGGAGAATTTGTCGCTCAGCTCGCCGATGACGATATTTGGTTCCCCGAGCATCTCAAGGAGCTC
The DNA here is from genome assembly GCA_040510815.1 of Xanthobacteraceae bacterium. GTDB lineage: Bacteria > Pseudomonadota > Alphaproteobacteria > Rhizobiales > Xanthobacteraceae > VAZQ01. Next base: position 13,085 of record JBEVIH010000348.1, on the reverse strand, counting down.
GCCGCCCTGCTGGCGGACGTCGAATTTGGCAATCTGCTGCTGATGGGGATGGCGCCAGATGGTTCCCCCCTTTACTTCCCGGGCGATCTAGCCGATCCGGACACGCGGCAGAGATTGATGTCCGAGCAATGGAATTTTTTCGGCCCGTCGGTCGCGGGTTACCGACTCTCGACCTATCGGCGGATGCCGGAGGGCTGGGCGCCGGCGCCACCCGACATCTGGTCCGATCTCCATATGTGGCGCAAGTTTCTCCGTCTCGACGGCATCACCGCGGCTTCCCGGTTTACCATTCAATCGCTGTGCCTGCACAATGCCCATCGTGCAAATATGACACTGGAGCAGCGCCGCGATGAAACCGAGCGTTGGATGAACGTCATCCGTGATCCTGCAGAGCGCGCCGCCATGGTCGAGCGGTACTGGGGCGGCTTTGCGAAATTTCACGTGCCACTTCATGGCCGCCTCTTGGCGCGCGAGCAGGAGCTACACGCTCTGCGATTGAAGGCTACCGATCTCGATCATAAAATCGCCGAGCTGCAGGGCGTATTGAGCGAAAAGCAAGCCGCGGTGGAGTCGCTGCAGCGACAGTGCGAGACGTTGGCATCAGGCGATGCCTGGCACGCCGCTCTGATCAGGCGTTTGGAAATCCCAGGCGCGCCGCGACACGTTCGCGCCGGCTTGGCCGTTGCGCGACTACTCCGTCGCATGAGATTGGTCAGTTCCCCGGCCGAAAGGATAATGCGCCGGTGGCGACACCGGTGATTTCTCTCATCGGGTTTTTGCTAGAGCCTTCACGGCGCTCGCTGACGGCGTGATCGAACAATGAGCCGGTGTCTGTTTCTGGCACTTCGCGGGCCTTGAACAGGTGCAAACGGCAGCGCGTGGGTTCGTGCACAAGAGGCCCACTCGAAACCCACTCACGCGTCCAAGGCCGACGCCTCGAACGCATGGCCGCGCGCCGCGTGCGCTGTAATGCTATTTGAGCCGAATCCGGCTGGATGAGACCCACTCATCCCAGACCGGCTCAAAGTCATCGTAATGAACCAAGTGCATGCCCCAGCGTCCGGTCAGCACCTCGGCGGGATACCAAGAGCCCTGCCACTCCACGTCGAGTCGGGTCCCGGGGGCGTGCTGCGTGGGAACAAATGGCCGGATGTTGGTATCCTGGATCCCTTCATTCTCGCTCTCTTTGTACCCGGCCCAACGAATCCAAAACGTGCTGCCGTCCACTTTCTCGATACGGCCCGGATACCACTTGCCATCATTCCATTTGGCTTCAACGTATTCCCCGATAAGCGGATGCGCCCGCCTGATTCCAGAGGCGAGGACAAGGCCGGGATCGAAACCGTTTGTCGCTACAAATGTCGAGAGCTGTCCGTCGTTGAATGCCATCTCCCGCTCGGCAAAGCGAGCAAGCTCCGCAAAGGTGATCAATCCATCTCCGTCAGCGCTTAGCGGGATCGCCCCGCGCAGCCCGGCTATCAAACACTCGGTAAAGGTCCAGGCGCCTGTCGACACCGTGCTGGCGAGAGAGGAGGTGATGGCGCCATAACTCACTCGACCAGCGCGCAGCGTCGCTTCCGTTCCGAGCGAACCGGAATAGCAGCAATCGGCAAAGAGCAGCGCCGTGTTTCCTGGAAACCGCCGCTCGATCGTGGAAAATACGTCCGGAATCGGCCATGGCTCGTCGTACAGCGCAAACTCGCTCACGCCGCTTTTGCGCTTGGTGCCGTGCCCGGCAAAGTAGAGCCACAAGATTGCGTCGGCAGGAGCCTTGGCCATGAAGGCGTCGAACGATGCTCGAACGGCTGCAAGGGTCGCATTCTCGTCCTTGATGAAGGTGATCTGGTCCGCTGGAACGCCGCGGGCCTGAAGCTGGCTGATCATATCGGCGTCGCGTCGATCGTCTTCCGGCCAAGCTTGCCCGCTGGGATAAGACAAAACGCCAACGGCAAAAACCCAGGTCTTCTCGGGCTCCCACTGCGCCGGGCCTCCGCCGGCGTTGGTGTCCGGGTTCGCTGCCGCGGCATGCCTTACGAACAATGATCGGCTCCAGGTCGTCAGCAGGCCTGCGAAGTATTCGGGATTCCCAAGATTGTCTGTCGAAACCGGCGTGAATATTCGCTTTTTCCGGCGCTCCTGCAAGGCAGCCGCGAGATGTGGGCAGCTGCCAGCATCGGCGTGAACCGATTTTAGAAAGTCAGGGAGTCGATGCCGGGCGCTTCTGTCGAGGCGCGCGGCTCTTTGGAGAATGTCCTCCGCCTGAGCGCCGTTTAGGCCCGGGGATGGCGCGATGACGATCCGGCTGATCGCGCAACGCGTCGGCTGCGCGACAAACCGCTTCAGAAAGCTGCAGGAGCTGTCCGGCCAGAGGATTTGTCTTGCGCCAGACCATGCCGATGGTTCGCGCCGGTTGCGGATCCTTGAAGCGAGCGACAGACACCGACGCCGAGCGCGTCTCCACGGGCACGGCCATTTCCGGGATCAAGGTGACACCCATGCCGGCGCTGACCATTTGGACAAGCGTCGACAGAGAACTCGCGTCCAGCACCTCGCGCGGCAGCGACGATTGCATGTTGCAGAACGACAGGGCCTGATCGCGAAAACAGTGCCCCTCTTCCAGCAGGAGCAGCCGCATTTCGCGCAGCGTTTCGCGGCTCGGCACCGGCGCTCCCGCATCCTCGTCCGGCCGGACCAGCAGGAAATCTTCCGCAAACAGGGCGACCTCGGTCAGCGAAGGTTCGGACACCGGCAGGGCGACAATCGCCGCGTCGAGCCGGCCTTCCGCGAGCTCCTGGATCAGCTTCGACGTCAGCGCCTCGCGGACGTGAATGTCGAGTTCGGGATGCGTTCGACCGAGGGTCTCGATGACCGTCGGCAGCAGATAGGGTGCAATCGTCGGGATCATGCCGATGCGCAGCCGGCCCGCAAGCCGGTCCCGCGACGCCCGCGCGAAGTCTCCCAGTTCTTCGACCGAGCGCAGGATGTCGCGGACGCGCTGCGCGGCCTCTTCTCCGAACTTCGTGAGCCGGACTTGTCGGGCGCCTCGCTCGATCAGCACGGCGCCCAGGGCCGCCTCCAGCTCCTTGATCTGCATCGACAAAGCCGGCTGCGAGATGCCGCAAGCGGCGGCCGCGCGTCCGAAATGGCTATGACCCGCCAGCGCATCGAAATAGCGAAGCTGCCGAAGCGTCGTGATCTCTATCATCAGAATATCTTATCGCAGCAATCATTAAAGTCAATTTTACCTGATGGGATACGTTGGCTAAATTGCCGCCACCCGGAACCGCGTGGAAAAAATTGTCGCACAAGGAACCGCGTGAAAATCAGGCAAACCGCGACAGGAGGCAGTGATGGATGACGTGACCAAATGCCCGTTCACGGGCACCCGCGCGCACACGAACCGTGACTGGTGGCCGGACCAGCTGAACCTTCAGGGGCTCCACCAGAACTCCAGCTTGTCCGATCCGATGGGCAAGGCGTTCGACTACGCCAAGGAATTCAAGAGCCTCGACCTGAATGCGGTGATCAAGGACCTGCATGCCTTGATGACGGACTCGCAGGAGTGGTGGCCGGCCGACTTCGGCCATTATGGGCCGTTGCTCATTCGCATGGCGTGGCACAGCGCCGGCACGTACCGCATCGCCGACGGCCGCGGCGGCGCCGGCGCGGGACAGCAGCGCTTCGCGCCCCTCAACAGCTGGCCGGACAACGCCAACCTCGACAAGGCGCGCCGGCTGCTGTGGCCGATCAAGCAGAAGTACGGCCAGAAGATATCCTGGGCCGACCTGATGATTCTCGCCGGCAACGTCGCCCTCGACTCGATGGGCTTCAAGACCTTCGGTTTCGCCGGCGGCCGCGCCGATGTCTGGGAGCCGGAAGAGCTCTACTGGGGTCCTGAGGGGACGTGGCTGGGGGACGAGCGCTACAGCGGCGAACGCCAGCTTCGCAATCCGCTCGGCGCGGTGCAGATGGGCCTGATCTACGTGAACCCGGAAGGGCCGAACGGCAAGCCGGATCCGATCGCGGCAGCCAGGGACATCCGCGAGACGTTCCACCGCATGGCCATGAACGACGAGGAGACCGTCGCGCTGATTGCCGGCGGCCACACCTTCGGCAAGACCCACGGCGCCGGCGATCCGTCACTGATCGGCCCGGACCCGGAAGGCTGCGCCATCGAGGATCAAGGCCTCGGCTGGAAGAGCAAGCATGGCACGGGCTTCGGGGCCGACACCATCACCGGCGGCCCGGAAGTCACCTGGACGCAGACGCCGACGAAGTGGAGCAACCACTTCTTCGACAACCTGTTCAACAACGAATGGGAGCTGACCAAGAGCCCAGCGGGTAAGTATCAGTGGAAGGCGAAAGGCGCCGCTGCCACGATCCCGGATGCCTTCGACAAGTCGAAGAAGCACGTGCCGACCATGCTGACCACGGACCTCTCGCTGCGGCTCGACCCGGCCTACGAGAAGATCTCGCGGCGCTTCCAGAAGAACCCGGACCAGTTCGCGGACGCTTTCGCCCGGGCATGGTTCAAGCTCACGCACCGCGACATGGGCCCCATCGCGCGTTACCTCGGCCCGCTCGTGCCGAAGGAGACGCTCATTTGGCAGGACCCGATCCCGGCTGTGAACCATCCGCTGATTGGCGAGCAGGACATTGCCGCCCTGAAGGCGAAAATCCTCGCCTCCGGCTTGTCCGTTTCCCAGCTGGTCTCGACCGCCTGGGCGTCCGCCTCGACGTTCCGTGGCTCCGACAAGCGCGGTGGCGCGAACGGCGCGCGCATCCGCCTCAGCCCGCAGAAGGACTGGGACGTCAACCAGCCGGCTCAGCTCGCGACCGTCCTTGCGAAACTCGAAGCGATCCAGAAGGAATTCAATGCTTCGCAGTCCGGCGGCAAGAAGGTCTCGCTGGCCGACCTGATCGTCCTCGGCGGCGGCGCGGCCGTGGAGAAAGCCGCAAAGGCGGCCGGGCACGACGTGAAGGTCCCCTTCGCGCCGGGGCGCATGGACGCGTCGCAGGAGCAGACCGACGTGGATTCCTTCGCGCCGCTCGAGCCGGTCGCTGACGGTTTCCGCAACTATCTCCGCGGCGAGCAGCTCATGTCGCCGGAGGAGGCATTGGTGGATCGGGCGCAATTGCTGCGGCTGACGGCGCCGGAGATGACGGTGCTGGTCGGCGGCCTGCGCGTGCTGGGCGCAAATGCCGGGCAGTCCAAGCACGGCGTCTTCACCAAGCGGCCCGAGACGCTGTCGAACGACTTCTTCGTCAACCTGCTCGAGATGGGCACGCAATGGCAGCCGGCTGCCGGCTCCGACGGCGTGTACGAGGAGCGCGACCGCAAGACCAACCAGGTCAAGTGGACCGGCACGCGCGTCGACCTGATCTTCGGTTCGCACTCGCAGCTGCGCGCGCTGGCGGAAGTCTATGCGTGCGCGGACTCGAAGGAGAAGTTCGTGAAGGACTTCGTGGCTGCCTGGAACAAGGTGATGAACCTCGATCGCTTCGACCTCGCCCCATCGCTGGCGAAAGCTGCATAAGGGCGGCTGTGAGGCTCCGCAAATCCTGCGAAGCCTGCGGAAACCCTGGACGCCGGTGGAAGTCGACAAGAAATCAGGGCGGTGTGTCAAAACGACGTGACACGCCGCCCTGAGGCCAAGCCCTAATATTCCGCTGGGCTGGTTCGAGTCCCGGTGGCCCATTCTCCAAAATCGTTCTAGCCAGGGCACTTCAAGACGAGTGCCTGGGCTCAGCCCTGCCCATCCCGCCGGCTGGCGTGCAGCTCGTGGAGCAGCTCCTGCATGCCCCTGCGCATCCCGTGCATCTGATCGAGCAGGTGCAGGATGACCTCGACGCCCTCATCGTTGACGCCGAAATCGTCGCGCAGATCGCGAATGAGCTGCGCGCGCGCCAGGTCGACGTCGGAAAAGGCAAGCTCGGGCTCGGTTTGCGGCGGCACCAGCCAGCCGGCGGTGATCCAGGCATCGAGCGACTGCCGTTCGACGCGGCAGCGCAGCAGGAATTCGGCAACGGCGATCATTTCAAGCCTCCAGATGTTGGCGGGGCTTCTGGCTCTGTCCGGCCTGCCAGCGGCGCGCAAACTCCTCGAGCTCGGCGTCGGGCTTCTCCGGCAGGACGATCTTGAGCGTGACGTATTCGTCGCCGCGGCTGCCGTCGGCGCGCGCCGCGCCCTTGCCGCGCAGCCGCAGGACGGTGCCGGTGTTGGCGCCCTTGGGCACGGTCATGACCACGGGACCCGAGGGCGTGGGGACGTCGATCTTCCCGCCGAGCACCGCCTCCGGCAGGCTGATCGGCAGATCGAGATGGATGTCGTCGTCCTTGCGGGTGAACAGCTTGTGGGGCGCGACCTCGATCGTCACCAAGGCGTCGCCTGACGGCGCGCCGCCGATGCCCGGCCCTCCCTTGCCGCGCAGCCGCAGGATCTGCTGATCGCGCGTGCCGGCCGGGATGGTGACGTCGAGCGTGCTGCCGTCCGGCATGGTGATGCGCTTGGTCGCACCGTTAACCGCCTCCATGAACTCCACCGGCAGCCGGTAATGCGCGTCCTGCCCACGGATGCGCAGCCCTGACCGGCCGCGGCCGCGCCCGAGCACCTGAGCTAAGATGTCGTCGTCTTCGGCGAAATCCGCGAACCCGCCGCCGCTGCCGTAGGGATGCTCCTCGGCGTCGGCGCCGTGGAAGTCGCGGTAATAGCGCTCGCGCGGCCGCTCGGCGCCGGAGGCGTCGATCTCGCCGCGATCGAAGCGGCCGCGCTTCTCGGCGTCGCCGAGCAGGTCGTAGGCGGCGGCAACCTGCTTGAATTTCTCCTCCGCCTGCTTGTCGCCGGGGTTGAGGTCGGGATGCAGCTTCTTGGCGAGCTGCCGATAGGCCGAGCGAATCTCGTCCTGCGTCGCCTCCCGCTTCACGCCCAGGATCGCGTAGGGATCCTCGCTCACCGGTGTCCTCCTGTTCGGCTCGGGTCGCGACCCGCGCAATCCAGTGCGTAGGGTGGGCAAAGGCGCGGATACAACGGTGCTCTCTCCCGCGTTACGAAGGCAGCGCCGTGCCCACGCGTGGGCTTACGCTATGCCATCGGCTCGACGCGTGGGCACGGCGCGCAAGAGCGCGCCTTTGCCCACCCTACATTCCTTGGCTCACGTCACCGCGAGCGGCGCCAGCGCGTCGATCTCGGTCACAACGTCGATGATCACCGGTCGGTTCGCCTTCAGCGCCGTGGTGATGGCGCCGCCGAGCTCGGACGGCTTCTCCACGCGGATGCCGACCGCGCCCATGTCCTCGGCGATCTTGGCGAAGTTGACCTTGCTGAAGGTCCACAATTCGCGCGCCTGCTCGGTCTGGGTGCCGCCGTAGACGCGGTCGAAGCCGCGCTTCGACTGGTTGCCGCTCGAATTGTTGTTGACGACGGTGACCGCGTTGATGCCCCAGCGCGCCGCGGTCTCGATCTCGGCGATGTGGTACCAAAGCCCGGCATCGCCCGTGAAGGTGACCACCGGCCGCTCCGGGCAGCCGCATTTCGCGCCGAGCCCGGCCGGGAACGCCCAGCCGAGATGGCCGGCGCTGCGCAGGTAGCTCTGCCCGGGGCTGGTCAGGTCGTACATGCCGCCCATCCACATGCCGGCGTGGCCGGTGTCGACCACGACGATGCCGTTGTCGGGCACGTGGCGGCTGAGCTCGTGGCAGATGCGCTCGGGACGAATCGGCGCCGCGTCCGAGGTCAGCGCGGCTTTATACTTCGCTGCCCACTCCTGGCAGATCTTCTGCGCCTCCGCGACCCAGGCCTTGCGCTTGCCGGCGGAGCCGCGGTCGGCGGCCCCCAGCATGCGCGCCAGGGTCACCTTGGCGTCGCCGTTGACCGCGGCCTCGAGCGGGTAGTTGCGGCCCAATGCTTCAGGGTCGATGTCGATCTGGATCGCGGCAGTGCCGATCTTCGGCACCGCCCAGAAATGCGTGGTCATGCCGCCGGTCTCGGTGCCGATGAAGCAGACCAGATCGGCGCGGTTGACCACCCGGTTGGCGCTCTCGCGCGAATAGGTGCCCACCACGCCGACCGACAGCGGATGGGTGCCGGGGATCGCGTCCTTGCCGTTGAGCGAGGTCGCGACCGGGATTTGCAGCGCATCGGCGAGCGCCACCAGCTGGGCCGCCGCGCCCGAGGCGCGCACGCCGCCGCCGGCGACGATCACCGGGCGCTCGGCGGCTTGCAGGACCTTGAGCGCCGCCAGCACGCTGGCGTCATCGGCAGCCGGGCGGAACGGCGGCACCCGCGCGAATTGCGGCTCGCACAGCGGCTCCATCTCGGCTTCCTCGGCGTCGACCTGGCCTTCGTTGCCGCGGAACTGCAGGTGCACCGGCCCGGGCGTGCCCGAGGTCGCCACCCGGAACGCCTGCCGCACCATGTCGGGAAAGCGCGCCACGTCGTCGACGGTGGCGTTGAACTTGGTCACCGGCTCGAACGCCGGCACGTCGTCGATCTCCTGGTAGACCTTGCGGAACTTGGTCTTCGGCTCGCGCCCGCCGGTCATCGCGATCACCGGCGAGTGCGCGAGCCAGGCGTCGCGCAGCCCGGCCGCCAGGTTGAGCGCGCCGATCACCTGCGCCATGCACAGCCCGGGCTTGCCGGAGGCGCGCGCGTAGCCGTCCGCCATGTAGGCGGCGGCCTTCTCGCCGTGCACGTGCAGGCGCTTGATGTCGGTGCGGCTCTCCATCACCGCGAAGGTTTTGCGCAGCACCGCCGGCACGTGGAACACGTGGGTGACGCCGTAGCCCTTGAGCATGTCGGCGAGGCATTCGGCCCCGCTCATTTTCCGATTGTGTCCGAGCATTGGTGATTGACCTCGAATTTGGAGCTCGTCATGCCCGACCTTGTGCCGGGCACCCACGTCTTCAGGCATGGACCGAGGAAAGACGTGGATGGCCGGGACAAGCCCGGCCATGACGAATGAGAGGGAGCGCAGGCATCACTTGATCGCCAGCGGATTGGTCGGCGAGCCGACCGCGCCGGTGATCGGGATCGCCGGCGCCACGAACATGAACTCGTAAACCTTGTCAGCGGCGCAATCGTCGGCAAGGTCCTTGAGGTAGAAGATCTCCCCCATGGTCATGCCCATGATCGGGATGGTGATCCAGTGCCAGGGCTGGTTGATGCCGGCCTCGCTCTCGTTCGGGCGCACCTCGCAGCCCCAGGTGTCGCTGGCGAGCGCGGCGAGCTCGGTGCGCTTGACCCATTCCAGCGTCTCGAACGCGAAGCCCGGCGCGTCGCCGCCCGGATAGCCGTCCCAGCTGCCGGCCTTGAGGCAGCGCTCCATCTGCCCGGTGCGCACGATGATGTAGTCGCCGCGCTTGAGCTTGACGCCCTGCTTCTGCGCGGTGTTGTCGAGGTCGGCGCAGGTGATGCCGTAGCCGTCGTCGAGCGACTCCTTGCCGAGCACGCGCGCCACGTCGAGGAACACGCCGCGGCCGACCATCTTGTTCTTGGTCTTCTCGATGCCGCATTTCTGCGCGCCGGCCGAGGTCACCTCGCGGCAGTCGTAGCCGTTCCACATATTGCTCTCGTAGAAGACGTGGCCGAGCCCGTCCCATTGCGTGCCGCATTGCAGCGGCATGGTCACCATGTCGTCGGCGGCGCGGATGCCGCGCTTGTCGAGCACGCCGGAATAGGCGTCGGTGCCGGTGCGGATCATGGTGTGGATCGGGTTGGTCCGGCCCATCGCCGGGTAGTTGCTCTTGGCACCTTGTGGCCCGGTGTGGTCGAAGTTGAGCGCGAGCGAGATCACCTTGCCTTTGCGCACCAGCCGGGCCGCCGCGATGATGTCCTCGGGCGACGTGTAGTTGAGCGTGCCGATCTCGTCGTCGGGGCCCCATTTGCCCCAGTTCTTGTACTTCTCGGCGGCGTCGCGCAGGTCCTGGCGCGTGTATTTCCTGGCTGGCATGGCATTTCCCTTGTGCTGGAAGCAGGCTTGCGACCGGGGATGACCGATGGCCGCATGAATTCAAGTTTTGCTGCCGCGACCACAAAGGCAATGATACCATCAACATCGCGTCACGTTATCAAGACCGTTACGCCAGAACGGCGCCAGACCGGACCTCACCGCCGGCCAGAAGGAGGAATGCAATGAAAGCGCTTGTCCGCCTCGTCGCGCTCGGCGCGGCGCTCATCGTCTCGGGCGCAGCCTTCGCCCAGCAGTACCCGAGCAAGCCCGTGCGCATCGTGATCCCGTTCCCGCCCGGCGGCGTCACCGACATCGCCGGACGGCTGATCGCGCAGAAGCTGTCCGAGCGGCTGGGGCAGCAGTTCTACATCGAGAACATCGCCGGCGCCGGCGGCAATCTCGGGATGGGGAACGCGGCCCGCTCGCCGGGCGACGGCTACAACATGCTGCTGTCGTCCTCAAGCATCGTCGTCAATCCGAGCCTCTACGCCAAGGTGCCCTACGACATCGACAAGGACTTCATCCCGGTCACCAAGGCCGGCGGCACGCCGAATTCGTGGGCCGTCAACGCGGAGTTTCCCGCCAAGACGATGAAGGAGCTGATCGACATGATCAAGCGCGAGCCCGGCAAGTACAGCGTCGGATCGCCCGGCACCGGCACGACGCCGTCGCTGTCGATCGAGATGCTCAAGCTCGCGCTCAACCTCAATTTCGTCACCGTGCCGTTCCAGGGCGGCGGCCCGATGACGCAATCGGTGCTCGGCGGGCATACGCCGATCGTCTGCTCGGCGCTCGGCAATTACGTCAACCTGATCAAGGAGGGCAAGCTGCGCGCGCTTGCGGTCACCGCCAAGAAGCGCTCGATGGCGTTGCCCGAGGTGCCGACGCTCGAGGAGATCGGCGTCGCCGGCCAGGAGGCGGAAACCATGACCGGCGTGTTCGTGCCGGCGGGAACGCCGAAGGCGACCGTGGACCTGCTGCAGCGGGAAATCTCGGCGATCGTGAACGAGCCCGACATGAAGGCAAAGCTGCTGCAGGCCGGCGTCGAGCCGGAAGGCAATTCGCCGGCCGAATTCGCCGCCTACGTGAAGGCCGAGGTCGCCAAATGGAAGAAGGTGATCGCCGACGCCAAGATCCCGCATATCGGAGGATAGACCAGGCAGTCTCACCAGATTGGAAGCGTCCGCTGTAGTCTGTGCACGTGCCGCGGGCTCCAACCCTCGCCCCGCGAAGCGGGGAGAGCATAGGCGGCCCCCGGCCGCCGTTCTTGGCGCTAAGGACGCAGATGCGAAGCATCGGCTATGGCGAAGCGAGGCGGGTGAGGGGCAATGTCGTCGCCTCAAGCTGCCCCTCCCCCTCACCCCCACCCTCTCCCCGCAGAGGGAGCCGCCGAGATCGTTGCACGTGGTTACGTCCCCATCATTGATCAACTACATTGGCCGTGCATTTGGGAATATCGAAGGAGGAAATGGTGAAGGCAGTCATTCGTAGTCTCGTCTGCATGGCCACGCTGGTGCTCGCGGGTCCGGCATTCGCCCAGGACTATCCGAGCAAGCCGGTGAAGGTGATCGTGCCGTTCCCGGCCGCCGGGCCGACCGACGTGGTGGCCAGGCTGGTCAGCCAGAAGCTGTCGGAGAAGTTCGGCCAGCAGTTCTACATCGAGAACATGTCGGGGGCCGGCGGCAATCTCGGCATGGGCACGGCGGCGCGCTCGGCGGGCGACGGCTACACGATCCTGTTCGTGTCGTCGAGCTACACCGTCAACACCAGCCTCTACGCCAAGCCGCCCTACGATCCCGACAAGGACTTCGCGCCGGTCACCATGGCGGGAACCTCGCCCAACGGCTTGTTCGTGCATCCGAGCATTCCGGCGAAAACGCTCAAGGAGCTGGTCGACCTGCTCAAGGCCAATCCCGGCAAATACACCTTCGCGTCGCCCGGCATCGGCACCACACCGCACCTCTCCAGCGAGCTGTTCAAGCTCACCTTCAACCTCGACTTTGCGCTGGCGCCGTTCCCGGGCGGCGGCCCGTCGATCCAGTCGGTGGTCGCCGGCCACACGCCGATCTGCATCCAGGCGATTCCGCCGGCGATCCCGCTGGTGAACGACGGCAAGCTGCGCGCGCTCGGGATCACCGCCAAGAAGCGCTCGCCGTCGCTGCCCGACGTGCCCACCTTCGACGAGCTTGGCATCAAGAACCAGGAGGCCGACACCATGCAGGGCGTGCTGGTGCCGGCGGCCACGCCGAAGCCGATCGTCGAGCTGCTGCAGAAGGAGATCGCGCGCATCGTCCAGCTGCCCGACGTCAAGGCCAAGATGGAAGCGATCGGGCTCGAGATCGGCGGCATGCCGTCGGCCGAGTTCGCCGCCTACATCAAGGCCGACATCGCCAAGTGGAAGCGGGTGATCACCGAGGCGAAGATCCAGCAGATCGGAGGGTGACGGGGGGACGCTCGCCGTCTCCCGGTCATTCCGGGGCGCGCCACGCAAGTCGGCTGTAGCCGACTTGCGCACTATTAAGTGCCGATCTCGGGTAAACTCGAGATCGGTGGCGCGAGCCCGGAATCCACAACCACCGACTCGGATTATGGATTCCGGGCTCGCCGCTTCGCGGCGACCCGGAATGACGACCGAGAGAGTTGCGCGCACTCGAATATTCGACGGAGGATATCGTGAAGGCAGGCATTCGCACTCTCCTCTGCCTGGCCGCGCTGGTGCTGGCCGCGCCGGCCCTCGCCCAGCAATATCCCAGCAAGCCGGTGCGGCTCATCGTGCCGTTCGCGGCCGGCGGCCCGACCGACGTGATCGCGCGCGTGGTGGCGCAGAAATTGTCGGAGGCCTGGGGCCAGCAGGTCGTCACCGAGAACATCCCCGGCGCCGGCGGCAATACCGGCGTGGCGATGGCGGCGCACGCGGCCGCCGACGGCTATACCATGCTGGTGGTGAGCACCGGCTTCATGGTCAATCCGAGCATGTACTCGAAAATCCCCTACGACCCGGTCAAGGATTTCTCGCCGGTCACCCTGGTGGCGGCCTCGCCCAACGTGATCTCGGTCCATCCCACCTTCCCCGGCAAGACGCTCAAGGAGCTGATCGAGATCGTCAAGGCCAATCCCGGCAAGCACAGCTTTGCGCAG
>JBEVIH010000347.1:0-43948 GCA_040510815.1 Xanthobacteraceae bacterium | reverse complement strand
CGCCACGGGCAATGACCGATAGCAACGCGCGGAACGGCAAGGCCGTATCCGTCGGGACGGCGCAATGACACGATCTTGTCACTCGTGGACGGCACCATTGTTTGAAGCGCTATTGCGTTTGACGCGTTTTCTGTGGTGAACCGGTTCCCACTTCGCCGGAAAACGCTATGATTGGTCCGAGACGAGGTGAAGTCATGCGCACCGATCGCAGATCGCTGCTGGCGCTCGTGGCCGGCAGCCTCGCGCTGCCGGCCTCCGCGCTGGGGCAATCCATGAGCCGCATCACCGCCTACGGCTTTTCCTTCGCCGCGCTCGAGGGCGGCGACATCAGGCTTGCCGACTACGCCGGCAAGCCGATCCTCGTCGTCAATACCGCCTCGCTGTGCGGCTACACTCCGCAATATACCGGCTTGCAGCAGCTGTGGACGCGCTACCACGACCGCGGCCTGATGATCATCGCCGTGCCCTCGAACGATTTCGGCAGCCAGGAGCCGGGCACGCCGGCCGACATCAAGAAGACCGCGCACGGGGACTACGGCGTCGGCTTTCCGCTCGCCGCCAAGGCGCAGGTCAAGGGGCCGAGCCCGCATCCGTTCTACAAATGGGCCGCGAGCGAGCGCCCGCTCGAGACGCCGCGCTGGAACTTCCACAAATATCTGATCGGCCGCGACGGCCGCATCGCCGCCGTGTTTGCGACCGCCATCGAGCCGATGGACGCGCGCGTCATCAGCGCAATCGGCAAGGAGCTGCCGCGCGCGGAATAAATCGCCGCCCGGAGCGTTGACGAAGGGTCACGCCGGCGAATTAACCTCGTCCCATTCATAAAACCAACCGTGGCTGAATGCCCGGACACACCTGCAAAGAGCCGATAAAGGAGGAACCCAAATGCCTGCTCGAGCACTCACGTCGGATATCGAAGGATTGACCAAGGCGTCGCCGGTCTCGCGGCGCAACTTCTTCATGTCGGCCTCGGCGGCAGCCGCCGCCGGCTACACGCTCGCCGCCGGCCCGGTGCGCGCGCAAGCAATCACGACCGACACCAGCGGGCTCACCGTCGGCGATGCCAAGGTGAAGGTGTCGGACGGCGAGATGCCGGTCTACTACGCGCGGCCGGCAAACGTCCAGAACCCGCCCGTCATCCTGGTGGCGATGGAGATTTTCGGGCTGCACGAATACATCAAGGACGTCACCCGCCGGCTCGCCAAGGCGGGCGCCTTCGCGGTGGCGCCCGACTACTACTTCCGCAAGGGCGAGGATCTCACCAAGATCACCGAGATCCCGAAACTGATGCCGATCGTCAACGCCAAGCCGGACGCCGAGCTGCTGTCCGACCTCGACGCCACGGCGGCGTGGGCGAAATCGCAGGGCGGCAATACCGCCCGGCTCGGCATCATGGGCTTCTGCCGCGGCGGGCGCACGGTGTGGGAATACGCCGCCCACAACCGGGATCTCAAGGCCGGCGTCGCGTTCTACGGCTCGCTGGTCGATCCGCCGGCGCAAAAGTCGATCTGGCCGAAGAGCCCGACCGAGGCGGCGGCCGACATGAAGGCGCCGGTGCTCGGCCTCTACGGCGAGGCCGACCAAGGCATCCCGCTGACCCAGGTGGATGCCATGAAGGCGGCGCTGCAAGGCGCGGGCAAGACCTTCGAGATCAAGGTCTATCCCGGCGCGCCGCACGGCTTCCACGCCGACTACCGGCAGAGCTACCGCAAGGAAGCGGCCGAGGAGGCCTGGAAGGAGATGCTCGCCTGGTTCAAGAAATACGGCGTGCTCTCCTGATCGGGCTTCGTCTCAAGGCGCGGCGCGCGGAGCGCCGCGCCTTTTTCATATCAGTCGGCTGGAAATTACCGCCCGAGCGTGCAGGGGGCGCGCCGCCTATTTCCCCGGAATCTGGATCAGCTCCTTGATCTGATCGGCGGTCAGCGGCGCGGACAGGAATTTCATGCTCACTGCCTCGGCGATGATCTGGTCGATCCCAACGACCTGATCCGGCGCCATGGTCTCCTTCGGGATGAGCTGGCGCACCTTGACCACGACCTTCTCGGGCAGCCCGGAATAATCGCTGAAGTGCTTGAGCGCAGCTGGATCCGAATACATCCAGTCGACCGTCTCCTTGTAGGCCAGGTGGAAGCGGTTGAGCGCGTCCTTGCGGTTCTGCAGGGTGGTCACATTGGTCAGGTTCACGCGCCCGCTCCTGCTTCGCAACGAGGCAACGTCGCTGCCGCTCGCGATGATCCGGATCTGGCCGTCCTCCACGCGGTCGAGGAAGAACGGGACCGCCGAGAAACCGACGTCGACCTGCCCGGTCATGGCTTGCGTGAGCGTTGCCGTGATGCTGCCGGTCGAGGTCGGCTTAGCGGTCAGCTTGTATTGCGCAATGAGCGCCAGCAGCCCGGCATGGCTTGACGAGCCGGTCAATGAATAGGCGACCGTCTTGCCGTTGAAATCCTCGACCTTGCGGACCGGAGAGTTGGACGGGACGTACCAATAGAGGTCCGGCGATCCGACGATCTCGCTGCCGATCACGCGGATCGGCGCGCCTTTGGCGAACGTGCCGACGGCGGCCGACACGCCCGACGCGGTCGCGATGTCGATGCTGCCGCCGATCAGCGCCTGGATCGATTCCGGTCCGGCCTGGGTGTAGAGGATCTCCAGGTTGAGCCCGTGCTTCTTGAAGATGCCGCCGCGCTGGCCGAGCTCGGCAAGCCCGGCGTCCCAGGCGCCGCGCTGCGGGACCGCGACCTTCAAGGTCTCCTGCGAGACAGCCTGCTGGCCGCCGACGGCGAGCAGGACGAGCGCGCCAAGCGCCGTGACCCATCGCGCGAATGTCATCGAGTTTCCTCCTCGGTCTTGGTCTTGGCCACGATCGCCCTGGTTTTGCTCGCGATCTTGGCGTAGAGCAGAGCCGATCGGGCGCCGCCCGTCCAGAGCCTGCGACCACAAAACACGTCGTGGATCGATCCGACCGCGAATGAGCGCCTCGGCAAACCGCGCCAAGGCGGCGCAAAGCCCCGCCGATCTGCTGGAGCACGAGTTCGCCCAGGAGATGGCGACCGCGCTCGGCCGGCTCGGACGTGCGCTCGAGGCGGCGCTCGCCGCCCTCGCCGACTTCGATGCGGCGCATCCCGGCGGCAAGGCGGACCTTGCCGTGGACCGAGGCGCACGCGCGACGCTGGTGGCGGAGGCAAGCCTGGCGCTCTGGCACTTCGTCGTGCAGCGCGAAGCCTGCGGGCTGCGCAACATGCGCCAGGTCCTGCACGATTACCGGGTGCCGCCGGAAGTCGCCGCCCGCATGGGCGTGTTGCCGCATCACCTGCCCGGGCGACGCCGGCCCGCGCCGTGATGGCGGCGCGGAGCCGGTTTCAGAACCGCAGTCCCCGCAGCAAGAGATAGAGCACGCCGACGATGCCGGTTGCCATCAGGCTCCAGGCGGGGTGTTCGCACAACGTGCGCGACAGGGCGCAGACGTCCTTGGCCCAGGGCGTGCCCTGACCATAGATGCTGCCCGCGATGTAGAAGGTGCAGGTCGCGAGCGCGAGAAACACCAGAAGTGCGAGCGCCAAGTTCGACATGCGAAGCTCATGGGCGCGAATCGTCGGGCGATTATATCGCGCGGCCGCCGAATGGCGCAGCCGGGCCGCCGGGAGGCATCAAAATAAGGTTGACGAATCAGCCACATGGGGCGCATGAACGAATCAGGTTTTTGAGCCACTTCCGCGGTGCCGGCGACCCACCAGCCGCCCGCCATCTTCGTTCCTCCCCGCGTGGCGTGATCAACTGGGCGGCCGCAGGGCCGCCCATTGTTTTTGGGCGCGCCTTCATCAATCGTTTACTTCCGGCCGCCTCCCGCCCGCCGTGCGCTCGTTGCGCGGCCGCAATCGTTTCTTCACGGTCTGCGACCATGCTGGCTGCTTTCGAACGGCCGCCCGCAGCCATGACGCCATCATTGATCGACGAACTCGAGCAGGCGCTTGCTGCCGGCACCAATGCGCAACGCATCACCATGCTTTCGCGCATCACAGATCTCTTTCTCGAAGGCGCGAACAGCTATTCGTCGGAGCAGATCCACCTATTCGACGAGGTCATCGTCAAGCTCGTCGTCGCGATCGAGGCCAAGGCCCGCGCCAAGCTGGCAATCCGGCTGGCGCCGGTGCGCAATGCCCCGCCCGGCGTTATGCGGACGCTGGCCTTCGACGACAATATCGAGGTGGCGCGCTCGGTGCTGAGCGGTTCCGAGCGGCTCGCGGACGCCGACCTCGTCGCCAACGCCAACGAGAAGAGCCAGCAGCACCTCGCCGCCATCGCCGAGCGCAAGTCGCTGAGCGAGACTGTCACCGAGGTGCTGGTGGCGCGCGGCGATCAGCAGGTCGTCCACACCGTCGCCAAGAACACCGGCGCGCGCTTCTCGGACGCCGGCTTTCGCATGCTGGTGAAACGATCGAGCGGCGACGACGCATTGGCGATGCATGTCGGCGCGCGCCGGGACGTGCCGCGCCAGCATTTCCTGCGGCTCCTGCAAGAGGCATCCGCCTCGGTCCGGGCGCGCCTGATCGCCGAGAACCCACAGACCGGGATAGCGGTGGAGACCGTGCTCAGCGAGGTCGTCGGCGGGATCCGCAGCGAGGCCCGCAAGGTCTCGCCCGACCATGCCGCCGCCCGCGCCGAGGTCGAGCGGTTGCGCCGCGAGGGCCAACTGGGCGAGGCCGAGGTCCATGGCTTCGCCCGCGAGCGGCGATTCGAGGAGACGGCGATCGCGCTGGCGCTGCTGTGCGACGTGGACAGCGACCTGGCCGAGCGCGCGCTGCTCGACCCGGGCCACGAGATGGCTCTCATCCTCGCCAAGCTCGCCGGCTTCTCATCGACCACCGCCAAGGCGATCCTGCTGCTCAAGGCCGCCGACTGCGGCATGTCGGCCCAGGACCTCGACCAGGCGCTGACCAGCTATGCGCGGCTGCAGGCCGGGACGGCGCGGCGCGTGCTCGGCTTCCACCGCACCCGCCTCAAGGGTCCGGCGGCGGCGCCGGGGCTCACCGCCAACGGCTGAGCCCGCTCCCTGCCTACTCGGGATTATCTGCGCAGACGGCGCGGGCGTTCCGGGTCGCCAACGTAGCGCGGATTGCGCAAGCAGATATTGCCGATCCCGCTCGCCGTCGCCATGCACTGCTGGAACGTATGGTAGCTGCAGTCGTAGCTGCCGCCCCAGCTGCCCAGATAGGCGCACCAGGGCGCCATCTGATACTGCGCCTGCGCGGTGCCCGCGCCCAGCGCCGCCATCACGAGGAGACAGCCGAGAACGCCAGCTACCTTTGGTCGTGCAGGCGGGCCGATCCGACGATCGATGGCCATGAACGTGCTCCGGGCGTATCCCATCTTCAAATGATTCCATATGATGACCGGTTCCCCCGTGCCTCGCAATCTCGCGTTCTGATCCGGCTCGTCAGCGGGCGCGTTTCGCAGTAAAGTCGGCCGCACAAAAGCGCAGGAGAACGTCCCATGGGCATGAGCGTCGGTGTGCTCGATCACTACAATGTTTCGACCCGCAAGCTCGGCGAGACCGTGCGATTCTACGAAGACGTGCTGGGTCTCGTGAACGGTCCGCGGCCGCCCTTCGATTTCCCGGGCGCCTGGCTCTACAGCGAGGGCCATCCGGTGCTGCACCTCAACGACATCTCGCCGACCGACAAGCAACAGCGGCCGGATTCGGGCGTCATCGACCACGTCGCCTTCGGCAGCCGCGGCTTCGACGCGATGAAGCAGCATCTGTCGTCCAAGGGCATCCCGTTCCGGGTCAACCAGGTGCCGAACAGCCGCCGCTGGCAGATTTTCCTCGACGACCCCAACAACGTCGTGATCGAGCTCAATTTCGACGTGGCGAAAGAGACCGCCGGCTGATCTCAGGCCGCGGCGACGCGGCTGCCCGCCGCCTCCGGCGGTGACGCCCCCTCCCCGCTCTCGTCCGCGGCCGCCTGCGGCCGCGGGTCGATCGCCTCGATGAGCTGCAGGAACGACGAGGCCGGAAGCGGCGGCGCGAACACGTAGCCTTGCGCCGCCTGAATCCCGAGATCGCGCAACAGCACGACCTGCTCGAAGCGCTCGACCCCCTCCGCGATGATGTCCATGTGCATGTTGCGCGCCAGATCGACGAGCGTCTCGATGATCGTGGTCGAGTTGCGATCGGTGCCGATGGCGTCGATGAACATCTTGTCGATCTTGATGAGGTCGGCGCCGAGCTTGAGCATGTAGGACAGGCCGCTGTGGCCGGTGCCGACGTCGTCGATCGCGATCGCCACGCCGAGACCTTGCAAGGCGGCGACCACACGGCGGGTCTCGGTCAGGTTCTGCAACGGCTGTCGCTCGGTCACTTCCAGCACGACCTGACTGAGACGAACGGGCGAGCGCTCGAAAATGCTGCGCACGTCCTGCACGATGCTCTCGTCGTTGAAGTGGGAAGCGGCGAGGTTGAAGCCGATCCTCAGATGCGGACGGTCGGCATAAGCCGCCGCAACGTCATCGCGGGCGCGGCGCATCAGCGCGCGGGTGACCTCGAAGATGAGCCCGCTGGACTCCAGCAGCGGAATGAACGCGGCGGGCAGCGCGAGCGAGCCGTCCGGCTTGCGCCAGCGCGCCAGCACCTCGGCGCCGCGCAGCCTGCCGGACGTGATGTTGATGATGGGCTGGAAATAGGGCACGAACTCGCCGGCCTTGAGCGCGCGCTCGATCTCGTCGACCGGATGATCGCGCCGTCGCGCCGGGGCGATGAGCGCAAGGCCGATGATGGCGAGCGCGATCACGCCGCTGACGACGGTCCCCGCCCTGCGCAGGTCGGCGTGTCCGGCCAGCACATGCTCGCGCGGTAGCGAGACGATGGCCGTGAGGTTGTGACGCTCGGACTGCAGGGTGGTCGTGAAACGGCGATCCGCCGATCCGGGCAGCGCGACGCCGTTCTCGGCCAGCAGCGTGCCGTCGCGGGTCATCAGCCGGGCGTGCGAGTTCGAGGGGCCGCCCCGGTTCGAGAGCTGCGGGAAGAACAATTCCATCGGCATCAGCGCCGCTACCCCGACCGTGCCGTCGACGCCGCTGCGGCGGAGACGGATCATCGCGTCCTTGCGATCGGCGAGGCTGATCACCTCGATCGTTACCCCGCCGTCGAAGGTGAGCGGCTGCGAGGAGACGACCTTGCGCATGCCCAACGCGATGCCGAGGTCGGTGCAAAGCGTCTGCCCGTCCGGGCCGAGGAGCGAGAGCTCCTTGATCGGGGTGGTTGCGAAATTCGCCTGCCGCAGCGCCTCGATATGGACCGCACGGCAGCTGTCGAAGCCGCGCCGCGCCAGCTCCCCGAGGCTGTCGACGACCCGCGCGACGCGCGCGTCGGCGAGCGCCAGCTGGCGCCTGGCCATCAGATTGACATCCTCGCGCCCCTGCTGCTCGATGAAGTAGTCCAACCAAAAACTGAACGCCGCCATCGGCAAGCCGGCCAGCACGACGCCGACCACGACCGCAACGAGCTTTGTCCGTGACGAGAAGAGCACCGCGACCTCGCGCGGGCAGGTTGGCCCAGCGCCGTAAAGGCGAGCTTAAGCATAAGGCGGAGTCTCGGCCGCCCGGGCCACCGCGGGCGCGCCAGCCCCGGTCATGGTTAGCAAGGCGTGAACCGAGGCCGCGGCTGGCCCGAGCAATCGCGGCAACCGGCGGGATTTAACGCTTCTTGGCGTTGGCGACCTTGTCGGCGATGAAGCGCGGCAGTGCGAACGCCGCCACATGCACCTCGGGCGTCCAATATTTGGTCGGGAAACTGCCTGCCTTCTTGTAGCGGCCGGCGATGGTCTTGACCGAGGCGTGACGCAATCTGGTGTTGTCGGTGGCCCAGCCCATGGCCATGTGGCCGCCGACATAGGTCGGGATCGCCGCCACGTAGCAATATCCGTCGGCAAACAGCTTTCGGAACCTGCTGATGGTGGCGGTGAGCTCGCCGGCTTGAAAGATCGGCACGCCGTTCTGAGTGATCAGAAGCCCGCCCTTGGCCATGCAGCGCTTGCAGGCGGCGTAGAATTTCTCGCTGAACAGCACCTTGCCGGGGCCCAACGGATCCGTCGAATCCACGATGATGATGTCGAAGCGCCGGTCGGTCTTGGCCACGTAGTTCATGCCGTCGTCGATGATAAGGTCGAAGCGCTTGTTGGTCAGCACCGGCTTGGTGAACTCCGGGAAGTGTTCCTTGGAGAACTCGACCACCGACGCGTCGATCTCGACCTGGGTGAGGCGCCTGACCGACTTGTGCTTGAGCACCTCCTCGGCGATGCCGCAGTCGCCGCCGCCGACGATCAGCACCTCGCGAGGGTTTCCGTGCGCAAAGATCGGCACATGGGTCATCATCTCATGGTAGACGAACTCGTCCTTGCTGGTGACCTGGGTGGCGCCATCGAGCATCAGCATCTTGCCGAAGAACGGGTGCTCGAACAGGACGAGGTGCTGGTGCTCGGTCTGCATCTCGTAAAGCACTCGCTCCACCGCATAGGTCATGCGGAAGCCGAGGTCGTCGAACAGAGTCTCGGGGATTGAGCGTTTCTCGGCCATGGCATCCTCATGGGCAAACGGCCGGGCAAGACCCGGCCGTCATCACACCAGCGGCCGTGCAAGGCCAATGCAGTCAGGCGTCCTGCCCG
This sequence comes from Xanthobacteraceae bacterium, assembly GCA_040510815.1. Lineage (GTDB taxonomy): Bacteria > Pseudomonadota > Alphaproteobacteria > Rhizobiales > Xanthobacteraceae > VAZQ01. Next base: position 35,285 of record JBEVIH010000347.1, on the reverse strand, counting down.
CGCAGGAGCTCGTTCACCTCGACGCGCTTGGCCTTGAAGGCCTCGCGCAGCACCGGAATGCAGGCGTCCGGATTGGCCTTGCCGCACATGAACACGTCGAGGGCGGCATAGCCCGCGTCCGGCCAAGTATGGATCGAAATATGGCTCTCGGCCAGCACCGCCACCCCGGACACGCCGTTGGGCTGGAAATGGTGCAGATGGATGTGCAGGAGGGTTGCCTGCGCGGCCTCAACGCAGCGGCGCAGCGTGGTCTCGATCAGATCGATGTCGTCGAGACCGCGGCCGCCATGCACATCGACGATCAGATGCACGCCGGCGCAGCGCACGCCGTTGCGCACGGCGAAATGGTCGTCGCGCTCCCCCGGCGGCACCGGCGCGACCACGCTCACTTGGGCGACTTTCTTCCGGGCGGTTCCTGGAGTCCCCAGGCCCTTCCCCGATCGCAAGAGGGCGTTCTGGCGCATCGCCGTCCTCCCCAACCGAGTGGTCCAACCCGAGTGCCGGCACGCCGGAGCCTCGGCAAGCGAATGCCGCCCGACCAGTCACGCAGCGACGGATCACAGCGGCATGTCCCCACATAAGGCCCGTGTCCCCGGAGTCAAGAAGATTCTGCGGATCAGGTGCTTGGCTAGCCTGCTGGTGGCCGGCGCCATCGAACGATCGGCGGCCGTCTCCGTCCGGATCGCTCGCGCGATCGGCGCGCTCGCGGCAGCGCTTGACCCCCGTTGCAAAACCGCGCCAACTAGACCCACAAGAAACTCGTTTGCGGGAGGAACGTCATGAGCATGCCGGCCGGTCGACGCAAATTTTTCACGCGCTGCACGTGCTGCAGCGAGCTATCCGCTGCGCCAGCGAGCCCGGCGCGGCGGCGGTTCCTGGCCGGCGGCGCGGCGGCGCTGGGGCTGGGCGCCGCAGCAAGCGTCGGCCGCGTGCTGCCGGCCGCGGCGCAGGCGCCCGCCAAGACGCGCATCGACGTGCATCACCACTTCATCCCGCAGTTCCACGTCGACGCCTTGACCGCACCGGGACGCCGGGTGGGAGCGCCGCCGCCGAAATGGACGCCGGCCCTCTCGCTCGAGGAGATGGACAAGAGCGGGATCGCCACCTCGATCCTGTCGATCGCCCAGCCGGGGGTGTGGTACGGCAACAATGTCGAGGAGTCCCGGCAGCTATCGCGCCAGCTCAACGAATTCGCCGCCAAGACGGTGAAGGATCACCCCGGGCGCTTCGGCGTGTTCGCCTGCATCGCACCGCCGGACACCGAGGGCAGCCTCAAGGAGATCGAATACGCCTTCGACACGCTCAAGGCCGACGGCATCGGGCTGCTCACGAGCTACCAGAACAAGTATCTGGGCGATCCGTCGTTTGCGCCGGTCTACGAGGAGCTCAACCGGCGCAAGGCCGTGGTCTATGTCCACCCGACCACGCCGGATTGCTGCCGCGGCCTGGTGCCGGGCATCCCGCCGGGAGCGATCGAATACGCGACCGACTCGACCCGCACCATCGCCCACCTGGTGTTCAGCGGCACCGCCATCAAGTTCCCGGATATCCGCTGGATCTTCTCCCATTCGGGCGGCACGCTGCCGTTCCTGACCGCCCGCTTCACGCGCCTGGCCCAGGAACGCAAACCGGCGCATCTGCCGAATGGTCCCCTGCCCGAGTTCAGGAAGTTCTATTACGAGCTTGCGCAGGGCAACACGCCCGGCCAGATCGCCGCTCTGCTCAAGATGGTATCGACGTCCCAGGTGCTGTACGGCACCGACTATCCGTTCCGGGACGGCGCCGAGGTCAATGCCGGCATTGCGGAGTGGGGTTTCAACGCCGACGATCTTCGCGCGATCGAGCGGGAGACCGCGCTCAAGCTGTTGCCGCGGCTCAAGACCAGCTGAGCGCGGAAAGACAGCCATCCAGGGTGGCGGCGATCAGCACCGGCTCGATTCTTAGGCTATGGCGGGCAGGACGCTCGCCATAGCCTTCCGGCCGCCTCGGATCAGCCCGCCACGGTGCTCCACTTCGCCGCCAGCTGCTCGGCGCCGCGCAGCGAGATGGCGAGGATCGTATAGGTCGGGTTGGAAGCACCCTCGGTCGGGAAGATGCTCGGCCCCGCGACGTAGAGGTTCGCCAACTCGTGGCACTGGCCGTAGCTGTTGACCACCGAGTCGGCCGCGCCCGTGCCCATGATTGTGCCGCCGTGCAGGTGGGTGGTCGGGATCACCCGTCCCGACCAGGCCTCCTTGGCGCCGGCGGCCTTGGCGGCCTTCTGTCCCTCCTCGACATTGGCGGTCCATAGCGCGACCGCGTCCTGGTCGAAGCTGTGCACCAACCGGGCGAGCGGCATGCCGAACTCATCCTTGTCGCTGGCGAGCTCGATCCGGTTCTCCATGCTCGGCAGCTCCTCGCCGAACATGCTGATCCGCGTGAAGCCGCGGGCGGCACGCTTCATGTAGGCGTGCAGCTCGGGCCCGAACAGGTCGGGGCGGGAGTTGGCGAAGTCGTGGGTCTTTTGCGCGGCGCCGCACGCGATGTACGTGCTGCCGAACGCACCCTTGTAGCTGGTCTTGCCGTAGCGGTCGTAGGACATGAATTGCGCGCCGATGGTGCCGAGGTGATTCTGGATGTCCTCGTCGAACATCGCAGCAACCCCCGCAATCGAGTGCACCATCATGTATTTGCCGACGAACCCGTTTGCGTTGGCGAGCCCTTTGGGGTGCTTGTCGGCCGTCGAGTTGAGCAACAGGCGCGAGTTCTGGCCAGACCACGCGGCCAATACGACGACGCCCGCCTCCTGCACCTGCCGCTGCTTCTTCTCGTCGTAGTACTCGACGCCGGTGACCCTTGTGCCCTGCTGGTTCGTCAGCACGCGCGTCGCGGTGCAGAGCGCGCGCACCTCGGCGTTGGCCTTTCTGGCCTCGCCCAGATACGTGACCACCGGGTTGGCGAGCGCGCCGGTCGGACAGCCGACATGGCACCAGCCGTCGTAGATGCAGGCCGGCCGCCCCTTGTAGTCGGTCGAGTTCATCGCCACCGGCGCCGGCGCCATGCGGATGCCGAGCGACTCGAAGCCCTTCAGCCAGATTTCGCCGTGACGGAAGGTCTTCATCGGCGGCATCGGATAGGGGTCGCCCGCCGGCCGCCAGATTTCCTCCGCCTTGGCGTCGCCCGCCATGCCGATGTCGCGCGCCACCCGGTCGTAGAACGGGGCAACGTCCGCATACGAGATCGGCCAATCGAGCCCGCGGTTATGCTCGCTCTTCATCTTGTAGTCGTTCGGGAGAAAGCGCGGATGGTTGGCGAAATAGTGCAGGGCCGCGCCGCCCACGCCCCAGCCGGCCTGGCCGGCATAGCCGAACGGGTTCTTGCCTTCGAGCCGGAAGGGGGCGCCCGCGGGCCTGATCCGCCGCCCCCACATTTCCGAGCTGATGAGGTCGGTGAGCTGCCAATCGGGCCCTGCCTCCAGCAGCACGACCTTCTTGCCGGCCTTGGCCAGCACGGACGCATAGACCGAGCCGGATGCGCCGGCGCCGACGATGACGACGTCTACTTTTTCGTTCGCCATGTCACCACCTCTTCTCGGGCTCGATGTGGGCCTGGTAGGGGATGCCCAGCGCCGCGTAGCCTTCCATCGTCCCGTACACGACGTCGACGGCGTCGGTGCGCAGCAGGGTGTAGACGAATGCCGCGGCCGGACCGGTCCAGCCCTCGATCTTGTTCTGGCGCATCTGACCGACGAACTCGACCTGCTCGGTAGCGGTGAGCTGCGCGAACTTGCGGCCGAAGACCTTCTCGCTGCCGCGATCGATCGCGCCGACGGCGGTGCGATAGAAATTCGCAAACGGCGGGCGCACGTTGAAGATGCGCGCCTGCAGCAGCGCCTCCTCCGCCGGTACCGAGATCTGGTGGTCGATGAAGTGCGCGATGCCGGCCTTGCGCGCGCCCGGCACCAGCGTCTCGCCCAGGGCCTCGATGGTCTCGCCCTCGTTGGCCTTGAGCAGGCGGAACGGCACGCCTTGCGCGCGCGCCTCGCCCGGGGTGATCAGAACCTCGACGCCGCCCACCGTGAAGGCGAGCGCGCCCAGTGCCGCGCCTCGCATGAAGGCGCGCCGTTTGATGTCGTGCATGTATGTCCCTCCCGTTGAGGTGCGTGTAGGCACCTCGTGCGTGCCGGTCGATCGACCCGGCCGGCGCTCCGTCAGGGCACAGGAGAGCGCGCCGCGACGGCCGCCGTCTCTTGGAACGCTTCCAAAATTCAACGCCTAATCGGGGGATGAATCAAGCGGGCTCACGGCGGCGCCCGACCGCTCAGTACGGCGTCGGCCGACCCATCATGCGTCGCAACATGCGCCCGAGCTTCAACAGCCGCGACCGCTTCAAGTCCGCGAGCGTCAATTGGTCGATCGACTGTTCGAGACTTTGTGCCCGGCTTTGCGCGCCCTCGCGCTCAGCCGTCCAAGGCCAAAGACCCGGCCGCCGCGGCAGATGCTCGTTGAGAAAGCGCGTCACCGCACGTCCGTGCTCGGCCGCGCTGAAGGTCGGCCGGCGCGCCCCGCTACGAACCTCGGCGTAGAGCTTTTCAAGCTCATCAAGCGCCACCTCCAGATCGGCATCGCGGCGCGTGAGATCGGTGACGACGGCCGCGTTGTCGCGATCGTAACGCCCCATTTCCTCGACGCATCGCTCGACGGTGACCGGCTCGGTGAGACTGCGCAACCCGAAATTTTGCGTCCGGAGCGTCCCGTAGTTGCGCGACGTGACGAGTCCGGCCAAGCCACGACCGTCGCAGACGATCACGGCGCAGCCGCAGCAGAGGGCTTCGAGCGCTCCGCGCGCGCTGGTGAAGACGAGGTCGAACTTGACCATCTCCTGTTCCGGATCGGCGACCACCCGACCGGCCGCCTGCCCGATCGCGTGATACGCAACGCCGAGCTTCTCGCAGGCGGCCGCAACCTGCGGCACGTTGCATGCCTTTGCAAAGGCCAGCGCGCTTCGTGGGTGTGCGGCGAGCTCCCGCGGTCGCGCGGGCACGCGCTTGAGATCGACGGCGTTGCGCAAGATCACGACACGCGCAGGCGCGATGCCCTCCGTGTGAACAAGCCGGTCGCGACAGGCCTCGTCGACCGCCACGTAGGCTCCAATCTGGGGGAAATGGACGGGTGCCTCGAGCCACATGTCGAACGAATGGCAAACGTAGATCGCGGGGGCGCTTGGAAATCGGATGAGCGCCTCGGCCGCGGGAATCGAGTGCTGGCCGTGCACGATATCGGGCGTTTCGGCGAGCTTCTGCAGATCGTCGATCACCGCGATCCCGCGTGCCGCGATCTCGGCCGCCACCGCCCCGAGCGTGGGCGAATAGACGATCGGCCGGTGGCCGCGGCGCGCGAGGCCGACCGCCAAGTCGCGAACCACAACTTCCGATCCGGCGCGATCAGCAAGCCATATGTTGGTGATCAGAATCGTAAGTCGGTCGCTCATCCTTCGGGCGTTCTCACGTGTTCAGCGCCTGTGATACCTGGCGCACGGCAATCGGCGGCATTCTCTGCGGCTAATGTCTGGCATCGGCGAAGCGCCGGATGGCGTCCGCGAGGGGCGCAACATGCTCGCGGTAGCGGATCGCATGCTGGTAAACGCCCGCCGCCACGAGCAATTCGCCGTACCGCTCGTAGAAAGGAACCTCCTTATCCGGCCGATTTGCTTTCGCGGGCTCGCTCACCAGACGCAAGCATTCCACGCGATAAGCATCGCTTCCCATCGCGTCCGTCAATCTGTCGACCTGGGCGCTCAGTTCCGGATAGCGCCGCAACGCCTCAATCTTCTTCTTGTCGAGCGCAGCTTCGACCTCATTCCTGAGCTCGGGATACATCCGCGCTACCGCCAACTTGCGCGCGAACGCGTCCTCGTCGAGGGTGAGCCAGATCGCGCTGGCCCGCACCTCCTCGGGGTGGGAGTCGTGACGGCCGAACAACAGGAAATCCCGATTGACGATTCGGCGCCCGCTCATGCGGCCTGCGATCCCCACCGCCGCGTCGATGACGAGGCGGCAGGCGTCATGGATGGGATTGTAGCCTTCGACCGCGTCACCCGCGACGCACTCGATCTGCGTCCGCACGAATGTTTCGGCAAGCTCCATCACGAGCCGCTCGAACAAGCCGAAATCGCGTTGCAGAAGCGCGGCGTAGATGTCCGGATCGGTGAAGCGCCCATAGATCGTGGCAGCCGACGCACCTGCGCTTGCGATGATCTTCGTCGTCGAGTCGAGCCTCGATATGCCGCTGCGGCCCGATCCATCGGTCAGGACGAAGACATCGGGGCGCGCAGTCTCGAGCCAATGATGCACACAGAGTTCATGGCCGGGGTGAGAAATCACCAAAGCAGCCTTGTCGCGACCCTTGGCTGGCGGCATTGGGGCTGTCCGGAATGTCTCTGGTCTTGTTGTTGATTATTGTCGGAAACAATGTCCCTGAAATGCGCTCCCAATGTCGCAGAGTGCCCCGTTCCCGTTTGGCGGGCAAGGTCGGCGGCGCGCCGTTCTCCACCCGCATTTCCACAGGATCAAAGTGGGAATGACTGACGAGATGGTCCGAACGCCAGCCCTAAACAATGGCACCCTTGCCCAAACCGTCACGGCTTTCGCATGGCATCATTCGACCTTGCCGCCGAACAGCCGCTCGGCGTTGCCGTGGGCGATACGCGCCGCCTGCTCTGCCGGGAGTTGCGCGAGCCAGCCGCGATAGTTCTGCATGATGGTGTCGTAGCTGAACCAGCGCTGGTTGATCCAGGTGTCGGAACCGAGCAGGAACCGATCGGAATGACGGGCAAACAGCACGCGCCATTCGGTGGAGAGCGCACCGCCGTTTTCGGTGATGCCGCTGCGATAGGACAGCTCCCCCATCAGCGCCGGATATTTGCCCAAGAGCTCCTGCACCCGCGCCGGCGCCAGCGAAAAGCCGGAATGGGCCCAGATGATCTTGGCCTTGGCGTTGTGATCGAACAGAATGAGCAGCGCGGTCTCGTCGCAATGCGCGAGCAGATAGAGGTCGCGCGCGACCGCGAAGTCCACCACCTTCTTGACCAGCGGCTCGGCCGCCGCGTTTCCATTGATGTGAAATTCGCCGACGCCGCGGAAGTAGCCGCGCCTGTATTCGCTCTCGATCAGGTCGTAGATCGCGGGATCGGACTGCCAGTTCCAGACATCGTCGCGCGTGCGATAGGGACGGATGAAGGGCACCACCCAGAGCCCTGCCGGCTTGGCGTCGACGAGCTGGTGCGTGCCCTTGTTGGGCCGGCTGTTCGAGAGGATGCCGGCGACATTGTTGCGGCGAAAGATATCGAGCACCTGGTCGAGCGAATAGAGCGGGCTCGGCTCCTGATTGTAATGCAGATGGGAGTCGAAGATTTTCAGCGATGGCTGGGCGCCGGCCACGGTGGGCGCTGAGGCAGCAACGAGCGCCACCGCAATGGCGCCGCCGAAAAAACGCGAGTGCGGCATGACAAGAGCCCTTGGGTCCCGCGGCCGGCGAGCGCCCGGCCGGTTGCGAGCGGCAAGCTTACTCCATCACTGCGAATTGCTCAGCCCTTTTCCCGCAAATCGAGCCGGATATGCAGCTCGCGCAGCTGCTTCGGCGAGACCTCCGACGGCGCGCCCATCAGCAGATCCTCGGCGCGCTGGTTCATCGGGAACAGCACCACCTCGCGCAGGTTTTCCTCACCGGCGAGCAGCATGACGATGCGATCGATGCCGGGAGCGATGCCGCCGTGCGGCGGCGCGCCGAGCGAGAGCGCGCGCAACATGCCGCCGAATTTCTGCTCCAGCGTGTTCTCACCGTAGCCGGCGATGGCGAAGGCCTTGCGCATCACGTCGGGGCGATGGTTGCGGATCGCGCCGGAGGAGAGCTCCACGCCGTTGCAAACGATGTCGTACTGGATCGCCTTGATGGAGAGGATCTTCTCGTGGTCGGCCGGATCGAGCTTGAGAAACTCCTCGACCTCCATGTTCGGCATCGAGAACGGATTGTGGGAGAAGTCGATCTTCTTCTCCTCCTCGTTCCATTCGTACATCGGGAAATCGACGATCCAGCAGAACTCGAAACGGCCCTTGTCAATGAGGCCGAACTCCTCGCCGAACTTGGCGCGCGCGGCGCCCGCCAGCTTGGCGGCGGCATCCGGCTTGCCGGCCGAGAAGAACAGCGCGTCGCCGGGCTTGATGCCGGCCTTGGCCATCATCCTCGCCTGCACATCCGGAGGAATGAATTTTGCGATCGGACCTTTGCCGCCATCGGCCTCGAACACGATATAGCCGAGCCCGGGCGCGCCCATGTCGGTGCGCGCCCAGTCGTTGAGCTTGTCGAACCAGGAGCGCGGCTGCGCGGCCGCGCCAGGCGCCGGGATCCCGCGCACGACGCCGCCCGCCTTGATCAGGTTCTTGAAGGCGTTGAAGGTGACGGAGCCCTCGTTGAACTCCTCGGTCACGTCGGCGATCGCCAGCGGATTGCGCAGATCCGGCTTGTCCGAACCGTATCTGAGCATCGCCTCCTTGTAGGGAATGAGCGGGAATTTCTGCGTCACCGGCTTGCCGCCGGAAAACTCGTCGAACACGCCGCGCATCACCGGCTCGACCGCGTCGAACACGTCCTGCTGGGTGACGAAGCTCATTTCCAGGTCGAGCTGATAGAATTCGCCGGGCGAGCGGTCGGCGCGGGCATCCTCGTCGCGGAAACACGGCGCGATCTGGAAGTAGCGGTCGAAGCCGGAAATCATCACCAGCTGCTTGAACTGCTGCGGCGCCTGCGGCAGCGCGTAGAACTTTCCGGGATGCAGCCGCGACGGCACCAGGTAGTCGCGCGCGCCTTCGGGCGAGGATGCGGTCAGGATCGGGGTCTGGAACTCGAAGAAGCCCTGCTCCTTCATGCGGCGCCGGATCGAATCGATCACGGCGCCACGCAGCATGATGTTGCGGTGGAGGCGCTCACGACGGAGGTCGAGGAAGCGGTATTTGAGCCTGATCTCCTCGGGATATTCCTGCTCGCCGAACACCGGCATCGGCAGCTCGCCGGCTGGGCCGAGCACCTCGATCGCACTGATATAGGCCTCGATCGCGCCGGTCGGCAGCTCGGGGTTCTCGGTGCCGGCCGGACGCCTTCGCACCTTACCGTCGATGCGGATCACCCATTCCGAGCGCAGCTTTTCGGCTTCCTTGAAGGCCGACGAATCGGGGTCGGCCACCACCTGGGTGACGCCGTAGTGGTCGCGCAGGTCGATGAACAGGAGACCGCCGTGGTCGCGGATGCGGTGGCACCAGCCGGACAGCCGCACCTCCTTGCCGATGTCGCTGTCGCGCAGCGCGCCGCAGGTGTGAGTGCGATAGCGGTGCATCATCCGGCCCGTCGGAATGGCCGGCGGAAGGATTCGCGCAGGCCCATGAATTGGGCCGCACAAGCGCATGGCGTGCTTGCGCTTGTCAAGCGGGCATCGTCAGTCGTCGTAGACGTCCTTGAATGCCAGCATCGCCACGAGCTTGCGCTCGTTGTCGCGCGGAAATCCACAATGTTTGGCGAACGTATCGGCGTCCTTGTAGGTTCCGAACAGCCGATCCCAGACCGGCAGATCGGCAAAATTGTAGCGATGGACGTTGAGCTGGTGGTGGATCGAGTGCAGCTCCGGCGTCTGGATCAGATATTTCAGCCAGGGCGGCGACTTGAAGTTCGAATGGTAGAAGAACTCGCCGGTGGCGGCGAAGCAGTTGAACCACAGCGCGCCTTCGAGCGAGACCCCGAGCAACGGATAGAGGATCACGGCGGCAAGCGCCGAATCGGCCAGGATCTCGAGCGGGTGCTTGTAGAACGATGTGATGGCCTCGATCCGTGCCGGCGAGTGGTGCACTTGGTGGAGCAACACCCAGAAGCCGTCGAGATGGCGGATGCGGTGCCACCAATAGAAGAAGAACGTGCCGACGAACCAGCCGGCGAAGCCTTCCAGCACCGGCATATTGAGGGTCGCGAGGTGAAAGGCGGACGAGCCGGCAAAGGCGCGGATCCAGAGTTCGTTGGTGGCGAGCGTGATGGCGATCTGGGCCAGATTGATGAGGATGGCGCGCGCATACCAGCCGCGCGCGTTGGGCAGCTCGCGTCCCGGCCGCGCCCGCTCGAGCGTGAAGAAAAATGCGGCGGCAAGCAACGTGAAGACGGTCGGCAGAACGAGAGTCACGGCAGCGTTCCCAATCGTCAGGCCGCCCGACCCGATCTCTCATGCCGGATCCAACTGCGCATCCGATGATGGCTCTTGTTTGTCTTCGTGCATCCGTGGGGGAGCATGAGGCGAGAAGTCGCGGGTTCGGCGGGCTCACTGATCGCGCGACGTCGGCTCGCACCCGTACCAGATGGCCGCGAAGCCGGATTGCGTCTTCCTGAACGCGCAGAGCGTCGCCACCTCGGTCGTGCCGGGACTAGCCGGGAGCAGGCCGCGACTGATCTTGTTGGACGGCGGGTAGCCCGCCATCATGGCCGAAGCCAGCGAGCCGACAGACACCGCGACCAGCGTGGCGATCCCGGCGACGATGAGGAAATTCCTGATCACGGGCATTCCGCATTGTTGTTGCTTTTACGCCTCGATGCTTAGTCGGCCGCCGCCCGCCACAAGTTCAAACGCCCGCCTCCGGCGATATCCGCGTCACAGGGTCTCGACAGCGTGCGCCCGATCTGCACACTCGGGCGCGCATGCCGCTTCGAGCACAAATGCCCAAGACCAAGCCGCCGGCCAGCAAGAAATCGACGGCGCAGGCCGCCAATCGGATGACCACGGCGGAGGCGACCATTGCGGCGCTGATCGCCCATGGCATCGACACGATCTATGCGCTTCCCGGCGTCCACAACGACCATTTGTTCGACGCCCTGTTCAAGGCGGACGGCATCCGCACCATCCACACCCGGCACGAGCAGGGCGCCGCCTATATGGCACTCGGCGCGGCGCTGGCGACCGGCAAGCCGCAGACCTACTCGGTGGTGCCGGGGCCGGGCCTGCTCAATTCCGCGGCGGCGCTGCTCACCGCCTATGGAATGAACGCGCCGGTGCTGGCGCTGATCGGCCAGATCGCCCAGGCCGCCATCGGCCGCGGCATCGGTCACTTGCACGAGATCCGCGATCAGGCCGGCATCATCGCGCGCCTGGTCGACTTTTCCGCGCGCATCCGCGCGCCGACGCAGGCCCCCGCGCTGGTGGCCGACGCGTTTCGCGCCATGGCCAGCGGCCGCCCCGGTCCGGCCGTGCTCGAATGCGCGATCGACATGTGGGGCCGCAGCGCGCCGGTGCCCGCGATCGCGCCGCCTGTCGCCGCGCCGCAGTCGCCGATCGACGAGGACGTGGTCGGCGACGCCGCCAGGCGTCTGGCCGATGCCAAGCGGCCGCTGATCGTCGTTGGCGGCGGCGCCCAGGATGCGGCCGCCGAGGTGACCGAGCTGTCGCGGCTCCTGCAAGCTCCCGTGCTGGGCTACCGGCGCGGCCGCGGCGTGCTCGACAGCCGCGATCCGCTCAGCGTCACGCTGCCGCTCGGCCGCGAATTGTGGGGCGAGGCCGACATGGCTTTGGGCATCGGCAGCCGGCTTTTCTATCCGCTCACGCAATGGGGCATCGATGATCAGCTTTCGATCATCCGGGTCGATGCCGATCCCGAGGAGCCGGAGCGCTTCCGGCGGCCGGCGGTGGCGCTCATCGGCGACGCCAAGCCGATCCTGCGCCGCCTGATCGAAGCGCTCGGCGGGCGCGAGCGCCCGTCGCGTCGCGCGGAAATGGAGGAGCGCCAAGCCAAGATGCGCAAGCGCCTCGACAAGCTTGCGCCGCAGATCGGTTTTCTCGAGGCGATCCGCGCGGAGCTGCCGGAGGACGGAATTTTCGTCGACGAGGTGACCCAGATCGGGTTTGCCGCCCGGATTCTACTGCCAGTCCATAGACCGCGCACGTTCCTCTCGCCGGGCTATCAGGACAATCTCGGCTGGGGCTTTGCCACCGCGCTCGGCGCGCAGCACGCGCGGCCCGACGTGCCGGTGCTGTCGATCTCCGGCGACGGCGGCTTCCTCTTCACCTCGAACGAGCTCGCCACCGCCATGCGCCACCGCATTGCCCTCACCGTCGTGGTGTTCAACGACGACGCGTTCGGAAACGTGCGCCGCATCCAGGAGGAGCACTACGGCAACCGGGTGATCGCGAGCGACCTCGCCAATCCCGATTTCGTGCGCTACGCGCAAAGCTTCGGCGCCGAGGCCGAACGCGCGCGCAGCCCGCAGGAGCTGCGCGCCGCGCTCAGGCGCGCGTTCAAGCGCCGCGACGTGCCTACCTTGATCGAAGTACCGGTCGGACCGATGCCGTCGCCCTGGGAGTTCATCCACATGCCGCGGGTGCGCGGCAGCCGATGAGACGCGCCATGGAAACACGCACCGATGCACGACAACGGATCGGCGAGCGGGCGCCGCTGACCATCCGCCGCGTCGACGCCATCCCGGTGGGCCTGCCGCTCAAGAAGCCGGTGGCGATGGCAGGCGCGACCGTGAGCCGCGCCCTGAACCTGCTGGTACGGATCGAGGCCGCGGACGGCACAATCGGCTGGGGCGAGGCGGCTTCGGCGCCGACCATGACCGGCGACACGCTCGGCGGCCTGCTCGCTGCGGTGCGCGATCATCTCGCCCCCCTGCTGATCGGCCAGGATGCCTGGAAGCGCTCGGCTTTGTGCCGCCAGCTCAAGAGCGCGCTGTTCGGCAATACCGGCGCCCATTCGGCGATCGAGATGGCATTGCTCGACCTCGCCGGCCGAGCATCGGGGCTGCCGCTCGCCGATCTCGTCGGCGGTGCGCTGCGCTGGGAGGTCGCGCCGATGTGGCTGCTCGGCAATCCGACCCCCGAGCAGGATATCGCCGAGGCGCATGCCAAGCGGGCCGAGGGCTTCGGCTTCTTCAAGCTCAAGATCGGCACCAAGCCGGTGGAGACGGAGATCGCGGCCACGCTCGCGCTGCGCGACGCGCTCGGCGCCGAGACGCCGCTGTGCGCCGACGCCAATTGCGGCCTGAGCTTCGACGACGCCAGCCGCTATGTCGAGGGCGCGCGCCTCGCTGATCTCCTGTTCGTCGAGCAGCCGCTCGCCCATGACGACCTCGCCGGCCTTGCCCGGCTGACGCGGCGCTCACCGATCCCAATCGGCGCCGACGAGGGCATCCACTCGCTCGCCGATATCGAGGAGCACAAGAATTGCGGCGCCGGCGGCGTCTCGCTCAAGCTGATCAAGCTCGGCGGCATGAGCGCGGCGCTCGACGCCGCGCAGCTCTGCCAGCGCCTCAACCTCGCCGTCAATGTCGCCGCCAAGATCGCCGAATCGAGCATCGCTTCGGCGGCCGCGATCCATCTCGCCTGCGCCGCGCCGGCGATCGACTGGGGCGTGAGCCTCACCCATTTCTATCTGGCCGAGGACGTCGTCCGGGCCCCGCTGGCGATCGGGGACGGCGCGGTGGCGCTGCCGAGCGGACCCGGGCTCGGCATTACGGTCGATGAGGCGGCGGTCGAGCGCTTCCGCGTGGCGGTCTGAGCGTCCTATCCGCCCGGCATCGCCTCCTTGGGAACGGCGGCGGGATCGAAGCGGCGCGGCCAATTCTTGCGCGTGTACATGATCATCAGCGGAATGAACGCCGCCACGATGCTTTCGCGCTCGAGCGCGTCCGGGCGAGACGCCAGCTCGCCCCGTGCTGAAAAATGTTGGCCCGCGCGCTGTGGGTGATCGAATCGGCCGCCCCATCCATGGCTTGGACCCTAGCATGAGGCGAAAGCAAGGCGGCTCTTCCGGGTGCGGGCACATCCGGCCCTGACAAAGCCGCCGGGCTGCGCTATCTAGCCGTTACATGGAGCCGATCACCAAGACCAAGAAACTGGCCGAAGCCTGCGCCCGGCTCGCGCAGCATCCCTTCGTGACCGTCGACACCGAGTTCCTGCGCGAGAGCACCTATTACCCGGTGCTGTGCGTCGCCCAGATGGCGAGCCCGGACGAGGCAGTGGTCGTCGATGCGATCGCCGACGGCATCGACCTGGCGCCCTTCTTCGCGCTGATGGGGGACGAGAAGGTCATCAAGGTGTTTCACGCCGCCCGCCAGGACATCGAAATCTGCTGGCACGAGGCCGGCATCATCCCGCACCCGATCGTCGACACCCAGGTGGCCGCCATGGTGCTCGGCTACGGCGATTCCATCTCCTACGACCAGCTTGTGCAGCGCATCACCGGCGACACGCTCGACAAGTCGAACCGTTTCACCGACTGGACCCGGCGGCCGCTCAGCGAGGCGCAGCTCGCCTACGCCATCTCCGACGTCACCCATCTGCGCGACGTCTATCTCACGCTCGCAGCCGATCTGGAGAAGCGCGGCCGCAGCGAATGGATGCGCGAGGAGATGAAGGTGCTGACCTCGGCCGAGACCTATCGCTTCGAGCCCGAGCACGCCTGGGAGCGACTGAAGACGCGCGTGCGCAAGCCCAAGGAGCTGGCCGTCCTGGTCGAGGTCGCCGCCTGGCGCGAGCGCGAGGCGCAGGCGCGCGACGTGCCCCGCTCGCGCGTGATCAAGGACGACGTCATCGGCGATATCGCCTTGCAGGCCCCGACGACGATCGAGCGGCTGGGAGGCCTGCGTTCGTTGCCCAGGGGCTTCGAGCGCTCGAAGTGGGGCGAGGCGATCGTCGAGGCGGTCCAGCGCGGGCTTGCCCGCGATCCCAAGACCCTGCCGCGGCTCGATCGTCCGCGCGGCGCGGTCAACGGCCAGGCCACCGTGGAGCTGCTCAAGGTGCTGCTGCGCATGACCGCGGAGCGCCACGGGGTGGCCGCCAAGGTGATCGCCACGGTCGACGACCTCGACCGCATCGCCGCCGACGACGACGCCGACGTGCCGGCGCTCCACGGCTGGCGGCGCGACCTGTTCGGCGAGAAGGCGCTCGCGCTCAAGCACGGCCGGCTGTCGTTGGCGATCGAGAAGGGCCGCGTGGTGGCGGTGGAGCGGCAGTAGTTTTTTGCCGCTGCGCAAGCGGATAGGATGCGTCCGCTGCCGGCAACGGAGGACCCCCTGGGCCCATTCCTTCGCAATCAATGGTACACCGCCGCGATTTCCGCCGAGCTCGGCGACAAGCCGCTGGCGCGCACGATCTGCAACGAGCCGCTGGTGATCTACCGATGCGGGGACGGGCAGGTCGCCGCGCTCACCGACCGCTGCCCGCACCGCAAGGCGCCGCTGTCGGCGGGCGAGGTGATCGGCAACGACATCCAGTGCGGCTATCACGGCATCCGTTTCGGCGCCGACGGCGCCTGCACCCACGTGCCGGGCAACGCCCCGATCGGCCGCAATTTTCGCGCGCGCAGCTTCCCGGTGCGCGACATGCACGGGCTGATCTTCGTCTGGCTCGGCGAAGCTTCGCTCGCCGATCCGGCGCTGATTCCCGACTTCAGCGAGAATGTGAGGCCCGATTGGGCCGGCGTCTCGGGCACCATCCACGTCAAAGGCAATTACCAGTTGCTGCTCGACAACATCCTGGACCTGACCCATGTCGTGTTCGTGCACAAGACCACGCTGGCGGGCGGCGGCGTGACCGACACGCCGCTCGAGGTCTCGGTCGACGGCGACGTCGTGCGGGCGCAACGGCTGATGCGCAACGTCGACAGCGCGCCGATCTACCAGGCGGCGCGGGGATTGCACGGCAAGATCGACCGCTGGCAGTTCCTGGAATTCCGGCCGCCAATCTACGTGCGGGTCACGCTCGGGGCGCGCGAGGCCGGCAGCGACACGCCGTACGGCACCCCGACTCACGTCGTGCTCAACAGCTTCACGCCGGAAACCGAGCGGACCACGCATTATTTCTGGTCGACGGTCCGCTCCTGGGCCCTCGACGACGACAAGGTGTCGAAGATCTACAAGGACATGACCGACCTGGCGTTCGCCGAGGACACCCGCATGGTCGAGATGCAGCAGGCACTGATCGACAGCGATCCCTCGGGCGCGCCGCTGGTGAGCCTCGCCTTCGACCGCGCCGGCGTTGCGGCGCGGCGGATCATCCGGCGCAAGCTCGAGGAGGAGGAGGAGGAGGAGGAGGCGGCGGCGCAGCCGGGTGCCAAGGCGCCGGCACCAGCGCACGCGTAACGCTTCAATGGTGTTTCGAGCGGATTCTCCGCAGGAACTCCCAGGTCGGCACCGCGGTCAGCCCGCCGACCGCGCCGCTGAGATAGCTGGGAATGTCGGCATTGAAAATCCAATGCCAGACCAGCCCGACGAGGTAGCTCGCGGCCAGCATCACGGCCAGGGTGATCAGCAATCTCTGCCAAAACGGCACGGCGTCCCTCCTCTTGGTTCGACGCGATCATTGATCGGTGCGAGCGGAGGGGACTTGGGATTACGCGTGCGATCGTACTACCCCGCCTCCATCACCGGTTCCCGCCCGACCAGGCGCGCGAGCTGGCGCAGGCGGATGAACACGCGCTCGCCGGCGAGCGCCTTGAGGCCGTTGTCGAAGCGCAGCACCAGCCGGCCGCGCTCGACCAGCATCGGCGTCTTCGGCAGCACGCCCGGCATCGAGGCCGACACCAGGTAGGCGACCCGCAGCGCGGCGCCGAGCACGCGGGCGCGGTCGAGCACCCGGGTCGAGGCGAGCTCGCGCAATCGCGGCGACAGCTCCTCGTCCACCAGCCCGACGTGACGGAAGAACACGGCAAGCGCGATATAGGCGCGACTGGGATGATCGATCGCCACGAACGCGGCGTTGGCGATGATGTTGAGCGACTGCTCGCCGCGATAATCGGGATGCGCGCGCCAGCCGATGTCGGCGAGCAGGCAGGCGGCATGGCGCAGCCGCCGCTCGTCCGCGGTCTCCTCGATACCCGAGGACGCCATGAAGCGATCCGTCCACGCGGTCAGCTCCTCGCCGTGCGCAGGCGAGCGCGAGCGCAGCAAGTTGAGCTCGCAGGCGGCGGCGATCAGCGGGTCCTTCTCGCGCTCCTTGGGGTCGAGCATCGAATAGAGCAAGCCCTCGCGGACGCCGAGCGCGGAGATGACGACTTCCTTTGGCCGCCCCATCCGCACCAGATATTCAAGCACGAGCGCGGCATAGGCCAGCAGCGGCCGGCGGGCATCGGTGACGACCTCGATCTGCGACAGCATTTCTGGATCGACCCGATGCACCAGGCTGGAGAAGTCGGATGCCTCTTTCGCCGGCAGCCGATAGCCGTGCATGACGTGAAGCGGATAGCCGGTCTGCCACATGTGCAGCCGGGCGAGCGCGCGCCAAGTGCCGCCGATGGCGTAAAAGGTGCGTCCGGCGCCGCCTTCGAGCAGGCGGGCGTCGTCGAGCGCCTTCTTGACGATCCTTTCTGCCTTCTTGATCGACTTCGCGGAAACGTCTTGCAGCGCGAGCCCGCCGAGCGGAAGCGTGACGCCGCCCTTGATCCGGTGCCCGTGCACCTCGGTCAATTCGAGCGAGCCGCCGCCGAGGTCGCCGACGATGCCGTCGGGTCGGTGGAAGCCCGACACCACGCCGAGCGCGGACAATTCCGCCTCGCGCTTGCCGGACAACACGTCGATCTTGCAGCCGCAGATGCGCTCGGCCTCCGAGACGAAGCTTTTGCCGTTGCTGGCGTCGCGCGCGGCGGCGGTCGCTATCGACCAAAGCTGCGCAACCTCCATCCGATCGCAGAGCGCGCGGAAGCGTCGCAAGGCGGAGAGCGCCTTGTCGACGGCATCGGCCGCCAGCAGTCCGGTGGTCTGCACCTCGCGGCCGAGGCCGCACAATACTTTCTCGTTGAAGATCGGGGTCGGGCTGCGGGTGAGTCCCTCGTACACGACGAGGCGCACGGAGTTCGAGCCGATGTCGATGACGGCGATCGGCGGCCCGTGATCGAGACGACCTTGCGCGATATCCATTGCGGGGCGCCGCCGCTTACGAGCGGTCGAGACGGCGTATAAGACTACGCGGCGACGATTCCTTGAGCGATTTGCCACGACCCGACAGGCTCGGATTGGTCATGAAGTATTTGTGGGCGTTGAAGGGTTCCTCGCCCTCGGCCGCTTTTATGCGATTCGAGGTGCCGTCGGGTAGAAGTTTCCAGCTTTGCTCGTTGTCCTTCCAATTCGCCACCATGATCTGCTCGAGCACCTGCTCGTGCACGGTGGGATTGAGAATCGGGCATAGAACCTCGACGCGGCGGTCGAGATTGCGCGGCATCATGTCGGCGGACGAGATGTAGACCGCGGCCTTGGGATGGGGCAGGCCGTGGCCGGCGCCGAAGCAGTAGATGCGGCTGTGCTCGAGGAAGCGCCCGACGATCGACTTCACCCGGATGTTGTCGGACAGGCCGGGAACCCCCGGCCGCAGGCAGCAGATGCCGCGCACGACGAGGTCGACCGCGACCCCCGCACGCGAGGCCTCGTAGAGCATGTCGATGATCTCGGGGTCGACCAACGCGTTGTCCTTCATCCAGACTGCGGCCGGGCGGCCGGCCTTGGCGTGGGCGATCTCCTGCGTGATGTGCTCGCGGATGCGTTTTCGCAGGGTGAGCGGCGAAATCGCCATCCGTTCGAGCTCCGCCGGCTCCGCATAGCCGGTGATGTAGTTGAAGACGTGCGCCACGTCGCGCGCGATCACCGGATCGGAAGTGAAGAACGAAAGGTCGGTGTAGACGCGCGCGGTAACCGAGTGATAGTTGCCGGTGCCGACATGAACATAGGTCGCGAGCGCACCGCCTTCGCGACGCACCACCATCGACAGCTTGGCGTGGGTCTTGAGCTCGATGAAGCCGTAGACCACCTGCGCGCCGGCGCGCTCGAGCGCGCGCGACCATCGGATATTGGCCTCCTCGTCGAAGCGCGCCTTGAGCTCGACCAGCGCGGTCACCGACTTGCCGGCCTCGGCGGCCTCGGCCAGCGCCCGTACGATCGGGGATTCCGACGAGGTGCGGTAGAGCGTCTGCTTGATGGCGACAACATCGGGGTCGCGTGCCGCCTGCTGCAGGAACTGCACCACCACGTCGAACGACTCGTAGGGATGGTGGATGATGAGGTCCTTCTGGCGGATGGCAGCGAAGCAGTCGCCGCGATGGTCGCGGACCCGCTCGGGATAGCGCGGATTGTAGGGGACGAATTCGAGGTCCGGCCGGTCGAGGCTCGTGAGCTGGGAAAGCTCGCTGAGCGCAAGGACGCCGTCGACCAGGAATACCTCGTCGTCGCTGCAGGCGAGCGCCCGCTGCACGAAGCGCCGCAACTCGACCGGCATCGCCGCCTCGATTTCGAGACGGATCACCGATCCGCGCCGGCGGCGCTTGAGCACGGTCTCGAACTCGCGCACCAGATCTTCCGCCTCTTCCTCGATCTCGATCTCGGAATCGCGGATCACCCGGAAGGCGCCCTGCCCTTTTACCGCATAGCCGGGGAACAGGCGTCCGATGAACAGGCCGGTCGCCTGCTCGAGGGTAATGACCCGCGCGGCGGTCGCTCCGTCGGAGCTCGGCAGCCGGATGAAGCGCTCGGTGCGGTTGGGAATGCGGATCAGCGCATTCATCGCCTTGCCGTCGCTGGCGCGCGCAAGCTGTAGCGCGATCGTGAAGCCGAGATTGGGGATGAACGGGAACGGATGCGCCGGGTCGATGGCGAGCGGCGTGAGCAAAGGAAAAATCTGCCGCAGGAAATAATCCTCGAGCCAGCTCTTTTCCTTCTTCGTGACGTCGGGCCCGTCGACCAGCACGATGCCCTGCTCGGCCAGCATCCGGCGAAGCTCAAGCCAGCGCTGCTGCTGGTCGGTCCCCAGCACCGCGACCGCCTCCCCGATGCGGGCGAGCTGCTCGGCAGGGGTGAGACCGTCGGGCGACTTGGTGGCGATGCCGGCACGCAGCTGGCCCTTGAGGCCGGCAACGCGGACCATGAAGAACTCGTCGAGATTGTTGGCCGAAATCGACAGGAACCGCACCCGCTCGAGCAGCGGATGGGCCTCGTTGGCCGCCTCTTCGAGCACCCGTCTGTTGAAATGGAGCCAGGACAACTCGCGGTTAATAAATCGTTCAGGGCTCGCTAATAGGTCGAAAGGTGGTGCGGCCTCGGCCCCGGATGAGGCCGGGATCGGCACGACTTTCTCTTCCAAAACAACAGCTTGGCCGCGGTCAACCATGGCCCGCAGGGCGCCTTTCTTCATCGCGCCAGAATGGCGGCTATTCGTGAACTTACGGTGACATGACGCTACGACCGCCCATTCCGTCAAGCTTGGTCGGGCCGCAGCAGTTCCGCCGCCAAGGCCCGGGTCAGCGGCCGCTGCTGCCGCATAGCCTCCTGGTCGAGCCGCGCCACGGCCGCACGCGCGGCGGCGAACGAGCGTTCGATCCGCGTCGCCAGGTAGCCGATGAGGCTTTCGTCGACCGCGAGCTGGCGGTCGGCAAAGAGCTTGACCAGCACGGCACGCAGCAGCGCGTCGTCCGGCGGCGCCATGGCGACGACCGGCAGCGCCCGCAGCCGCGAGCCGAGGTCACGCACCGCCAAGGTCCATCCGGCGGGCGCGGTGCGCGCGGTGAGCAGGACGAAGGCCTCCTCCTCGCGGGCAAGATTGATCAGGTGAAACAGCGCGCGCTCCTCGAAGGCGTCCGGCTTGAGGTCCTCGACGACCAGCGCGCCGGTCGCGAGCGCGGCCGGCACCTTGGCTTCCTCGAGCATGCGCGCGGCGACCGTACGGGCGCCAGCGGCGCGCGCCCAGATGGCCGCGAGGTGGCTCTTGCCGGAGCCTTCCGGGCCGGTGAGAACGACCGCGCGATGCGTCCAGTCGGGCCAGGCGTCGATCAGCGCGAGCGCGGCCGCATTCGAGGGGCCGCCGAGAAAATCGTCGCGCGCAAGACTTTCCGCATGATCGAGCGCAAGCGCGAGCTGACGCGGACCGACGGCCATGGCGGTCAACTCGGCTGGCCTCCCGTATAGATCGGGCTGGCGAGATAGCGGCGCAGCCCGAAGCGGAACAGCACCGCGATCGCCGCCGCCAGCGGCACCGCCAGCAGGAGGCCGACGAAACCGAACAGATAGCCGAATGCGAACATCGCGAAGATCATCCAGACCGGATGCAGTCCCACGCGCTCGCCCACCAGCTTGGGCGCGATGATGTTGCCCTCGACGAATTGGCCGACCAGGAAAATGACGACAACGGCGACAATCCACTGCCACTCCGGCCAGAACTGCGTAATCGCCACGGCCGAGGCGACCAGCAGGCCGGTGAGCGATCCGACATAGGGCACGAATGTAATCAGGCCGGCGACCACGCCGATCAGCACGCCGAACTGCAGGCCGACCAGCGTCAGTGCGATCGCGTAGTAGAGGCCGAGCAGGAAGCACACGACGAGCTGCCCGCGCAGAAACCCGGAGATGGCCTTGTCGATCTCGCGGGCCAGCTCGTGCACCGTCTCACGATGACGCACGGGGATCCAGCCATCCAGGATCTTCAGCATGCCGTGCCAGTCGCAGATCAGATAGAAGGTCACCACCGGCATGATGATGACGACCGAGGCGAACGAGACCAGCGCCTTGCCGCCGGACCATAGCGAATAGGCAAACTTCGTGAGCCAGGCCGAGGCGTGACCGACGAGCTCGGAAACGGCCTTGTTCTGCTCGCCGGAAACGAGCCAGTTCAGCCAGGGCCAGTTCGGATCGGCAACGATGTCGCGCAAGCGCGACACATGGGTAGGAAGGGTCGAGATCAACGTCATGAGCTGCTGCATCACGTAGGGCACAACCAGCAGCGCGATCGCCAGCAGCGCCAGCACGACGGTAACGACGATCAGCAGCGCCGCTACGGTCCGATTCATGCCGAGGCGTTCCAACCGGTCGGCCAGCGGCACTTGCACGTAGGCGAGCGCCACGCCGGCCACGAACGGCAGCAGGACCTCGCTCAGCAGCCACAGCAAGGCGCAAAACACGAAAACGATCACCAGCCAGAAAATGACGGGGCGCTCATACATCATCGGGTCATCGGCTCCAGCAGGGTTGATCGATCGCTTCCCGCCGTGCGGGTCAAGGTCCGGAATCCACCGCATTCATGTGACGCACCCACTCGGCGACATAGAAGGCGACGGAAAGCAGCGTCAAGACCGCGACCAGCGCCATCAGCGCCACGATCGCCAGTTGGGCATCGAAATCGAAGCCTAGCGCCGCAATGACCAGGAGCGCGAGCACGATCTGCGCGACCGTATTGAGCTTGGAGACGAGCAGCGGCTTGAGCGGCACCGGCTTGTCGACGAGCCAGGACAGGATCACGGCGCTTACGATCATGATGTCGCGGGAGACCACCAGAATGACCAGCCACAGCGGGATCGCGCCGATCACTGCCAACGCCACGTAGATCGAGACCAGCATCGCCTTGTCGGCGAGCGGATCGAGATAGGCGCCGAGCTCAGTCGCCATGCCGAAGCGCTTGGCGAGAAAGCCATCCACCGCGTCACTGACGCCCGCGGCCAGGAACAAGACAAACGCGATCCGCATCTCGCCCGACGCGATCGCCCAAACCAGGACCGGAACCAACAGGATCCGGCCGACCGTAATCAGATTGGGAATGCTCAAACCTGCGCCCCGGCTCAGCGCCCCACCCTGGCTCCAGGCGGGCACATCGTTCCTTTCGGTGCCGAGTATATCCGCCATCAAGCCATTGCACAGTCACGGATTCCCAAGTACCGAAGCGCGCGAGCAGCCGAGGATATGTCATGGCCGAGCGGGGCTGCGGCGGCCTCATCCAAGCCGAGGCCGGCGTCGACATGGTCCGCGCGACCGCGCGGCCCGGCATCGTCCTGCCCGCCCAAGGTCATCGGCCCCCGCATCAGCTCTTGCGGACGCCCCGATTTCGCCTGGTGAGCGCATGGTGAAGAAGCGTGTCGCGGTCCTCATTTCCGGCCGCGGCTCCAACATGGTGGCGCTGATCGAGGCGGCGAAGGCGCCGGAGTTTCCGGCCGAAATCGCGCTCGTTCTCTCGAACCGCCCCGACGCCGCCGGCCTTGCCCATGCGCGGGCGGCCGGCGTCGCGACGGCGGTTGTCGACCACGCGGCGCAGGACAAGGACCGCGAGGCGTTCGAGCGCGCAATGCAGGCCGTGCTCGAGAAAAGCCGCATCGATCTCGTCTGCCTCGCCGGGTTCATGCGACTGCTGACGCCCTGGTTTGTCGGCCACTGGGAGGCGCGCATGCTCAACATCCACCCGGCGCTGCTGCCCGCGTTCAAAGGCCTCGATACCCATGAGCGGGCGCTTGCCGGCGGGGTGAAAATCCATGGCGCAAGCGTGCATTTCGTCGTGCCGGAGATGGATTCAGGCCCCATCATCGCCCAAGGCGCCGTGCCGGTGCGCGATGACGATACGCCCGCGACGCTTGCGGCGCGCGTGCTCGAGGTGGAGCATCGCATCTACCCGTTGGCACTCGGCCTGGTGGCGGCGGGGCGCGTGCGGATTGTCGGGGACCGTTGCGTGATCGACGGTGCGTCCAGGTCGGAAGGCACGTTGATCGTTCCCGACAATTGAGCCACCGCTTCGTTCGACGCGGTCGCAGCGGATCGCTGACCTGGAAACGCAACGATGATCACGCTCCACACCTTCGGCCCGAATTTCGGCCTTCCCGACCCGAGCCCGTTCGTGACCAAGGCCGAAATGCTCCTGAAAATGTCGGGCCAGCCCTACCGGACCGATACCGAAGGCTTCGGCAAGGCGCCGAAGGGCAAGCTGCCCTATATCGAAGACGATGGTGGGCTTGTCGCCGACTCGACGTTCATCCGCTGGCATCTCGAATGGAAATACCAGATCGACTTCGACCGCGGGCTCACCGCCGAGCAGCGCGCGACCGCCTGGGCGTTCGAGAAGATGGCTGAGGACCACCTTTACTGGGCGTTGCTCCATGCGAGATGGATGGACGACGCCAATTTCGCAAAAGGCCCGATCGTTTTCTTCCGCAAGGTTCCGGCGCCGGTCCGGCCGATCGTGGTCGCGATGATCCGGCGCCACGTCCGCAAGGCGCTCCATGCCCATGGCATGGGCCGCCATTCGCCGGTCGAGATCACCGCGCTGGCTACGCGGGCGATCGACGCCATCGCCGACTATCTCGGGCCGAAGCCGTTCTTCATGGGGGCGGAGCCGACCGGCGCCGACGCGACCATGTTCGCGTTCACGGCCAACGTGTTGTGCCCGATTTTCGAGACGCCGATCCGCACCGCCGCCGAACGTCATGACAACCTCAAGCGCTATGTCGGGCGCATGACGGCGCGCTTCTATCCGGATCTCGAGGAGATCGCCGGCTGTAGGGCGACGGCTTAGAGCACATTCAGTTTCAACGGAAACTGAATGTGCTCTAACTTTTTGCCTCTTCGCATTTTCGGACGGAAAACCGGGTTCCATTTTTCCTGAAAATGCTTTGGCTCTGCAGCAGCCCCGCAAAAAGCAACCCCCGGCGCAAGGGCCGGGGGCTACGGGAAGAACTCGCGGGCCGGTGAGCCGGCCTTGTTGCTGCGTCACGACACCTTGAGATTCTCCGCCGATGTCTTGCCGCGATTGGTCACGAGCTCGTACTCGACAGTCTGGCCTTCGTTGAGAGTGCTGAGGCCAGCGCGCTCCACGGCCGAGATATGGACGAAGACGTCCTTATCGCCGGTCGAGGGGCGAATGAACCCGTAGCCTTTAGTTGGATTGAACCACTTGACGGTGCCCTTTTGCATCGTCTGTCTCCTAGTCGATGATGCCTCAAGTTCGCGAAACACGCCCGCATCGCTGCGATCCGCGCCACAACCCGGGTTTTGGTGAAGATCCGAAGCGAGTGCGCCCTGTCGGCACGCAACGGCCGGAGCGGCCAAAATCCGAATTGTGGCGTAGAAGATACGAAAAATGCGACCTTAGCAAGGCTCTTGGTGTCGTATGGGCCGACCTCGCGCCATAGCCGTTGTCGATCGATGTCCGATCACGATCGCTCCGCTGCGAATCAGTGGAGATCGTTTCGATTTTCCGGCAATCGGCGCGGACCGGTCATAAAATATGAACCTTAAGGCGACTCGTCGCGCGGTAACATCCTGCTGGATCAGCGACTGATCTGCATGCGATCCTTGGAGTGCGGCGGGAGTTCACGTCTGTTTATCGTCGATAACTGTCCACAAGACCAAGCCGGGGGAAACGCATGAGCACGATCACATCCGGGTCACAACCTGCCGTGACGCAAGGCGAGCCAAGGCCGGTCATCCAGCCTCTCGCCCCGTTCTACGAGTACTCGCGCGACCTTTCGTATCTCGTCATCCGCCTCACGGCGGGCGGAATGCTGCTGGTCCACGGCATCAACAAGCTGATGACCACCACGGTGTCGGCCTGGGCCGCCAACAGTCTGGCGCGCCGCGGCATCGAACCCGCGCTGCCGCTCGCCTACGTGGTGTGGTTCCTGGAGACCGTTGGTGCGGTCTGCATCATGCTCGGTCTGTTCACCAGGTTCTTCGCCACCGCCATCGGCATCCAGTTCCTGGTCATCACATTCATCGCCCATTGGCCGAACGGTTTCGGCTGGAGCCAGCCGAGGGGCGGATGGGAATATCCGCTGTTCTGGGGCTTGATCATTCTCGCCATCGGGCTGCGCGGCGGCGGTCCTTATTCGCTCGACCGCAAGCTCGGTTGGGAACTCTGAGGATAAGGCGGGTCAGGCCGCAGCCGGCCTGATCCACACCTTGTTGTCGTGGAAGGCGGCGCCGCCGAACGGCGCGACCGCGTCCGCACCGGTCAGCGTGTTGATGCCGCGGCCATCGTCGTAGGCGGCGTTGGGCCATACCGACTCGGCGATCAGCACGCCGCGACAGACGCCCTCGAAATGCCGGGCATGCAGGCGCACTTGCCCGCGCATGTTGCCGAGCACGACCGTTACGCCATCGGCGATGCCGCACGTTGCGGCGTCGCCCGGGTGGATCATCACCGTCGGGCGGCCTTCTTTCGCCCGCGAGCTCGGCATCTCGGTGAAGCTGGAGTTGAGGAAGCCGCGTGCGGGCGAGGTCGCCAGTCGGAACGGATGCCCCGCATCCGCCTCCTCGATCACCTCCCAGTGGTCGGGGAGGCTGGGCATGGCATCGATCGGCCCGGACCGGATCGGCGTCCGGAACGGGACGTTCGACCAGTCGGCCTTCAAGCGGAATTTGCCGTCCGGCCAGGCGAAGCCGTTGACGTAGTGCGAGGTGTCGAAGTCGGGCTGGCAGTCGATCCAGCGCTTGGCTTCAAGCTCGGCCAAAGTACCCCAGCCGGAATTGCGCAGCGTCCAGTCGATCAGATCGCGCGGCGCCATCGCAAAGCCCGGATGCTGCGCGCCGAGCCGCCCGGCGAGCGAGCAAATCACCTCATGGTTGGAGCGGCATTCGCCCGGCGGCTCGATCAGCTTCGGCCCCAGCAGGATGTATTGGTGCCCGCCGCCCTGGTAGATGTCGTCGTGCTCGAGGAACATGGTCGCGGGCAGCACCACGTCGGCGGCGGCCGCGGTCTCGGTCATGAATTGCTCGTGCACGCACACGAACAGGTCCCCGCGCGCGAAGCCGCGCTTGACGATTTCCTGGTCGGGCGCCACCGACATCGGGTTGGTATTTTGGATCAGCAAGGCCGTGACCGGAGGTCCGTCCCGCAATGCCTCCCGCTCGCCGGTCAGAATTGCGCCGATCCGGCACTGATCGAGCATGCGGATCGACGGATCGTGCCGGTCCGTCCCCTCGATCATGGTCTTGTCCCAGTGATAGATCGCGCGGTTGTTGAAGAACGCCCCTCCCCCTTCGTGCAGCCAGGCGCCGGTGACCGCCGGAATACAGCTTGCCGCGTGCATGTTGGCGGCGCCGTTGCGCGAGCGTGAGAAGCCGTACCCCAGCCGGAAAAATGCCCGCTTGCGCTCGCCGAGCAGCCGGGCGAACGCTTCGATGGTCTCGGCTGGGCAATCGGTGATGCGCGAGGCCCATTGCGGGTCGCGCGAGCGCACGTGCCTCTCAAGCTCGTGCGGCACGTCGGTGTAGCGTTCGAGATAGTCCCAATCCGCTTTGCCGTCGCGGAACAGACAATGCATGACCGCGCAGGCGAGCGCGCCGTCGGTGCCCGGACGGATCAGCACCGGCAAATCCGCCTGCTCCATGGTCCCGTTCATGTAGACGTCGACGGCGACGATCTTGGCACCGCGCTCCTTGCGGGCGCGGGTCGCGTGCGTCATCACGTTGACCTGCGTGTTGACGGCGTTGGTGCCCCAGATGACGATCAGGTCCGATTTCGCCATCTCGCGCGGATCCGGACCGGCGATCTTCCCGGTCCCCGCGGCGTAGCCGGTCCAGGCGAGGTTGTTGCAGATCGTCTCGAAGAAGCCGGAATATCCCTTGGCGTGGCGCAGCCGGTTGATGCCGTCGCGCATGACCAGTCCCATGGTGCCGGCGTAGTAGTAGGGCCAGACCGCCTGCGGGCCGTATTGCTGCTCGGCGGCCAAGAATTTCTCGGCCACCAGATCGAGCGCGTCGTCCCAGGAAATCGGCGCAAACTCGCCTGAACCTTTCGCGCCCTTGCGCAGGAGCGGCCTGGTCAGACGCTCAGGATGATGGACGCGCTCGGCATAGCGCGCGACCTTGGCGCAGATCACGCCCGCCGTGTAGGTGTTGTCCTCGGCGCCTCGCACCCGGCCGATGGTGCGCTCGTCGAGCACCTCGACCTCGAGCGCGCAGGTCGAGGGACAATCGTGCGGGCAGGCGGAGGCCGCGATCTTGCCGCCATGCGATGAGCGAACGACCTGGTTCATCGCATTCGCCGGCCTCCTAGACCCGGTCCCGAGCCGGTTGGGTTTCCACGCGCTTGTGCGGAAACTCTTCCGGTCCGGGCGGATCGACGATCAGCGGGTGCTCCAGCGCTTTCTTGTGCCGCATGTGCCGGATCAGGTAGCCCAGGCCGACGACGAAGACCGCGCCCGCCGCAGCCGCCCAGTAATGCAATATCTCCAAGACATCGGGACTGAGCACTTTCAACAACGCACTGTCCTTGATCATGATGTCGCCGGCGACCCAACCGAGCAGTGCGGCCCCGGCCCATACCAGGATCGGAAAGCGGTCGAGCAGCGCCATCAACAACGCACTTCCCGCGATGATCAGTGGGATGCTGGTGGCAAGCCCGAAGATGATCAGGGTCGCTTTGATCACGCTCGCGTGCGCCATATCGACCCGAACGGCCGCGGTCTCGGCCGACGCCGCGATCGCGATCACGTTATCAAGGCTCATGACGATGTCGGCGACAGCGATGATCCAGACCGCGCGCCAGAGGTGTTCCGAGGCCTGGACCTTGCCCTCGCCATCCTCCTCCTCGGGCACGACCAGCTTCACCGCGACCCACAGCAGCAAGAGTCCGCCGACCAGCTTGAGCCAGGCGTATCCCATCGCCTCCGCCACGACGAGCGTGAACAGCACGCGCAGCAAGACCGCCACGCCGGCGCCCAAGATCATGCCCCAAAACCGCTGCCGCGGCGGCAGCATCCGGCAGGCCAGCGCGATGACGACGGCATTGTCGCCGGAGAGAATGATATTGACGCCGATGATCTGAGCGACCGCCACCCAGAATGCCGGCGCAAAAAAACTCGCCCAAAGCGCTTCCACCTGACACCCCTCTTCTTGACGTGTTTTCGATCCGGCACCTGCTCGGGGCGGAACCCTGCTTCGCTCCGAACCGGCCTAATCTATAGGCGCGACCCTCGGCCTGACCAGCAGCAAAAAGCCGCGTGCGCCGGGCAGAAAGGGGCCTGCTCAACCCACGATCTCGTTGCCCGAGAAGAACTGGGCGATCTCCTTGACCGCCGTCTCCGGCGCGTCGGAGCCGTGCACCGAATTCTCGCCGATCGACCTGGCATGGACCTTGCGGATGGTCCCCGGCGCCGCCTTGGCGGGATCGGTCGCGCCCATCACGTCGCGATATTTGGCAATCGCGTTCTCGCCTTCCAGCACCTGCACCACCACCGGCCCCGAGATCATGAACTCGACGAGCTCGCGGAAGAACGGCCGCTCGCGATGCACGCCATAGAAGGTCTCGGCCTGCTCGCGGGTGATGCGCACGCGCTTCTGCGCGATGATGCGCAGCCCCGCCTGCTCGATCATGGCATTGATCGCCCCGGTCAGGTTGCGCGCGGTCGCATCGGGCTTGAGGATCGAAAAGGTACGCTCGATCGCCATCGGGAATGTTCGCGTTTGAGGGAGGACGGAAAGAAGCGACGCGGCGGCTTATAGCGGCCGTCCCGAAGGGGGGCAAGGCCAGCGGCCGTCCGCGCTCGATGAACCCAAGCTGAACGGTGCGCCCGTTTCACGTTCACGCTGATAAATCCAAGCTGAATTCTCGGCTCAGGGCGGGTTCAGGCCGCCTCCCCCATGATCGAGCCTACGACCCTCCGGATTCGCTGGAGCAGTCTCGGATGTGCGCGCACATCCGACAAAGGAGAGACATCATGATCCGAAAGACCATCGTCACGCTCGCCGCTGCCGCCGCGCTCGGCGCCGTGACGCTTGCCCCGACCGTCGCCTCGGCTCGTCCCTGGCACGGCAACGGCGTCCATCATCCGCGCCATCACGGACACCACCCCCATCTCCGTGCGTTCCGGTTCTACGGGCCGGTATTCGCAAGCTGCTGGCGCTGGGTTCCGACCCGCTTCGGCTACGCCAAGGTCTGGGTCTGTGGGTAGTCGTAGACCTCGAGGCGCCGCCTGAAGACGCGCTTGCGGCGCGGAAGCCCGGGTTCGGCCTGGCCAACCCGGGGCTTTTTCGTTGAGGGGGCCCCGGAGCCTTTTCGGAGCTGAGCCTTTGAACCCATCGGATCACCCGCGCGACACACGGGGCAGGATGTGCGAACGCATCCAACAAAAACAAAGGAGAAACTCCCATGATTCGCAAGACCATCCTGGCTGTTGCCACCGTTGCCGCCGTCACCGCCGCGACCCTCGCCCCGGCTGCCGCCAAGGGCAAGTTTTACCGCTGGGGCTTCTACGGCGGCGCCGTGCTGCTCTCGGCTCCGCTGGTCTACAGCTGCTGGAAGTACGTCCCGACGAAGTACGGGTTCGTGCGGGTATGGGATTGCTCCTACTGATCAGATCGCCCTTCTCATTGTCTTAGGCAGACGAAAGACCCCGGCCTCGGCGAACGAGGTCGGGGCTCTGATGTTGCGGCCCTCGCCCGCGCTCACGTTCGGCGTCGACCAAGATCACGCGCAGCGCGACGTCAGACGAGTGCGACCAGCCGCGCCGGTCCGCCGGTGGCGTCCTTGACCTTCGCCACTCCCACCACCAGCGTCGCGCCGGCAGGAGGGACCTTGTCGAGATTGGCGACATTCTCCAGGCCCCAGCGGCCCGACGGCAGCCACGAGTAATGAACCTTGAAGTCCTTCGACGGACCGTTGTCGAGCGACAGCGTGTCGACGGCCAGACCCGAGACGGTGCGTTCCTTCATCAGCCATTCGGCGGCCTCGGGACTGACGCCGGGGAAATGAAACACGCCGGAAGCGTCCTTGCCGGTGTATTTGGCCGGGTTGCTCACATGCTGCGCCCAGCCGGAATGCATCGCCACGCAACAATTTTGCGGCAGCCGCCGATGCCTTTTCTCCCAGGCGACGAGATCATCGCGCGACAACAGATAGTCGGGACTCTGCGCGGCCTTGGCGGTCACATCGACGACGGCGAGCGGCACTACCAGCGTGTCGGCCGGTATTTTCTCGACGGTGGCACCGGACTCCGAGAAATGGATCGGCGCGTCGAGGTGGGTGCCGGCATGCTCGATGATCCGCCACCAGTAGAGATTGAAGCCGTCCTTCTTGAGGTCGAACTTCTTCTCCATCTCGATCCCCGGCACGCCGAAAAAGGTCGGGAATTCGGACGACATGGTGTGGGTCAGATCGACGACCGACGTGAACCTGCGCGCGGGCGCGGCGTGAGCCGTATCAGGCGTTGCCGCGGTCGCCGCGAAGCCCGCGGCCACCGCCCCTTTGAAGAAGCCGCGCCGCGAGAGCGCGCGGCGCACCGCTTCCTGACAGCCGGGAACGCACATGCTCGGCCTCCCTTGTTTGCGCCGGCCGCCGCGGCAC
Source organism: Xanthobacteraceae bacterium (assembly GCA_040510815.1). GTDB lineage: Bacteria > Pseudomonadota > Alphaproteobacteria > Rhizobiales > Xanthobacteraceae > VAZQ01. The sequence continues at coordinate 4,208 of JBEVIH010000347.1, read as the reverse complement.
GCCCGATACGGGTGGCGGACGGCAGAGGCCGGATCAGAGGGCCGAATGCCGAGCGAAGCAACAGGTATTCTGTCGTCGGCCGTCCGCCCGGCTCGCTCCGGATCGATGCCGCCTCGGCGCGGATCCCGGCCGGTGCGCGGGTCGGCCGTTACGGCGTTGCCTCGGCGGCGCTTTGGCTGGAATATCTCATCGTACGTTCACGGTCTGCTTGACAATGGAATGGGTCCTGCGCCCGGTCTGGCTTGATTCCCACTCGCTCGCTGCTAGAAGTAGGGCTCTATGTGTGGGGAACACACAACATAATTGGATCAGACGCGTGCCGGTTTTGTGGTCGAGGCGTATTTGGCGTTGGCGCTGGACCCAAAAGGCGGTTGCGCTGATTGGGGCCAAGTACTTCCGCTTCGTCTTCAGGACCAACCGTCCCGTCGTCCCCCCCGAGGAGTTCTACGCGCTCGCGGAACCCGACCTGCCCGTCATCCTGGTGATGTGGCATGGCCAGCACTTTCTTGCGCCTTTCATCCGACGCCCGACCGACAAGAGCAAGGCGCTGGTCTCTCATCATAGCGACGGCGAGATGACCACGCTGACCGCCGAGCGGCTGGGCGTGGAAGTCATCCGCGGCTCGGGCGATCCCGGCGGGCGCTTCGACCGCAAGGGCGGCATCCCCGCCTTCCTTCAAATGGTCGACGCGCTCGAGCAGGGCTACACGATTGCGCTCACCGCGGACGTTCCCAAGGTCGCCCGCAAAGTCAGTCCTGGTTTGGTGAAGCTCTCAAGCCTGTCCGGGCGCCCGATATACACGATCGCGCTGGCGACCAGCCGACGGTTTGTGCTCGACAATTGGGATCGCACCACCATCAATCTCCCGTTCGGACGCTTGGGTGTCGCGCTTGGCGAGCCCGTGCGGGTGCCAGCGCAGATCGATGACGAAACCCTGGAGCGCGCGCGCCTCGCGATCGAGACTTCGCTCAATGAAGCGACCGCGCGCGCCTATGCTTTGGCCGATGGCAACTTAGGCGGATTGAACAAATAGCGTCAACGGGCGCCCTGTTGCATGGTGAGGCAGCGACACGTCTTCCACCTGGCGGGGTACGACCCAATCGGTGCCCGTTGGTATCGGCAGTTCAAGCGTGAACTCGTTACATTCGCACGAACATGGAACGTCTGCTCTGCAGTGTCCGATCTCACACCGCAGTCGGAGGCTTCGCATGCGCAATGGAAGGTCACGACGCGTGCACCCAATTGGCAGGTCGAAACTATTTACGAACTCCTACTATGGGACGATATCGTCTTGGCCGATTTTGCCCAACCGGTCACGAAGCGGCTCGCGAAGTCGTTGTTAGCTTTCCTCGATATTGTAGCGACGGGAACCGCGTTTCGCTACTTTAGAGCAAATTGGCAATACGCACTTTTTTTTCTGTTTCCCTTTTTATTGTTGTTGGTCTTCGCCGTCGTAGCCGTCGCGATCGCACATGGGGTGGCGAGTTCCATACCACTTCCGTACATCCTGCACGTTGCCGTGATCGCGGCGCTTAGTGTGAGCATCTTTACTCTGTTGTTGCATTGGCCGGGACGGCGATGGCGCGTGCAGCAGGGGTTGGACGATTGGATCTTTTCGTGGGACTACGTGTACGGCCGCCGCCCCGATGTCGAGGCTAGGCTGGGCCGCTTTGCCGAAACGCTCGTTGCTCGAGCACGTGACACGTCATTGGACGAAATCGTCATCGTCGGGCACAGCATGGGAGCGACCCTCGCCCTTGAAATCGTCACGCGCGCGCTTGCAATCGACCCGAATCTTGGACGCCACGGCCTTGCGGTGTGCCTGCTGACGGTTGGATCGACGATCCCCAAATTCACACTGCATCCTGCCGGCGAAGGTTTTCGCAACCGCGCTGCCCACATAGTGCGGGAGCGTTCGATCGCTTGGGCTGAATATCATGCCCGATCGGATGCCATCAGCTTCTACAAATTCGATCCAGTGAAGCTGACACGATTCTACGGCGACCCCATATCCGGCAAACCTCTTCTTCGACGCGTCTGGCTTCAGCAAATGCTCACCAGGCGGACCTACTGGCGCTACCGGCTGAGGTTTATGCGCTTGCATTACCAATTTGTGATGGCAAATGAGCGGCGCTCGACCTACGATTATTTCATGATGGTTTGCGGGCCCATCCCATTCTCGCGTTCGGTCCTCACCCCGACCGGTCCAGTCGAATTGATCGCGTCAGATGGTGCCTTGATCGATTCGTTCGCGCCAGTCCCGCTCATGCCGCTTGGGGCAGCCGACGATGGCGGGCTGCCGGACGGACCGTGCCACGATACGCAATCACGATGACCGTGTTCTGGGCAAAGTTGGTCTGGTTACTCGGCGTGATTGGCTGGTTTGCAATCCGCTACCCGCACAGCCGACGTTCGCGACGCACCACAAAAACGCACCGGAGCGATCGAACGCGCGAGCTTGTATTGCTGACAATTTCGGCCTCCGGCATGTTGGTTGTGCCAGCAACCTACGTTCTCACCGGCTGGCCACGCGTTGCCGACTATCAGTTCCGCCCAGCCCTCGCCTGGCTCGGCGCCGTCGTGTTCGCATCCTCGCTATGGCTGTTCTATCGCACCCACAAGGATCTCGGGCGGAACTGGTCGGTCACGCTCGAGATTCGGGATCGGCATACCCTGGTGACGTCGGGAGTATACAGTCACGTTCGCCACCCGATGTATTCCGCGTTCTGGCTTTGGGCCGTGGCCCAGGCACTGCTTCTGCCCAATTGGATTGCGGGACCCGCCGGCCTTATCGGGTTCGGAACGCTGTTCTTTCTGCGCGTCGGGCGCGAGGAGGAACTGATGATCGAGACCTTTGGAGACGACTACCATCGCTACATGGCCCGGACATCACGCATTGTGCCGAGGATTTATTAGGACGCGATCGATTGCGGCCGTATCGGTTGGGACAAACGACCTTAGCGCCCTCCAGCGTGGACGGCGCGAGCTAGCGCTCGACCAATACAGTCATAGCCGGCCGCGGAATTGTGCAGCCCGTCCCATGATACCAGAGCGCTGGGCGGCAGCCCCGCCTCGATTGCGCGGCGCATGAGCGCAAAGCGTGGAAATAGGCCGACACGCTCGTGCCGTGCCGCCTCGGAAATGATCGCTTGCATGTCCGAATATTGTGAAGAGGCGAGCACTATCCGCGCATATTGCAGATCCATAAGGATCACGTCGGCGTCGATTCCCTTGAGCGCGCGGACGCCCTCTATGATCCGATGCTTGTGACCTTCGGCCCGCCCGCCCCAGACGACATCATTGGTGCCGAGTTGCCAAACGACGAGGTCGGGCCAGTAGGCGAGGACGTCACGCTCGAAGCGGGCTATCGCGCCCGCAATCGTGTCGCCGAGCCGGCCGCGGTTGATGACCTCGATCCGAAGGGCGGGCCGCAGTTCGGTGAATTCATGTCGCATCACCTCCGGGTAGGTCGCGGCCGAGCTCATGACCCATAAGCCGACGGTGGAAGACGAGCCGACCGCGACGATCCTTATCCGATCCCCCGCCTTGAGGCGCGCTGTGACGCGCGGTAGTGGGGCGCCCAAGGAGAGGCCCCGGTTCGCAGCCAAGCAGGTCTCGGCATCGGACGGTGTAATCGGCGATTGCGCGAACGAACCTTCGGCGGCCACCATCGATAGTGCGGTTGCGAGGCACGCCACCCGTGCGCGCTGATACACCAATCATGTCCCATTTATCTGCCGGCCGCATGCAGCACCGACCGGGTATCGATCGCTTCAACCCGAACTGGTCACTCGGGACGCAGGTGGACCTCTGCCGTCCGCGGAGGCGATGCAGCCGAAGGTCTCTGAGCCTGCGCCTGGGTCGCAGGCGCCTGCGTCTGCATCGAAGGCATCCGCCCGATTCGTCCTCCGCCATTAAGCGTCCGAAGGCTGTTGACCCAATCCTCCGGATACATCATGTGGTTACCTGGCACCCGCAAGCCCATGTTCCGCGCGATATCCTGTATGAACGCTACGCAGTTATATGTGGCGGCGTTCCAGACCGGCGACGAGGCCTGCAGGTGCTTGATGTACGCGAACACCCGCTTGCCCTGGGCTTCGTCCATGAGGACGCGGTAGCTCGCGGTCAAATATTGCTCGTCGAGGTCGCCATAGCTGGCCCCGGTCTCCGATGGGACCGGGATGACGTGCCCGAGGATATAGGGAATG
>JBEVIH010000346.1:0-4271 GCA_040510815.1 Xanthobacteraceae bacterium | reverse complement strand
TACGGATCGGCCTCGTCGCCATGGCGATCCCGCTCTCGCGCGGCGAGATCGACTACGCCGAGGAGCACGCCAAGACCGTGGGCATGACGCCGGTCGACAAGGAGGTGATCCCGCCTCCGACCGCCGAATACACGCCGTTCGCCACCAAGCTCAAGGACGCCAATCCGAACTGGGTGTTCTCGTGGGCCCCGTGGGTCACCCAGGTGAAGACGTTCGAGGCGCTGCGGCGGCTCGGATGGCAGGGCGACTACATCACCTGGTCGCACATCGAGGCCGAGGGCGAGCTGGCGCGCATCAAGGACGGCAGGCTCTACGTCATCGGCGCCAACTCGCTGTTTCAGGACAACCTGCCGATCCACAAGGAGATCATCGAGGAGGCGAAGAAGGGCAATGTGCGCTATCCCGCCGAGCAGCTGACCGAAGGCTGGATCGGCGGCCTCGTGCTCGAGGCGGCGCTGAAAGGTGCCGGCTGGCCCGCCGACTCCGCCAAGATCCGCGCCGCCCTGGAGACCGTGAAGGTCGATACCAAGGGGCTGCGCGGCGGGCCGATCGAGTGGACCAAGGACAACCACTTTCGCACCCGCCAGTACTATCGCGTCTATCGCTGGGACCAGGGCAAGTCGGCGATCGCGCAGGCCAAGGACTGGGTGGGCTACGACGTGAAGTGACCGGCACGCCGTGCCGGTCATCCCAGAGCCGAGCCAACGGGCCCGGCCTTCGGCCGGCCCGATGACAAGCTCCACGAGGAACCGGGAATCCATAGCCTCCGAGTGAGCTTGTGGATTCCGGCCTCGGGGTTTCGTCCGCGCGCCCGAATGACGGAACGTCAGCCCTTGCAGCTCATCGTCAACATCATCGTGCTGTCGGCGATCTATGCGCTGATCGCCTGCGGCTACGTGCTGATCTACCGCGTGAGCCGGGTGATGAACCTGGCGCACGGCGAGCTCATGATGCTGGGCGCCTATCTCCTGTTCACCACCGCCTCGCTGTTCGTCGGCCATCCGATCATCGCGATCGCCGCGGCCGTGATGCTGAGCCTCGTGGTCGGGATCCTGGTCTACGTCCTGCTGATGCGGAAGATGACCGGCGAGATGGTGCTGGCCGCCATCCTCACCACCGTGGCGCTCGGGATTCTGCTGCGCGGCCTGGTGGTGCTGTTCTGGTCGGCGGCGCAGCAGCACCCGCTGCAGGCCTTGCGGTTCTCCAACCCGCCGATCGAGCTCTTCGGCGGCGCGCGGATTTCGACCTGCGCGGCCCTCATGGTGCTGATGACCGGCGTGGTCTACGGCGCGCTGTTCATTTTCCTGCGGTTCGGCCGCTGGGGCGTGCGCATGCGCGCCGCCGGGCAAAACCCGCTGCTCGCCGCCCAGCGCGGCGTCAATCTGCACGCCGTCTATGCGCTGGCCTGGGGGCTTTCGACCCTGACCGGATCGATCGCCGGCATGTTGATCGCGCTCGATTCCGGCCTCGACCAGACCATGGTGATCATCGGGCTGAAGGCCTTTTCGCCGGCGCTGGTCGGCGGCCTGGACAGCCTGGTCGGGGCGCTCGTCGGCTCGCTGATCGTGGCCGGCGCCGAGGTGCTGGCCATCCATTACGTCGATCCGCTGCTCTCCGACGTGGTGCCGTTCCTCGTGCTCATCGCCATGCTGATCGTGCGGCCCTGGGGCCTGTTCGGCACGCGGGAGGAGCTCGACCGTGTCTAGGCAACCGCGCGCCAGCGGCTATTTCCGCACCGATTACGCGCAGGATCTCGCCCTGACCGGCACCCGTTTCGAGCGCGTCGCCTTGAGCCTGTTCGTGGTCGCGCTGCTCGCCTTCCCGCTCGTCGCCTCGCCGTTCCAGCTCGACCTCGCCTGCCAGGTTTTTCTCGCCTGCGTCGGATCGCTGTCCCTGATGCTGCTCACCGGCTACGCCGGCCTGATCTCGCTCGGGCACGCCGGCCTGATGGCGGCGGGCGCGTTCACGGTCGGAATCCTTTTCCGGGAAACGAACGCGCCGTTCTGGATCACCCTGCCGGCGGCGGCGCTGGTGGGCGGCGTGCTCGGAGTAATCTTCGGATTGCCGTCGCTGCGCCTGCGCGGGCTCTATCTGGCGGTCAGCACGTTGGCGCTGCATTTCGTCGTGGTCTATCTGGGCGGCGAGTACGAGACCCGGCGCGGCTTCTCCACCGGGATCATGATCGATCCGCCGCAGCTCGCCGGTATTTCGATCAGCGACGGGCGCGCCTGGTACTTCATCCTGCTCGCCGCGGCCGCGCTGACCTTGTTGCTGTGCCTCAATCTTCTGCGCGCGCGCACCGGCCGTGCCTGGCGCGCCATTCGCGCCCATGAGACCGTCGCGGAGGCGCTCGGCATCGGCATCGCCGGCTACAAGCTGCTCGCCTTCGTGATCAGCTCGGCGATCACCGCGGTGGCGGGCGCGCTGTTCGCCTACTACCGGGGCTTCGTGTCGGTCGAGGCGTTCTCGCTGTTTCTCACCATCCAGTACGTCGCGATGATCATCATCGGCGGCATGGGCTCGCTGGTCGGCGCGCTCCTCGGCGCCGCTTTCGTCACGGTCTTTCCCTACGTCATCGAGACCGGCCTGCTCGCCCTGCCGGGCGCGCAGCGCTATGCCGGCTTGCTGTTCGCGGTGAACTACGCCGCCTTCGGCCTGGTCATGATTCTCTTTCTGATGCTCGAGCCGCTCGGATTGGTCGGCATCTGGCACCGCGTGCAGAGCTACTTCTTGTTGTGGCCGTTCAAGCAGCGGCCGGTCGCGGGAGGCCGCCGGTGACCTTGCTCGCCATCGACAAGCTCGAGGTCGTCTATCAGCGCGCCATCACCGCGGTGCAGGGCATCACGCTCGCGGTCGAGGCCGGGCAGATCGTCGCGCTGCTCGGCACCAATGGCGCCGGCAAGACCACGACCTTGCGCGCGGTCTCGGGTTTCCTCGGCATCGACGACGCGCGCGTCACCGAGGGCGCGATCACTTTCAACGGCGAGCGCATCGAGAACCGGCTGCCGCACGAAAACACCCGGCGCGGCATCGTGCTGGTCCCCGAGCGCGACAAGGTGTTTCCCAATCTTACGGTGGCCGAGAACCTGATCGCGCCGGTTCCACGCGGCGTCGCGCATGCCGAGCGCCGCCGCCGCGAGGCGCTGGTCTATCAGTTCTTCCCGCAGCTCGGCGATCTCAAGAGCCGCATCGGCGGCCTCCTCTCCGGCGGCGAGCGGCAGATGCTGGCGCTCGGCAGCGCCATCGTGTGCCGGCCCGAATTGCTGCTGGTCGATGAGTTGTCGCTCGGTCTGGCCCCGGTCGTCGTGGAGGATTTGCTGCGCCGCCTGACCGAGATCCGGCGCGAGCTCGGCATCACCATCCTGATCGTCGAGCAGAGCGCGACCGTGGCGCTCGAGATCGCCGACTACGGCTACGTGATGGAGAACGGCCGGATCGTGCTCGACGGCGACGCCGCGCGGCTGCGCAATCACCCGGATATCCAGGAGTTCTATCTCGGCCATACCAGCGGCGAGCGACGCAGCTACCGCGACGTCAAGCAATATCGCCGCAGCCGGAGGTGGTATGGCTGACCTCGAGATCGACGGCCTGACGCTTCGTTTCGGCGGCCTCACGGTGCTCGACGGCGTGTCGCTCGCGGTCAACGCCGGCGAGCTGTTCGCGCTGATCGGGCCGAACGGCGCCGGCAAGACCAGCGTGCTCAACTGCGTGAGCGGCATCTATCGGGGCGAGGGAAAAATCGACTTCCGCGGCTCGGACATTTCCGGCCGCGAGCCGCACCAGATCGCGCGGCTCGGCCTCGCGCGCACCTTCCAGCACGGCGAGCTGTTCGCGCATATGTCGGTGCTCGACAATCTCCTGACCGGCCGCCACGCCCGCATCCGCACCAATCCGCTGGCCGAGATGCTGTTCCTGCCCGGCGTCCGGCGCGAGGAGATCCGCCACCGCGAGGCGGTCGAGCGCATCATCGAATTCGTCGAGCTCGAGCGCTATCGGCACGCGCCCGTCGCGGGACTTCCGTTCGGCATCCAGAAGGTCGTCGGCTTCGCGCGCGCGCTGGCGCTCGAGCCCGCGCTGCTCATGCTCGACGAGCCGTCCGCCGGGCTCAACCGCGACGAACGCGAGGATCTGGCGCGCTTCATCCTGCGCATCAAGCACGAGCTCGGCACCACCATGGTCTGGATCGAGCACGACATGCAGATGGTGGCCGATCTCGCCGACCGCATTCACGTGCTCGACTACGGGCGCACGCTCGCCGAAGGCCCGCCGGC
>JBEVIH010000345.1:0-7796 GCA_040510815.1 Xanthobacteraceae bacterium | reverse complement strand
ACGAGCGGCGGGCGACATATGCGAGATGTTCGACGCCCGTTCGCCGGATTGCAGAAGTCGCCAAGACTCGACCAAGACTCGACCAAGGCTCGATCAGTTGAACTTGAGCCCCGCCGCCTTAACCAGCGCGATGTTGGTCTCGATCTCTTTCTTGATCAGCGCATCGAACTCGGCCGGCGTCATCGGCATCGGCTCGATTCCCTGTGGGCCGAATTTCTCCACCACGGCGGGCAGGCGCAGCGCCTTCTGCGTCTCCTGGTACAGCCGCTCGACGATCTCGCGCGGCGTCTTGGCCGGGACGAACATCCCCATCCAGTAATTGTAGTCGGAATCGGCCAGGCCCGATTCCAGCGTCGTCGGCACCGCGGGCAGGGCGGACGACCGTTTGGCCGAGCTCACCGCCAGCGGGATGAGCTTGCCGTCGCGAATGAACGGCAGCGCAGCCGACATGCCCATGCAGGTGAAATCGACCCGGCCGGTCATCACCTCGGTGAGCGCTTCCGGACCGCCGCGGAACGGCACGTGCACGCCCGCGAACCCGGCGCTCACCCGCAGGCGCTCCGCCGCCCAGTGGGTGGCGCTGCCGACGCCGGCGGAGGCGTAGCTGAGCGAGCCCGATTTGGCGGCGGTCACGAGCTCCTGGATGGTCTTGATGCCCTTGGCCGGCGCCACCAACGTGACGTTGGGAACGGTGCCGAACGGGATGACGGCGGAAAAGTCGCGCGCCGGATCGTAGGCGATGTTCGGATAGGCCGCGGGCGCGGCCGAATGGGCGGAGGCGTTGATCAGGAGCGTATAGCCGTCGGGATCGGCCTTGGCCACCGCGGCGGTCCCGATCGTCCCGCCGGCGCCGCCGCGGTTCTCGACCACGATCGTCTGCCCGAGCTGGCTCGACAGCGGGTCGAGCACGATGCGCCCGACGATGTCGAGGCTGCTGCCGGCCGAGAACGGAATCATCGCCCGGATCGGGCGCGCCGGCCAGCTCTGCGCCGAAGCGAGCCGCGGCAGCGCCGGGGTGGCAAGGGCGGCTGCGGCAAGGTTGAGAAATCGTCGGCGCGTGGTCATTGTCATTGCTCCTTTGGTCAGGCGAGCAAGTTAGCCCGGATTTCGCCGCCGCTCCAATCCTCTGCGCGCTCCGCGCCACCAAGGACGGGCCACCTGCGAGGCCCTTTGGGGCAAAGGAGGGCCAGGCTAAGCTGACGGCGCGGCGACAGCGGCGCTACGCCGCATGCGAAAGGCAGCGACGACAGCGACATGCCGATCCTTCTTGCGCTTGCAGGGCTCATTCTGTTGGCGATCGTGTTGGGCCCGCAAGTGTGGGTGCGGCGGGTGCTGGCGCAGCATGGCCTCGATCGCCCCGACTTGCCGGGCACCGGCGGCGAGCTCGCCCGCCATCTCCTTGACGAGGCCGGATTGCAGCAGGTGCAGGTCGAGCGCACCGACCTCGGTGACCACTACGATCCGGAGGCGTGTGCCGTGCGCCTGTTGCCGCAGCATCACGACGGGCGTTCGGTCGCGGCGGTCGCGGTGGCGGCGCACGAGGTGTCGCACGCCGTGCAGCACGCCCGCGGCGAGCCCGCCTTTGCGCGCCGCTTCGGCCTGGTCAAGAAACTGATCTGGATCGAGCGGGTGGCAAGCGCCGTCCTGCTGCTGGCGCCGGTCGTGTTCATCGTCGTCAAGGCGCCGATCGTCGTGGCGCTGCAGGTAGTCGGCGGCTTGTTGCTGCTCATGATCCGCGTCGTCGTTCATGTCGTCACGTTGCCGGTCGAGTTCGACGCCAGCTTCGGCAAGGCCCTGCCGGTGCTCGAGCAAGGCCGCTATCTGTCGGCCGCCGATCTGCCGGCGGCCCGCAACGTGCTGCGCGCGGCGGCCTGGACCTATGTGGCATCGGCGCTGATGACGCTGGTCGATGTCGCGCGCTGGTTCCGGATGCTGAGATTCTAGCGTCTTGGCGGGGTTGTTGGCGGGCAAAACCGCCCAGCGGCGCGCTCATGCGGCGACGCTTCACCGGCGATTTTGCCCAACCTACGCGCTGAATCTACTGCGCGCCGGCAATCACCGGCTCGCCGTCGCCGACATCCCCTTGAACACGAGCTTCTGCAGCCCGCGGGTGGTGGCGGCCACGTAGATGTTGCCCTTGGAATCGGTGGCGATCTGGTGGCCGCCGCCGAGCATGCCGGGGCCCTGGATCGAGCCCACGACCTCGAGCGTCTTGCGGTCGGCGACCACGATGTCGGTGCCGCCGCCGACATAGAGCAATTGCTGCTGCGGGTCCGGCGACAGCGCCAGATTGCGGGCGAACGGCGCGTTATGGCGCACCAGCTGCTTGAGATACTTGCCCTCGCTGGTGAACATCTGCACCCGCCGGTTCTCCCGGTCGGCGGCGTACACCGTTCCGTCATTGGCCACCCGGATCGCATGCACGATGCTGAACTGGTCGGGGCCGGGGCCCTCGGGGACGCTGCTCAGGCTCGGCGGCGGGCACACGTCGTTGTCGACCGGCTTGTTGCCGAACGCGCCCCACATCCGCTTGAACGCGCCGCTGTCGGCGTCGAGCACGATGACGCGGTGATTGCCGTATCCGTCGGCCACGAACAGCTCGTTGCTTCCCGGATGCACCCACACATCGGCCGGCTGGTGCAGGTTGGTGGTGTCGGCGTTGCCCTTGCTTTGCGAGCTCTTGCCGATCTGCATCACGAACTTGCCGTCCTGGGTGAACTTCACCAGCTGGTCGTCGCCGATCGGCTTGAGCCCGAGCAGCGCGCGCGCCGGACAATTGTTGCCGCCCACCCAGACGAAGCCCTTGTGGTCGATATGGATGCCGTGCTCGCGCTCGGGCCATTCGCCGCCGCTCGCCGCCCCGCCCCAGCCCTTGATGAAATTGCCGGCCGCGTCGAACACCAGGATCGGGGGCGCCGCGGCTCCGGCCTGCTCGGGCTTGAGCGTGCGTGGCCGGTGCAACACCCAGATATTGTCGTTCGCGTCGATGCCGATACTCGACGCGTCGCCGAGCTTCCACTGCGGCGGCACCTTCGGCCAGGACGGATCGACCTCGAACGTCGGCATGGCGCGCGCTTGCGCTTGCGCCGGCGCGGTCTGGGCGGCCGCGTCGGTGGCGGACAGCAATGGCGCATGGGCGGCGATGGCGGATGCGAGCAGAACGGCGCAAGGCAAATTGGCGCGCATCATGGTGACCTCCCTGTGGCCGGACTTCGGAGCGTGGTCCGGGCCGAATGCCGGCAAGCGTAGCCCGGATTTCGCCACCGCTCCATCCGGGTTTGCCCGCGTTACGCCGGCTGCGGGATCGGCACCTCGTGCACCTTCATCCCCAGCGCCACCGCGGTGTAGTAGCCGATGAGAACCAGCACCTCGGCGATGCCCTCGCGGCCGAGCGCCTGCTCGATCTCGGCAAACTCGGCGTCCGACAGTTTCGATTTGCTGACCAGCGCCGCGGCGAAGCGGTGGATGGCGCGCTCGTGCGGGTCGATGAGCTTCGGATCGCCGCCGGCGAGGATCGCATCGATCGCCTCTTGCGTGAGCCCCGCGGCCTTGCCTTCGCGGATATGCGCCTGCTTGACGTACTCGCCCTGCCAGTGCTGCGCGATCACCAGGATGCCGATCTCCACCTCGCGCTTCGACAACGACGAGCGCTTGTTGAGGAAAGTCCCGATCCGCTCCATGCCGTCGGCGACGGTCGGGCTGTGGATCCAGATTTTGTAGGGGCCGAGGATGCGGCCGCGGCCGGCGGTGAGCTGGTCGAACACGGTCGCCTGCTCTGGCGTGAGCTTTTCGGGCGGGATTTCGAGAATGCGGTTCATGGCGATGGGGGTCCTTGCTGAAGCGGGGATACGCAGGTCGGGGCGAGGGCATCGCAGCATATTGTTGCGCTGGTCGCCAGCGGCGGAATACGCTACCGCGCCCAACCGGCTGATATTCGATCCGACGGCCCGAGCCGTGCCGATCGGTGTGGGTGACCCGACGGGAGGATTTCAATGGCGACAGGCGAGATCGGAAGAATTTTCCTGGTGCTCAGCGGGAGGCTCATATCTGTCGGGAGCGCGGTTGCGGTTCTCGCGCTCGCCTGCGGCGGCGCCAACGCCCAGGACCGCTATCCGTCGAAACCGGTGCGGATGGTGGTGTCGTTCTCCGCCGGCGGTCCGACCGACACCGTCGCGCGGGTGATGAGCGCCAGGATGGCCGAGCTGCTGGGGCAGCAGTTCGTGGTCGAGAACAGGGTGGGCGCGGGCGGCAATATCGGCGCCGACATGGTCGCGAAATCGCCGCCCGACGGGTACACGCTGCTGATGGCGACCGTCTCCACCCATGCGATCAATCCCGGCCTCTACAAGAAGATGCCGTACGACCCGGTGCGCGATTTCGCGCCGCTCGGGCGGGTGGGGGTGATGCCGACCTTGCTCGGCGTGCACCCCTCGGTGCCGGCCACGGACATCAAGAGCCTGGTCGCCCTGGTCAAAGAGAACCCTGGCAAATACACCTACGGCTCGTCCGGGATGGGCTCGATCCTTCATCTCTGCGGCGAGCAGTTCAAGGCGGCGGCCGGCGGCCTCAACATCGTGCATGTGCCGTATCGCGGCTCGGCACCGATGATGGGCGACCTGGTCGCCGGCCAGATCTCGATGGCGTTCGACGCGACGCCGACCGCGCTGCCGCAGGCGCAGTCCGGCGCGATCCGCGCGGTCGGCGCCGGCATGGCGGAGCGCATGCGGGCGCTGCCCGATCTGCCGACCTTGCAGGAGCAGGGGCTCAAAGGCTTCGAGTGCTATACCTGGAACGCGATCCTGGCGCCGGCCGGCACGCCCGAGCCGATCGTGGCGCAGCTCAACGACGCGATCAACAAGTCGCTCGCCGACCCGGCGGTGTTCAAGCGCCTGCAGGAGGCCGGCATCGATCCGACGCCGGGCAGCACGCCGGCGCAGGCCGCCGACTTCATCAAGGCGGAGCTGGCGAAGTGGACGCCGATCATCAAGGCGTCGGGCGCGGAAGTGAACTGAGCGCGTGACCCGGCAGGCGCCAACGGTTGGAAGCAGCAGACTGACGTGAATGGAGGCCGCCGCTAGTTAGCCCTGCTTCTCGTTCTTGTGGACCGTGGCCAGTCCGGTCACCCAGGGCAGCGCCGAGCGGAACCAGTTCTGCCGCTTCGGCACGAATTGGTCGCGCTGACGCAGAATCCCGACCCGCACCATGTAGGACGGCTGCGGCCCGTCACCGGGCGAGGTCGAATAGATCGGCGAGCCGCAGCGCGGGCAGAAGGCCTGAACGCGCGGGTTGCCGCTCTCCGCCGTGGTCTTCACGTAGGAGGTCGGTTGTCCTGACATCTTGAAGGTGGCGCCGGGAACCGGAATCGAGACGCGGAACGCGGAGCCGGTGCCGGTCTGACAATCGGTGCAATGGCAGACCGTGGTCTTGTCCGGATCGGCTTCGGCTTCGATGGTGATGTAGCCGCAGTGGCATGCGCCGTCGATTTTCATGGCGTTTCTCCTTAGCCGCGGTTGCCGTTTGCGAAAAAGCGGTTCGGCGGCCGCGGCAGGCCGAGATTCTCCCGCAAGGTCTTGCCTTCATATTCGCGCCGAAAGAGCCCGCGCCGCTGCAACTCCGGCACCACGCGGTCGACGAAATCGTCGAGCCCGCCCGGCAAGTACGGGAACTGCACGGTGAAGCCGTCGGAGCCTTCCGTCTCGAGCCATTCCTCCATCTCGTCGGCAATCGTCTTGGGCGTGCCGACCATGGCGAGGCCGGAATGGCCGCCGAGCCGCTGGGCGAGCTGGCGCACGGTCAAATTCTCACGCTTGGCGAGGTCGATCGCGCGCTGGCGGCCGCTCTTCGAGGCGTTGCTCTCCGGGATCTCGGGCAGCGGCCCATCCGGATCGAATTTCGACGCATCGTGGCCGAGCGCAATCGACAGGGAGCCGATGGCGTTGGCGTAGTGCACCAGGCTGTCGAGCTTGGCGCGCTTGGCGCGCGCCTCCTCGACCGTATCGCCGACCACGACGAAGCAGCCCGGCAGGATCTTGATGTGGTCGCGCGAGCGCCCGGCCTTCTCGGCCCGGCCTTTCACGTCGGCGTAGAACTGACGCCCGATCGCCAGGCTTGCCTGCGCGGTGAATACTCCCTCCGCGGTCTCGGCCGCGAGCTGGCGGCCGGCTTCCGAGGCGCCGGCCTGCACGATCACCGGCCAGCCCTGGATCGGCCGCGCGATGTTGAGCGGGCCGCGCACCGAGAGGTATTCGCCTTTGTGGCCGAGCACATGCATCTTGTCGGGATCGACATAGATGCCGCGCTCGACGTCGCGCACGAAGGCGTCGTCGGCCCAGGAGTCCCAAAGTCCCGTCACCACGTCGTAGAACTCGCGTGCGCGGCGATAGCGCTCGCCGTGCTCCATGTGCTCGTCCAGCCCGAAATTGAGCGCCGCGTCCGGGTTCGAGGTGGTGACGATGTTCCAGCCGGCCCGGCCGCCGCTGAGATGGTCGAGCGAAGCGAAGCGGCGCGCGATGTGATAGGGCGCGTCGAAGGTGGTCGAGCCGGTGGCGACCAGGCCGATATGCTCGGTGACCTGGGACAGGGCCGACAGCAGGGTGAACGGCTCGAACGACGTCACCGTATGGCTGCGCTTGAGCGCGTCCACCGGCATGTTGAGCACGGCCATATGGTCGGCCATGAAGAAGGCGTCGAACTTGCCGTGCTCCAACTTCTGCGCGAAGCGCTTGAGATGCGCGAAGTTGAAATTGGCGTCCGGGAAGGCGCCCGGATAGCGCCAGGCGCCGGTATGCAGGCTCGCCGGCCGCATGAATGCGCCCAGCTTGAGTTGCCGCGATGCTGGCATCGATGATCCCTCGCGCGTTCGGCGGGTGGAGCGGCTTGATAGCAAACGTCGGCAACGCCCGGAAGCCAGATGCGATGGCCGCCGCCAGCCCGTCGCAACTGCTCAACCGGACCTCTCGGCCGACGGCAATATCTGCCGGATGGTGAAAAAATCGGGCCAGGGATCTTCCCTGAGCACGTCGAGGCGCTGGCGCAGATTGTCGATCTTGAAGTGGTCGGCGCGCACGCCTTCGGTGATCTCGTCCCAGGCGAGCGGCGTCGAGACCGGGGCCAACGGCAGCGCCCGGGTCGAGTAGGGCGCGACCGCGGTGGCGCCGCGGCCGTTGCGCAGATAGTCGACGAAGATGCGCCCGCGCCGCGCGCTCTTGGTCATCCTGGCGACGTAGCGCTCCGGCTGCGCCTTGGCCATCGTTTCGGCGATCGCCTGGGTGAATTTTTTCGCCTCCTCCCAGCCGGCGCGGGGCTCGAGCGGCAGCACCACGTGCAGGCCCTTGCCGCCCGAGGTCTTGACGAAGCTGGCAAGTCCGACCGCGGCAAGGCGGCTGCGCACCTCGAGCGCGGCCTCGATCACCGCGCTCCACGGCACGTCCTCGCCGGGGTCGAGATCGAAGATCAGCCGGTCGGGTTTTTCCAAATCGGCGACGGTCGACCCCCAGGGATGGATCTCGACCACGCCGGCTTGCACCAGGTCGATCAACCCGGGAAGGCTGTCGAGGGTGAGCATCGTCTCCTTCTCGCCGACGTCGACGCGGCGCACGGCGTCGCTCAGGCCGGCCCAGGCGTGCTTGGCGAAGAAATATTTTTCGCGCACGCCGGACGGAGCCCGCACCAGGCTCAGCACACGCCCGGACAGGTGCGGCAGGATCCAGTCGGCGATGTCGGCGTAGAATTCCGCCAGCCCCTCTTTGGTCACGCCCTGCTCCGGCCAGAGGATTCGGTCCGGGTGGGTGAGACGC
>JBEVIH010000344.1:0-12299 GCA_040510815.1 Xanthobacteraceae bacterium | reverse complement strand
CTGGTGCGCTGGCCCAAGCAGTTCGACGTCATCGTCACCGACAACCTGTTCGGCGACATGCTGTCCGACATCGCCGCCATGCTGACCGGCTCGCTCGGCATGCTGCCGTCGGCCTCGCTCGGCGAGATCGATCCGAAGACCAAGAAGCGCAAGGCGATGTACGAGCCGGTGCACGGCTCGGCGCCCGACATCGCCGGCAAGGGCGTCGCCAATCCGATCGCCATGATCGCCTCGTTCGGCATGGCGCTGCGCTATTCGCTCAACCGGGGGAAGGAAGCCGACCTGATCGACCAGGCGATCGCCGCCGCGCTCGGCAAGGGCCTGCGCACCGCCGACATCAAGTCGGAGGGCGCCAAGGTCGTCGGCACCCGGGAGATGGGCGACGCCATCATCGGCGAGATCAAGACGCTCGCGGCGGCGTGAGCGGCTTGCGTCATTTTGCTCGGGCGGCGCGATCTTTCCGCCGCCATCGTCCGCGCCTAGGCTGAGAGGCGCCAAGAAAGAACAAGGAGATCGCCGATGCCAGCGGTTTCGCCACGCGCCTATCGGCGATGTTTCGGCGTCGTCGCGGCGCTGGTCGTCGGCCTCGCCGCCGGCGCCGCCGAGGCCTATCCCGACCACGTCATCCGGCTGATCGTCCCGTTCCCGGCCGGCGGCTCGAACGACGTGGCGGCGCGGCTGATCGCGCCGCACCTGGAGAAGGCACTCGGCCAGACCGTGATCGTCGACAACCGGCCGGCGGCGGGCGGCATCGTCGGCAGCGACGCGGTGGCGAAGGCGGCGCCTGACGGCCACACGCTCCTCCTGGTGGCGTCGTCGCACACGGTCACGCCGGCGCTCAATGCCAAGCTGCCCTACAGCACCGAGCGCGATTTCGCGCCGGTGTCGCTCATCAACACCAACGCGATGGTGTTCTTCGTCAACCCGAAAGTGCCGGCGACCAATCTCGCCGAGCTGGTCGAGCTGGCGAAGCGGAATCCGGGAAAGCTGAACTACTCGTCGCCGGGCGCCGGCAGCCAGACCCATCTGCTGATCGAGCTGCTGGGCCGCCGCGCCGGCATCACTGCCCAGCACGTGCCCTATCGCGGCGGCGCGCCGGCGACGCTGGCGGTGCTCTCCGGCGAGGCCGAGTTCACCTTGCTGGCGCCGAACGTGATCTTTCCGCACATCCGGGCCGGCACCATCCGGCCGATCGCCACCGGCGGCGCAACGCGGCATCCGCAATTGCCGCAGGTGCCGACCACGGCCGAGTCCGGCTATCCGGAGGTGCGGGCGATCCAGTGGGTGGGCGTGTTCACCACCGCCGGGACCCCGCGGCCGATCGTCGAGCGGCTCAACGCCGAGCTCAACCGCATCGTCCGGCTGCCCGAGGTGGTCGACAAATTCGCCGAGCAGGGCGTGAGGCCGACCGGCAGCACGCCCGAGGAGTTCCAGGCGCTGATCGCGACCGAGATTCGGCAGTGGACCGAGACCGCGCGGGCGGCGAACATCAAGGTGGAATGAATCTTCCGTTGGTCGTGCTCCGCAACGGCGGAGCGAGGAGAGCTGCAATGGTTGCTTCGCGTTGTCGCCGGCTTGGCGTCCTGGCGGCGCTGTTGATCGCGCTCGCTCCGGTTCCCGCTCCGGCGCAGGACTATCCGAACCGTCCGATCCGCCTGATCGTGCCGTTCGCGGCCGGCGGGCTCAACGACGTGGTGGCGCGGCTGGTAGGGCCGTATCTCGAGCGCGCGCTCGGGCAGCCGGTCGTGATCGACAACCGGCCGGCGGCCGGCGGCATGGTCGGCACCGACGCGGTCGCCAAGGCGCCGCCGGACGGCTATTCGCTGCTGATGGTGGCGTCGAGCTTCGCGATCATCCCGGCCACCCGCGCGCAGATGCCCTATGACGCCGAGCGCGACCTGGCGCCGATCGTGCTGGTGGCGAAGAACTCGCTGCTGTTTCTGGTCAACCCGAAGGTGCCGGCGACCTCGCTCGCCGAGTTCGTCGCCTTGGCCAAGGCCGAGCCGGGCAAGTTCAACTACGCCTCGCCCGGCGCCGCCACCCAGACCAGCCTCGTCATCGAGCTGTTCAGCCGCAAGGCCGGCATCAAGCTGCAGCACATCCCCTATCGCGGCGGCGCGCCCGCCATGACCGCGATGGTGGCGGGCGAGACCCAGCTCACCGCGATCTCGACCTTGCTGTCGCTGCCGCAGCTGCAGGCCGGCGCGCTGCGGGCGATCGCGACCGGCAGCCTCACGCGCGAGCCGCAACTGCCCGATCTGCCGACGGTGGCCGAGCAGGGCTATCCGGGCTTCGAGGCGATCCAGTGGATCGGATTGCTGACCACGGCGGGCACGCCGCCGGCGATCGTCGAGCGCATCAATGCCGAGGTGAACCGCGCGCTGCGCGATCCCGACCTGATCGCCAAGTTCGCCCAGCAGGGCATCGCGCCCGCCGGCGGCACGGCCGCCGAGTTCGCGCGTACCATCGCGACCGATCTTCGCAACTGGACCGAGACCGCCCGCGCCGCCAACATCAAGGCGGAGTGAACGCAAGGCCGTTGCCCAAAGCATCGAGCCCATCGGAGGTTCAACGATCATGCCCGCACAAGATCGAGACCGGCGTCGCCTGCTGTCCGCCTTCGCCCTCGTTCCGCTTGCGGAGATTGTGCGCGCCGCGCCGGCCGCCGCAGAGCCGGCCTTGCCGCCGCTCGCCCAGCCGCCGGAGCCGAGCAAGGCCGCGTTCCTGGCGCGGGCGCGCGCGCTGCGCGACCAGGCCGTGCGCGAGGGCGACCAGGCCTATGGGGCGGTGGTGGTGCGCAACGGCGTGATCGTCGGCGAGGGCAGGAATTACGTCGTGCTGCACACCGATCCGACCGCGCACTCCGAATTGCTGGCGGTGCGCGACGCTGCGCGCCGGCTCGGCACCCGTGACTTGTCGGACTGCGACGTCTATTCGACCGCCACCCCGTGCGCGATGTGCCAGGGCGCGCTCTATTGGGCGCGCGTGCGCCGCGTGTTCACCGAAAGCACGCTGGAGCAGGGTTTCGTGCCCAAGCTTGGGTGCTAGAGAGCATTTTCAGGAAAAGTGGAAACCGGTTTTCCGTCCGAAAATGCGATAAACGAAAGACGTTAGAGCATGTTCAGTTTCCGTTGAAACTGAACATGCTCTGACGCGCGTCGCAGCGGCGCGCGACGAGCCTACCAGCCGTAGGGATTGCGCGGGCTGCGCAGGTCGAACGGGCCCGGCAGCGGCGAGGGGTCCCAGCCGACCTTGCCGCCGGTATTGGTGACGGGGCCCATCGGGAAATAGTTCGGCGGATAGGCGTAGTCGGTGAACTTGCGCTCGCCCGGCAGCACCTCGGTGCCGGCGTCGAGGAACGAGCGCGGCGCCACCGTGATGCGCGCGCGTGGGCGGTTCACGGCCACGACCCGGCCCTGCTGGTCCACGTAGTAGCGCTTGGCCTTGCTCTGGGTCTGGGCGTCGGCGGGCGGGGCGGCGAATGCCGTCACCGCGATCGCGGCCGCAGCGAGAGCGGCCGCATAAGCTTTCAAGCCCATGGCGTTCCTCATGATGGTTGGTCGATCCCTACACTATCCGCGTTTCATAACCCTCAACAGCGCAGACCCGGCCAACTGGTGTCCCCATACGCCGGCTGCATGCGGATTTCCCGGCTGTGTGTCTTTGCCGCATCACCTGCGGCATCGATTTGGCTTATCGGCCTTTCCTGATATGAATCTTCCTCCAAGACCCGTCACAAATAGAAAAAACGACCCCCAGAAGGATCAGGAGGACGCCATGCCGGGCAAGACCGAGCGCACCCTCGACGAACTCTACCGCGACGACCCCGAACGCGCCGACGCCCTCGTGCTCGGCCGCATGAGCGCCCCCGACCGGCGCGGCTTCCTGCGCGGCAGCGCCCTCGCCGCCATCGCGGCGGTCGGCGGTGGCCCGTTCATGCCAATTCCTCCCGCCTTGGCGCAGGGGCAGGCGGCGGCCCCCAAGGGGCCGCAATACCTCACGTTCCCGGGCAAGAGCGACAAGCTCGTGGTGCTTGGCGAGCGCCCGCTGGTGGCGGAGACGCCCGAGCACCTGCTCGACGACGACACCACCCCGACCGACAAGTTCTTCGTGCGCAACAACGGCCAGCTCCCCGACCCCGCCAAGGACCCCGACGCCTGGAAGCTCACCGTCGACGGCGAGGTCAACAACAAGCTCGAGCTCACGCTCGGCGAGCTCAAAGCCAAATTCCGACCGGTTACGCGGCGCCTGGTGCTCGAATGCGGCGGCAACGGCCGCTCGTTCTTCAGCCCGCAAGCGCGCGGCAACCAATGGGGCAACGGCGGCGTCGGCTGCGCCGAGTGGACCGGCGTGCGGCTCGCCGACCTGCTCAAGGCCGCCGGCGTCAAGCCGTCGGCGGTGTTCACCGGCCACTACGGCGCCGACCGCAGCCTCGCCGACGGCAGCAAGGACGCGCTCTCGCGCGGCGTTCCGATCAAGAAGGCGCTCGACCCCAACAACCTCGTGGTGTTCGGGATGAACGGCGAGCCGCTGCCCAACATCCACGGCGGCCCGCTGCGGCTGATCATCCCGGGCTGGCCGGGCTCGGTGTCTTCGAAATGGGTCACCCGCATCTGGGTGCGCGACAAGGTGCACGACGGCCCGGGCATGGGCGGCACCTCGTACCGGGTCGCGGTCAAGCCGATGGTCCCCGGCGACCCGGCCGACCCCAACAATTTCCGCGACCTCGAATCGATGCCGGTGCGCTCGATCATCACCAGCCCGATGAACGGCACCAGCTACGGCAAGGACGTGCGCGAGGTGAAGCTGCGCGGCGCCGCCTGGGCCGGCGACCTGACGGTGCGGCGCGTCGACGTCTCGATCGACTACGGCGCGAGCTGGCGGCCGGCCCAGCTTTCCGCGCCAAAAAATCCGTACGACTGGCAGCGCTGGACCGCCACCGTGAAGCTGCCGGGCGAGGGCTATTACGAGATCTGGACGCGGGCGACCGATTCCCGCGGCGTCATGCAGCCGCACGTGGCCGGCAACTGGAACCCGCAGGGCTACGGCGGCAACACGCTGCACCGCGTGGCGATCCGCGTGGCGTGATCATGCGCTTACGCCTGATCATCGCGCCGGCCATCGCCGCGCTGCTGCTCGCGCCGGCGCCCGCCGTGGCGCAGGCGCAAACCTTCACGCCGGGCGATGAGAAGCCGGAGGACTATCCGGCCGGGCCCGGCCGCGACGACACCTTCTATGCCTGCACGCCCTGCCACGGCTTCAGGATCGTCGCCCAGCAGGGGCAGTCGCGCCGGCAATGGGACGACACGCTCGACTGGATGACGCAGCGGCACAACATGCCCAAGCTCGACGGCGACCAGCGCAAGGTCGTGCTCGATTACCTGGAGGCGACCTATCCGCCGCGCACCGCGCCGCGCGGCTGGCAGAACCCGTTTCAGAAGAAGTGAGGGCCGTGTCCCGGACGAGCGACGGCGAGCGTAGCGAGCCGGAGCGAAGATCCGGGACCCAGCGCAAGAAGCGACGCGCGTAGCGCGTCACGAAATTGTGCTTCGCGAGTCTTGCGCTGGGTCCCAGGTCTCGTTCCGCTCGTGCTTCACACACGCTGCACTCGCCCGGGACACGAGAGCTACTTCGTTTCTTGCCTTCCGCGCAGCTCGGGGGCGCCGGTGGCGGCGAGCCAGTCGGCGCGCTCGATCGTCACCGCAACCGCGGCCTCGACCCGCGGCGGCGCGCACATCTTGGCGGCGATCAGGCCCAGCGCCACGACGGCGCCGACATAGGCGAGCAGGCGCGCGAGCGTGGCGCCCATCTCTTGGCAGTAGTCGAGCAGCGTCGGATACATCGTGGACCCCTCGAATCGGCCTCGTGCCCGCCACGTTTCTCGCCCACGATCGTTGCCGCCGCCGTTCACGCTCCGTTAGGGTTGAGGGGAAGTTTCGCCGCAGGGTTAAAAATTGGTTGCGACGGCGCGACCGGGCACGGCGGAACGCTTGAACCAAGCCGCCGCGCCAGGGCACCAAGCAGGGCTGCCGTGGACGTTGAACTAATAGTGGCTTTCGCCTAGAAGCGGGCCGACTGGCCGTCGGCGCCCCGCGGCTGAAGGATTTTTGGAGAGTGCACAATGGGTTACAAGGTCGCCGTGGTCGGCGCCACCGGCAATGTGGGCCGCGAGATGCTGGAGATCCTGGCCGAGCGGGCGTTTCCCGCCGACGAGGTGATCGCGCTCGCGTCGCGCCGCAGCCTGGGCTCGGAGGTCTCCTATGGCGACCGCACGCTCAAGTGCAAGGCGCTCGAGCATTACGACTTCTCCGACGTCGACATCTGCCTGATGTCGGCGGGCTCGGCGGTCTCAAAGGAATGGTCGCCGAAGATCGCCGCCGCCGGCGCCGTGGTGATCGATAATTCCTCGTGCTGGCGCTATGACTCCGACGTCCCGCTGGTGGTGCCCGAGGTCAACGCCGACGCGGTCGCGGGCTTCCGCAAGAAGGGCATCATCGCCAACCCGAACTGCTCGACCGCGCAACTCGTGGTCGCGCTCAAGCCGCTGCACGACAAGGCCAAGATCAAGCGCGTGGTGGTCGCCACCTACCAGTCGGTGTCGGGCGCCGGCAAGGAGGCGTCGGACGAGCTGTTCGCGCAGACCAAGGCTGTCTTCACCATGGACGAGCCCGAGAGCAAGAAGTTTCCCAAGCGCATCGCCTTCAACGTCATCCCGCACATCGACGTGTTCCTGGACGACGGCTTCACCAAGGAAGAATGGAAGATGGTGGTCGAGACCAAGAAGATCCTCGACCCCAAGATCAAGCTCGTCGCCACCTGCGTGCGGGTGCCGGTGTTCATCGGCCATTCGGAGGCGGTCAATATCGAGTTCGAGGAGCCGATCACCGCCGAGGAGGCGCGCGAGCTCCTGCGCAACGCGCCCGGCTGCATCGTCATCGACAAGCGCGAGGCCGGCGGCTACGCGACGCCGTACGAGGCGGCCGGCGAGGACGCCACTTACATCAGCCGCATCCGCGAGGACGCGACGGTGGAGAACGGCCTCGTGCTGTGGTGCGTCTCCGACAATCTGCGCAAGGGCGCCGCGCTCAACGCGATCCAGATCGCCGAGTGCCTGATCAACCGCCAGCTCATCTCAGCGAAGAAGAAGGCGGCGTAGGCACGCTCGCGTCCCGGGCGACAGGAGCGAGGCCCTCTTCGGGCCGAGCGGATGGAGGCCCGGGACCCAGCATGAGAATCGACGCGCGCAGCGCGTCGCAATATTGCGCTTCGCGACTCTTGCGCTGGGTCCCGGGTCTCGTTCCGCTCGCTTCGCTCGCTGCACTCGCCCGGGACACGAGACGCCGGTCGCTCAGATCCGCTGGAAAACCTCGCTGCCGCGCGTCCTCGTCACGCGACCACTCGGCCCGACGATGGTCGCGGTAAATCTGGTGGCGACGGTCGTGGGGCCCACGAAGCGCCCGGACCAGACCGCATTCACCCTGCAGTCCGAGGTCCACGTCCGCGAGGTCTGGAATGCGACGCGCGGGCCGCGAACGCGTCCCGCCAGATCATACGGAACTGCCGGACACGGGCCACCCGGGCTGCTGACGAAGACGCCGCTGAAATTTCCGGCAGCGTCGACGCTCAAGACTTTCAGCAGCGTCCCTCGCTGACTCTGCCAAACCGAGGGTGACAAACCTTGGGCCGAAGCCGCCGCGGCCGATGCGACAAGAAAAAGCAAAGCGGCGATGACACGATACATGCTGTTCCTCTCCGAGCTCGTGGTGGTGTGCGGGTAAGTATTTGCCGTGCGAATCGCACGGGATCATCAAGCCGAGAGCAAACGCAGCGTTGCCGCTCCTCCGATTACCTTCGACGTGCCCGCCGAACGCGGCAACCGTACTTCTCCCAGCCAGATTCAGGGTAATTGCCGATTGTGGCGAATTCGCCGGCTGCTACCGTGCACGCGACGAGACGTCATCCGGGGGGAAGTACATGCGTACCCCATGACCCGTCATCGCATCGACGCAAGCAGTGCAGCGGTCGGTATTCCCGCCGCGGCGTACTTGATCGTGCTTGGGCTGTCCGCGCTTTGGTTCTATTCGCACCTACAGCCAAAATACATTCCCAACCCCGGCTTTGGCTGTCTTCACGCCGCCGCCCGCGACGGTCATTCGCGACGACATGCCGGTACGACTGCTCGCGCAGCATGGGCAGGCTCCGCCGCTGGCTGAAATCGAAAGCCCGCCCGAGGAACCAGAAATAACTGTCGTCGAAAGCAAGCCTGAACGCATTATTCATGTGAAAGAGCCAAGGCGTCCGCAGGCCCAGGCCCCTACTCGGCGTTGGGAGCGTGGTAATCCCTTACGGGATTATGCAGCGGCCTACCCCGGCTACAGCGGCAATCGGCCCTTCTAGAGGTGGAGCATGATCTTTTCCGAAAACCGGGCTCCACTTTTCGGGATCATGCTCTAGCATCGCATAGAAACCATGTGCGGCGCGCAAGCCACTCGGCGGGCGAGGGCGAGCGTCACTGATCCGTGCTATGAATGGACCGGCGACTCCAGGCAGCGATCATGGTGCGAGAAGACCCTCGCCATTTTGCCCGAGAGACGGCGCGGCGCGAGCGCCGGGCGAAGATTTATCTCTCGCTCACCGGCGCGATGATCCTGCTCATCGCGATCGCGTTCATCTGGTGGACGTGGTGATGGGCCGAGCATAGCTCGCTACGCCGTCACGCAGCTCATTCGGCGAAGAAGGCGGGCTTAGGTGGGCTCGTGTCCCGGGCGACAGGAGCGAGGCCCTCTTCGGGCCGAGCGGATGGAGACCCGGGACCCAGCGCGAGAATCGACGCGCGAAGCGCGTCGCAATATTGCGCTTCGCGACTCTTGCGCTGGGGGTCCACTCGTTCCGCTCGCTTCGCTCGCTGCACTCGCCCGGGACACGATGCCTCATGTCCAGATCGCCATCGGCAGCCCGAAGGCGTCGCGTTCGGGCGGATCCGGGAACGGCGTCGCAAGGCCGGCGTGAATGCGCCGCGCCACCGCCGCGCAGGCGAGCGCGTCGATCACATCGTCCGGTCCGGCGCCCCTGGGTGGCGCGGCCTCGACCGCCATTGCCGCAAGCCCGGCATCCGTGAGCAGGCGCCGGCGCAGCGCGAGGCCGGGCTCGTAGCAGCGGCCTTTCACCTTCTTCGGCTCGGCGAGCGCGCGGCCGCCATTGAGCCGCCAGAACGCGACTTCCGGATGCACCTCGAAGACGCGCGCGGCCGATGCGCCATCCTCCCGCAGGCAGGCATCCACCTCGCGAATCTTCGGCGCGATCATGAACAGCTGTTTCGACACCATGCGGGGCGGCTCGGAGGTCGCGAGCGCGATTCGGCAGGCCTCGCGATAATCCGGCGCGTCGAACGCCGCCCGCGACGGCACCGAGAACACCGACGACTGGCGCGCGCCGAGCAGCGGCCGCACCGCGTTCTCGGCCGCGCGTCCGCCGTGGCGCGCGCGTTCGGGCAGCCCGATCGGGATGTCGACCGCGATGACGGCGGGCGTTTCCGGCGCGGCCAGTACGTCCTTGAATTGCGCGAAGACACGCGGTGGGACCGCTTCGCCCGACGGCCGCACGAACGCGACGATCCAACCGGCCCGGCAGCCGTCCACGCCTGCCAGCCAAGTTCCGTCCATGTCGCTGTCGTCCGCGTGAGACGCTTTCAATCTGGCACGCGCCGTGCAACGCCGCTACAGTCGCCGACGGTATCGAGGGGCGTCAGCATGACCATCCGTCCGCGCCGCAGCGTGCTCTACATGCCGGGATCGAACGCCCGCGCCATCGAGAAGGCGCGCACGCTTGCGGCCGACGCGGTGATCCTCGATCTGGAGGATTCGGTCGCGCCCGACGCCAAGGGCGCGGCGCGCGATCAGGTCATGGCGGCGGTGACGGCGCGCGGCTTCGGCCTGCGCGAGGTGGTGGTGCGCATCAACGGCATCGACACGCCGTGGCACGCCGACGACCTCACCGCCGCCGCCCACGCCGCGCCCGACGCGGTGCTGGTGCCGAAGATCTCCACCCCGGAGCAGATCGAGATGATCGGCCAGCGCCTGCTCGACATGCGCACCGACCATCGCACCCGGCTGTGGGCGATGATCGAGACGCCGGTCGCGCTGTTCCGCATCCTCGCGCTCGCCGCCAAGGCGAAGGATTCCGAATCGCGGCTCGAGGCCCTGGTGATGGGCACCAACGACATCGCCAAGGAGACGCGCGTGCGCATCGTACCCGGCCGCGCGCCGATGACCGGCTGGCTGACGAACTGCGTGGCGGCCGCCCACATCTACGGCATCGACATCCTCGACGGCGTCTACAACGACCTCGGCAACGCCGAGGGCTTTGCGCAGGAGTGCGCCGAGGCGCGCGACATGGGCTTCGACGGCAAGACCCTCATCCATCCGAACCAGATCGAGCCGTGCAACGCCACGTTCTCGCCGAGCGTCGAGGAGGTGGCGCAGGCGCGCAAGATGATCGCGGCGTTCGACCTGCCGGAGAACCGGGACAAGGGCGTGGTGCAGATCGACGGCCGCATGGTCGAGCGGTTGCACGCCGAGATGGCGCGGCGCACGGTCGAGATCGCGCGCGCGATCGAGGAGCGCGGCGGGTAGCCCGCATGGGGCAACAAGCGCGTTCACGCGCTTAAGGACGCGCCATGGCGACAGGCGGGGCGGTCTCGCGCGCGGAAGGACTCCCGGATTTCGCGGAGCTTGTCATCGGGCGCCGCTTTGCGCCGACCCGGTGGCTCAATCCGGGCTGCAGGCTCAACCCGGGCTACAGGCTCAGCGCGCGGCATCGCGGTCGCCGAAAACAACACACCGCGGCTGTTAATCAATTCCCTATGCGAATTTCAGGGTTTTCCCCGATACGACGGCCTCCGATGTAGTGACATGATCCGGCGTGGGGCGGAGCGAGCCGCCACGCGGGTATATCGGGTCGCCCGGGATTCGTGGGCGAAAGCCGCGGCGTGTTGCCGACGGCCGCGAAAAGACGCTGGGCATGAAAAAATTTCTTCCGCTCGTCGCCTTGGCAGCATCATTCGCAGCCGTTGCCGCGTTTGCGCAGGGCGGCAGGCTCGACCTTGCCACGCTCACGTGCCGAAAGCTGTTCGAGATGAACCGCGAGCAGGTCAACATCGTGCTCGGCTGGCTGCACGGGTACTATCTCGAGGAAAACGCACCCCCCGTCATCGATCTCGACAAGCTCGCTGCCGACACACTGAGATTGTCCGGATATTGCGCGGCGAACCCGCAGGAAGACGTGATCTCGGCCGCCGACGCGCTGTTCGGAAAGTGACGGGGCGGCTGGCATCAGCGGCTGCACCCGAGATGGCGTGGCGCAGGGTCGCGCGCGCGATCGAGGAGCGCGGCGGGTATGAACTCGCTCTCGTGTCCCGGCCGAGCGCGCGCTTGCGCGCGAGAGCCGGGACCCAGGGACGAGACGCGAAGCGCAATATTGCGACGCGCTTCGCGCGTCGA
This sequence comes from Xanthobacteraceae bacterium, assembly GCA_040510815.1. Lineage (GTDB taxonomy): Bacteria > Pseudomonadota > Alphaproteobacteria > Rhizobiales > Xanthobacteraceae > VAZQ01. The sequence goes on along the minus strand of JBEVIH010000344.1, from coordinate 801 downwards.
TTCTCTCCTGGGTCCCGGGTCTCGTTCCGCTCGCTTCGCTCGCTGCACTCGCCCGGGACACGAGGCCTCGCTATTCCTCCAGCATCGCCACCGCGCGGATCGGGCTGCCGGTGCCGCCGCGAATTTTGAGCGGGAAGCCGATGAACTTGAAGCGGCCCTTGCCGACCACCTGGTCCAGGTTCACGAGCCCCTCGACGTGCGTAAAGCCGAGGTCGCGGCAGACGTGGTGCACCTCGAAATTGTTGCGCCCGGGCCGGCCAGGGCTGACCGCCTCGACGCCGAACATCGCGATGCCCTTGCGGCCAAGCCAGGTCGCCGACTCTTTCGTCAGCCCGGGGAAGTCGGTCAGGTAGCCCTCGGTGCCGTAGCAGCGGCGAAAGAAATCCATCTGCAGCAGCACCATGTCGCGCTGGCCGATGCGCACGCCGGCCTTCGCCTCGGCGCGCTCGAGGTCGTCGATCGAGATGTCGGACTTGAGCGGCTTGTGCGACAGGTCGAGGCAGACCGCGTCGAGGAAGAAGTCCTCGAGCGGCACCTGGTCGATGCTGCGGGCGCCCGCGCGGGCGTCGAAATGGCAGGGCGCGTCGACGTGGGTGCCGGCATGGTCGCCCATGGCGAGCGACAGGGTGGCGGCGGAGAACTTGTAGCCGTCGGCCTCGCGCACCTCATCGTGGGTGGCAAACGCGGTGATGACGATCGAGGGGTGGTTCAACAACCGCGGCATCCGGTGATAGATGTCGCGGCTCAGGTCGATCAGCTTCACGTTGTTCTCCCGGTGCGATGAGCGGGTTAGGGTGCATG
>JBEVIH010000343.1:0-14228 GCA_040510815.1 Xanthobacteraceae bacterium | reverse complement strand
AGGCATCCGAATTTACGAGGCGCGGCTTAGAAGTCGATGCCGCGTTTGAAGTCGGGCTCGAAGCGCCGAATCGGCGGCGCTTGGTGCCGAAAGTAGCGCGCCCGAAGAGATTCGAACTCCTGACCCCCAGATTTGTAGTCTGGTGCTTGCTCCGCTCAGGAATGAAATTCTCTCGCGCCTCTGACGCAGCGCCCGTCAAAACCGCGGCGCAAATCCTTTGGCGGTTGCCTCGATGCGGCCGGCGAACGGCGCGCCGACATGCGCCGGCAGCACCAGCGCGCCGCTCGCGGCGCAGTCCTCCAGCACCCGGCGGCGGCTCACCCGCGCCTGCTCGGCGTCCGAGTTCTTCGGAAAATTCCAGTGCGGGTAGAACACCTGCAGCAGGTGGTGGAACACGTCGCCGATGAAGGCCGCGCGCTCGCCGCCGCTGTCGAGCTTGAACACGACGTGGCCGGCGGAATGGCCCGGCGCCGGCACGATCTCCAGGTGATCGTTGAGCCGGTGCGGCCCGGTGACCAGATCGGCGCGGCCGGCCTCGACCACCGGCAGCACGCCTTCCCGGAAGGTCCCGAGCTCGGCCGGGCCGAGCTTCGGGTCGGCGTCGAGCTTCTGGAAATATTCGAAGTCGGGCTTGGAGATCACGTAGCGGGCGTTCGGAAACGTCGGCACCCAGCGGCCGTCCTTGAGCTGCGTGTTCCAGCCGACGTGGTCGTGGTGGAGGTGCGTGCACATCACGAAATCGATCTCGTCGGGCCGCGCGCCGGCGGCGGCGAGCCGCTCGAGATAGGGCACGTTGAGCATGTGCCAGAACGGCCGCGCCGGCTTGACCTTGTTGTTGCCGCAGCAGGCGTCGATCAGGATCTTCTGCCGGCCGATCTGCAGCAGCCAGCTGTGCACGCTGAGCTTCACCAAGCCGCTGGCGGGGTCGTAGTGGTTCGGCGCCAGCCACTGCCGGTGCTCGGCGAAGATCTCCTCGCTCCAGTCCGGGAACAGGTCGCGCGGCGCATAGGTCGGGCCGTAGGTCTCCTCGACCCGCGCGATGGTGGCCTGGCCGACGGTGAACACGATCATCGCTTGGGCAGGAGATCGTTGGTGAAGGTCGCCGGGAAATCGATCGGAACCGTGCCGGTCGGCTGCAGATAGGCGAAGGTCGCCCGCGCCTGCGCCTCGGTGATGCGGCCGTCGGCGGTCCAGATCTGACTCACCGTCTCATAGGCCTGCTCGTTGGTCTCCGGCGCCATGGTCGAGTATTCCTTCGCCATCAGCGCCTTGCCGCGCTTGGGATCGGTCTTGAGGATCGCCATCGCCTCGGTGAAGACGAGCGCGACCTTGCGCAGCACCTCGGGCTTCTCCTTGATGATGTCGGGGTGGGTCGCCAGCACGATGAACAGGATGTCGCGGAACTCCGGAATGTCGCCGTTCATCATGTTGAGATAGATCTTGCCCTTGCCGGCCTGCTGCACCAGCACGCCGGCGGGCTCGAACGGCAGCGCCGCGTCGATCAGCTCGCGCTGGAAGGCCGCCACATAGGCAGGCGCCTCGGCGCCGAGATAGACGCTGCTGATGTCGCCCGGCAGGGTGAGGCCGTATTTCTTCGCCAGCACGCCGAGCATCTTCTCACCCGAGCCGCTCGGCGACGGCATCGCCACGCGCTGGCCCTTGAGGCGCTTGATCTTGTCCTCGACGCCGAGCTTCTCGGCGCCCGCCAGCAGCTTCTCGCTGGCGATCACGTTGTTCACCGGCCGATTGCAGATGTTGTAGAAGGCGACGATGCGCTTGCCCTGCACGCCGGCGGTGAGGATGTGCTCGTAGCTGAGGATGCTCACGTCCGCCTGCTTGGTCAGCGCCGCCTGCAACGCGAGCGCGCCGCCCTGCACGAAGGAGATATCCGGCTCGAGCCCGTGCTTCTCGAACAGCCTTTCCTGCTTGGCGACATAGAGCGCGCCCGAATAATAGCCGTGGCCGATATTGGTGATCTTCACCGGCTCGGCTGCGGCCGCCGAGGCGAGCGCCAGGGCGGCGGCAGCGAGGGCGGGAATGCGCATGATCCTCATGGGGCTTCCTCCGATATTCCTTGTCTCAGCGGCCGACGATCCGCCATCGCTCCATGCGATGTTGCACGATCTCGACCAGGAAATTAAGGCCGACCGCGAGCAGCGCGATCACTAGCAGCACCGCGAACACGCCGGCGGAGTCGAACTGCGCGCCGGAGAACTGCACCAGGTATCCGAGCCCGCGGTTGGCGGCGATCATCTCGCCGAGCACGGCGCCGATCAGCGCATAGGGCACCGAGATCTTGAGCCCGGCAAAGACCCACGACATCGCCGACGGAATGATCACCTTGGCGATGACCTGGGCGCGCGTGGCGCGCATCAGCCGCGCGCCGTCGATCAGGTCCTGATCGACCTCGCGCACGCCCGCGAAGGTGTTGAGGAACACCAGGAACAGCACCAGCACCGCGGCGAGCGCGATCTTCGACTCGAGCCCGAGCCCGAACCACAGCACGAACAGCGGCGCCAGCGCGACCTTCGGCAGCGCGTTGAGCGCGTTGAGATAGGGGCTGAGCAGCCGACTCGCGAACGGCGAGACGCCGAGCCAGACGCCGAGGATGGCGCCGCCGACCGCGCCGATGAAGAAGCCCATGGCGGTGGCGTAGACGGTCGCCCCGATGTGCCGGAAGATCGAGCCGTCCATGGTCCAGCCGTAAAGCCGCACGGCGACGTCGATCGGATTGGAGATGAAGAAATTGTCGACGAGCCGGCCCGACGCGCCCTGCCAGACCAGCAATACCAAAATGCCGAGCGCGACCTGGCACAGCAGCATCGGCCAGCCGCTGATCTCCGGCAGCGCCGCGCGCGCGGGCGGCGCTTGGTCGAGCACCGTCGCCTGATCGAGCTTGCCGTCGGGCACCGTCATACCCGGTCCTCGTGGTATTCGAGCCGCAGCCGTTCCCACAGCGTGTCGTAGAACTCCTTGAACTCGTTGCTGAAGCGCACGTTCAAAACGTCGCGCGGACGCTTGAGGTCGATGCGCTGCTCGAGCGCCACGGTGGCGGGGCGGCGCGTGCACACCAGCACGCGGTCCGCCAGGGTGACGGCCTCCATCAGGTCATGGGTGACCAGCACCACGGTCTGCTTGTTCTCGTCGGCGAGCCGCAGCACCAGGTCGTGCATGGCGAGCTTGAGCTGGGCGTCGAGCGCGGCGAATGGCTCGTCGAGCAGTGCGGTCTCGGCGCCGTAGAGCAGCATGCGCGCGAGGCAGGCGCGCTTGCGCATCCCGCCCGACAGCTCGCTCGGAAAGCGGTCCTCGAAGCCCTCGAGCCCGACATGCGCGATCACCTGGTCGGCGCGGCGCGCCCGCTCGGCCTTGGCCACGCCGGCGAGCTCGAGCGGGAACGCGACGTTGTCGCGTACGTTGCGCCATGGCAGCAGGTGGTCCTTCTGGGTCATGTAGCCGACGTCGGTGTTGACGTCTTTCACGGCCGCCCCCTTGTAGACGATGTGGCCGCGGGTCGGCGCGTAGAGGCCGGCGATCATGTTGAGCAGGGTGGACTTGCCGCAACCACTCGGTCCGATCACGGCGACGATCTCCTGCCGCTCGACGGTCAAGGTCATGTCGCGCACGGCGTCGACCACGGCGTCGCGCTTGTGGAAGCTCTTCGAGACGTGGCGGATGTCGATCATGCCCCGTCCGATCTAGAAGATGGATCGCTGGTGGCCGCCATCGACGTCGATATTGGCGCCGCAGATGAATTCGGCCCGCCGCGACGCCAGGAAGGCGACCGCATTGGCGATGTCGTCGGGCGTGCCCCAGCGGCCGAGCGGGACCTCGGCGCCCCACTTGGTCTCCTGCTGCTCGAGGCTGCGCCCGAGATAGACCTCGTTGTGGAGCGTCAGCGCGTCGGTCAGCGGCGACTTGATGCGGCTCGGGCACACGGCGTTGACCAGGATGTTGCTCGGCGCCAATTCGTCCGACAGCGATTTCACGAAGGCGTGCTGCGCTGCATTGACGATGGTCGAGGCGATGGCGTTGGCCTGCGGCACCTTGCCGGTCTGGCCAATGATGACGATGAAGCGACCGCCGCCCTGCCGGCGCATATGCGGGACGACGCAGCGGGCGAGCTCCCAGGGTCCGATCACCTTGGTGTGGAAATGGCGGACGAGGTCGTCGGTCGCGGCCTCGTCGAACCGGCCGGCAAGATGGGTGCCGGCATTGCTCACCACGATGTCGATGCCGCCGAAGCCGTTGACGACGTCCTCGACCAGGGCTGCGACGTCGGCGGGCTTGCAGAGATCGGCCACGAAACCTTTGGCGTCGGCAGCGCTCACCTGCGCCACCGCCGCGTCGAGCCGCGCACGCTGGCGGCCGCAGATCGCGATCCGGCAGCCTTCGTCGCCGAGCCGGCGCGCGATCGCGAGCCCGATCCCGCTGGTGCCGCCGGTGATCAGCGCGGTCTTGCCGGAAAGGCCGAGATCCATCGCCGCCCTCACCCGAACACGTAGCGGTGATAGCCGCCGTCGATGCTGACCGCGCTGCCGGTGGTGAAGCTCGAGCAGTCGGAGGCCAGGAAGGCGACCAGGTCGGCGACCTCCTCCGGCCGCCCGGTGCGGCCGAGCGGATTGGCACGGGTGAAGCCCGCCGCCGCGGTCGCGCGGTCGACCCCGCGCTCGCGCATCTCGTTGGCGATCAGCGACGCCAGCAGCTCGGACTCGATGTATTGCGGGCAGACCGCGTTGACGCGGATATTGTCGCGCGCCACCGCGTCGGCGACCGACTTGGTCATCGCCAGCAGCGCCGCATTGGTGACGCCGGACGGAAACCGGTCCGGATGCGGATGGCGCCCCGCCTGCCCGATGATGTTGACGATCCGCCCGTCGCGCTGGCGTTTCATCACCGGCAGCACGGCGCGGATCATCGCGAAGAAGCCGAACACCTTGTCGCGCAGCTGCCGCTCCAGGATCGCCAGTGTCGTGCTCTCGACCGTGCCGCGCAGATGAGTGCCGGCGTTATTGACCAGGATGTCGATGCGGCCGAATGTCTCAAGCGCGGAATCGACGAACCTGCGCACCGCCGCCTCGTCGGTGACGTCGGTCGGGACGCCGAGCACGCGCGCTTCGGTTTGCTTGAACTCGCTGACCGCCGCGTCCAGGCGCTCGGCATTGCGACCGCAAATTGCGACGGCGCATCCTTCCTGCGACAAAGCATGCGCGACGGCCTTGCCGATTCCGCGCGACGCCCCGGTGACCACGGCGACTTTCCCGCGCAGGCCGAGCTCCATCCTCCCCTCGCATTTCTTATTGCATTGCCGCCCGAAGGATACTCTATGGATGGGTTTTGCAGGTCAAGCCGACGGGAGAAACGAGCAATGGATCTGGGCATCAAGGGGCGGCGCGCGATCGTCACCGGCGGCAGCAGCGGCATCGGCTACGAGACCGCGCGGCTGTTCCTGGAGGAAGGCGTGCGCGTGCTGATCACCGGGCGCGACGCCGGCAAGCTCGAGAAGGCGCGTGACGAGCTCAAGAAGAAGACCGGCGGCGAGATTCACGCCGTGCAGGCCGACATGACGAAAGAGGACGACATCAAGCGCATGGTGGACACCGCCAAGGACAAGCTCGGCGGGGTGGACATTCTCGTGAACAATGCCGGCACCATGTATTCCGGCCGCTTCGCGGTGATCGACGACGACGAGATGAAGAAGCAGCTCGACACCAAGCTGTTCGGCTTCATGCGCGCGATCCGGCTGGTCTATCCGATGATGAAGGCGCAGAAATGGGGGCGCATCGTCAACACCATCGGCGGCGCCGGCAAGGAACCCGATCCGTACATGTTCGGCAGCGGCATGACCAACGCGGCGCTGCTCAACCTGACCAAATCGCTGTCGACCGAGTTCGGCGAGGACAACGTGCTGGTCAACGCCATCTGTCCCGGCTGGGTCGACACCAACCTGTGGCGCAAGAACGCCGAAGGGCTGCGGCAGGAGTTGGGCGCGAAGTCGGAGGATGAAGCCCGCCGTGCCGCTGCGCGCAAAAACTCGGTCAATCGGTTCGGCAAGCCGGAGGAGCTCGCCAACGCCACGGTGTTCCTGTGCTCGGAGCGCGCGAGCTACATCACCGGCGTGTCGCTCAATCTCGACGGCGGCCGGCTGAAGGGGCTGTGGTAGTCACGGCTCCTGCAAGTCTCTCGCCACCGCAATGCTAACCGAGCGGTCCCGGAAAGACCTGATCGATATAAGTATCGGGCAAAGCCCCGAGCGTTTGCGGCCAGTCGGGCTCGACGCGGCGGCGCTGCGCCGCCGGACGCGGCCGGCCGTCCCATCCGACCTGCTCCATGCTGTGATAGAGCTCGATGCAATGTCCGTCCGGCCCGATCGCGTGTGCCGCGTAGTCGATGCCCGGGTGCAGATCGAACGGAATGGTGTCGACGAAACGCAGCCCTTTCTCGCGCAGGAAGGCGATCGCGTCCTTCAATTGCCGGTAGGTCGCGACTTGCATCCCGATGCTCATCAACGTGGTCGACGCGTTGAGCCCGAGCTCGGCGCGCAGCGCCTGCGGGTAGAGGCCGATGCAGTGATGATCGGCCCCGCAGCGCAGATAGACGCAACGGTGACCGCGATAGTCGACCTCCTCGGTCTTGGTCAGGCCGAGCAGCTCGGTGTAGAAGCGCTCCGACGCACCGATATCGGCGACGAACAGGTTGACCGGGCCGATCTTGGTGACTTTGAACGGCCGCTGCAGCATGACGCCGCCGACGCAATAGTCGTAGGGCAGCGCTTCGACCGGCCGAAATCCGCTGTCGAGCTCGATGCCGCTCTGCTCGGACGTCATGATCTCCGTCATCTCGGACGGCTGCGGCAGCGAGAAGCCGTCGCGCACGTGCCGCAGATAGGCGGCAGCCGGCTTGCTGCGGCGGTCCCAGCCGATCTGCTCCATGCCGTAGTAGAGCTCGACCCGGTGGCCGTCCGGATCGAGCACGTAGAGCGCCCAGTTGCTCCCGGGAAAATCGCGCCCGAGCCGGCTGATATAGACCTGCCGCTCCCCGAAATATTCGTGCGCGTGGACGACCTCCTCGAGCGAGCCGACCTGAAACGAGATCTGGTTGACCAGCACGCCGTTCTCGTAATGCGTCTTGCGGACGCCCTCGGCGGTCGCGGCGTGGATGGCGGCCAGCGAATGGTGGTCGGTGCCGTGCGAGGTGAACACCGCGACCGGCCGGCCGTCGCGCACGACGGTGTCGGTGTGGCGGAACCCGAGCACGTCGACGTAGAGCCGGCGCATCATGTCGAGGTCGGACTGCCACAGCGCAAAGTGCCCGAGCCGGCGCGGCTTGAACGGCCGCGGCAGCAGCACGCCGCCCACGTCGTACATGCGGTCCTTGGAGTTCATGATCGACGTCTCCGGCGTAGGTCCGACGATGCGCGGACCGGCGCTGCGGCCCGAATCCGGCCGCCACAAAGTCGCCTTCGATCATAAGTCGCCGTCTGCGGCGCGAGCAATGATCAAAACGCGAGCCTGATATTCTGGTCCCCGCCCCGCGTCGCGCCGGCCGCCGTCGCGCTTGGGAGCAATCGCGCTTGGCGCAAAACCGCAAGATCGCCCGGGATTGCGCAATCCGGCGCAACCCTCGCTCTGGCATCAGTCCTCATCGAGGCTATGTGCGCCGTACCGCCCGCGCCGCAACCTCGGTGCGCGCGGTCGAACAATCGGAGATGACCCATGAAAAACGTCCTGCGCATCGCTGCCGTCGTGCTGCCGCTGGTCTGTGGCGCGAACATCGCCATGGCCCAGGCCATTCTGGAAGACGCCATCGTCACCGGCAGCGAGGACAACACACGCGAGTTTCTCGGCCTGCCGCCGCTCGAGGGCCATGCCAACATTCCCGGCGATGAGCGCAGGAACGGAGACGACTTCGACCGGCGGCACGCGCCGCCCGCGCCGCACCACACGCGGTAATCCGCGGGCGCCGTCAGCGAGCGTCCAACGAGCAGATACCGGATATGCGACGACACGCGACGGCGCCGATCAACCGGAGGGTGATCTGGACGCGGGCGGCGGGCTGCGCAACAATATCCGAGCAGAAGGGCGGCGCGCAGCTGCTCCGGAAAATGCCCGGCCGCAGGTCGGGACGGGGATGGAAACCCATAAATGTCGCTGACGCGAAGAGCGTTGCTCTGCGGGACCGCCGCCGCACTGGGGAGCGTGTCCCGGTCCGCCGCGCAGACGCCGGCTTGGCCGACGCGGCCGCTGAAGATCATCATCCCGACCGCGCCCGGCGGCAGTCCCGACATGGTGTCGCGCACGCTCGGCGCCAAGCTGACCGAGCGGCTGGGGCAGCCGGTGATCGTCGAAAGCGTCACCCACGGCATCGGCATCCAGGGCAACAGCATGGTGTCCAGGTCGGCGCCCGACGGGCACACCTTTGCGATGCTGACCGGAGGCTTCACCACCCAGGCGGCGGTGGTGAAGACGCTGCCTTATCATCCGGTCCGTGATTTTGCGTTCGTGAGCACCGTCGTCGCCTACCCGATGTTCATCTCGGTGGCGCCGGGCTCGCCGATAGCGAGCTTCAAGGATCTGATCGAGCGGGCGCGGGCCGAGCCCGGAAAGGTCAACTACGCGATCATCGGCGGCGGCAGCGTCTATCATCTGCTCGGAAAATGGATCGAGAACCGCGCCGACGTCAGTATGGTCCCGGTCCCCTACCGCGGCTCGGTCCCGGCCTTCACCGACGTGATCGGCGGCCGGCTCGACGCCATGATCGACACCGCGACCTCGGCCATCCCGCGCATCCGCAACGGCCAGCTGCGGCCGCTGGCGGTGTCGTCGCCGGAGCGCTATCCGCTGATGCCGGACACCCCGACGATGGGCGAGACCGTCCCCGGCATCCAGCTGATGTCGTGGCTCGGGATCGCCGCCGCGCCGCAAACGCCGCGCCCGATCGTCGATCGGCTCAACGCCGAGCTGCGGCGCGCGCTCGAGCTGCCCGACGTCAAGCAGTGGCTGGCGGAAACCGGGGTGCTGGCGGCGCCCTGCTCGCCCGAGGAATTCCGGCGGCGGATCGAGACCGAGGTCGAGCTCTACACCAAGATCGCGGAGGCCAACGGCATCAAGGCCGAATAGGCCGGAGCCGCCTCCGCTCCCGCAACCTCATTTTTCGGAGACCGACATGAAGATCCTCTATTTCGACGACTACAAGCTCGGCGTGCTCAAGGGCGACACGGTGGTCGACGTCTCGTCGGTCGTGCAGAGCATTCCCCACACCGGTCCGCACGATCTGATCAACGGCCTGATCGAGCGCTTCGCCGAGTATCGGCCGCGGCTGGAGCAGGCTGTTGCCGGCGGCAAGGGCGTTCCGGTCGCCGGCGTGCGCATCCGCCCGCCGTTGCCCCGGCCCGTCAATATCGACTGCATGGCGGTCAACTACATGGAGGACGGCACGCGCACCGAGCCGGCCCCGATCAACGCTTTCCACAAATCGCCGAACGCGGTGATCGGCCCCGGCGACACGATGGTGCTGCCGGACGTGCCGGCGACCATTTTCGAGGGCGAGGCCGAGGTCGCGGTGGTGATCGGCAAGCGGGCGAAGAGCGTCAAGGCCGCCGACGCCATGAGTTGCGTGTTCGGCTACGTCAACTTCATCGACGGCTCCGCGCGCGGCCTGCCGCCGCCCGGCAACGTGTTCTACCAGATGAAGTCGCGCGACACCTTCGCGCCGATCGGCCCCTACATCGTCACCGCCGACGAAATCCGCGACCCGCACAAGCTGCAGGTCAAGCTCTCGGTCAACGGCACGCTCAAGCAGAACTTCAACACCGACGACATGGCGCACAAGATTCCGCGCTGCATCGAATGGGTCAGCTCGATCCATGCGCTCGAGCCCGGCGACATCCTGGCCACCGGCACCAACCACCGCGGCCTGAGCTCGTTTCAGGACGGCGACGTGGTCGAGCTCGAGACCGAGGGCCTGGGCAAGCTGCGTTTCAACGTGCGCGACGACCTCAAACGCACCTGGGGGCGCGAGACCAGGCTCGACATGCAGAAAAAGGGCGCCAAAGAGGTGACGACGCCGCAATTGACCGGGAAATACGCCCCCGCGCGACCCTGACGTCCCGGCCGGCGTTTTGGCATTTTTCTTGCGCGAATAAGCTTCACCGCGGGCCGCAACACCGGCGCGGGCGGCGGCATCCCGCCCTCATCCGCGTTCCTGTTGCAAAACCAGAGCTAGGCTTAACGGCTGGTTAGCGCGGTCATCGCAACCGGATCGTCACGCCGCGCGAAAGCCACGAAAACTCGGGATTCGTTTTAAGCTTTCTTTCGCTCGAATGAACTAATTTTGCCGTGCCGTTGGGACGCACAAGACCCGTTCATTTCCCGCTTTCCGCCGTGGCGTCGAGGGTCGTGTTGGATCTTGTCATAGACGATGGAAAGCTACGCAGAACTGCGCGCATCGCACGTCTCGTCGCGGCGGGACGGCGACCAGTCACAAGCGCAGGCGCGCCACGCCCAGCTGCTGCTTCGTGCCTTGGAAACATTGTTGCTGACCAGGCATGCCGACGATCCATTCCCGATCGTCTTCAAGTCCCTGCAGCACGTGTTCGCCTTCGAGCGGGCGATGGTGCTGGCGGAAACGCACAAAGACGTCATCCACTGCATCGCGGCCGTCCCTGACGACATGGTCGGGGTCGGCTGGACGGCAGCCGAGCGTCCCGGGAGAGCTGCGGATCCGGTGCCTGCCGCCCGCTCCGTCCATGAATTGGATGGATGGTGGAATCTGCCGCGCGATTTGATCCCCTCCGCGCGCTCCACGCTCTACCTGCCGTTCGGCATGCGCCAGCGCCGCGGCCTGGTGATCCTGGCGCGGCGGGAAGGCCAGACGAGTTTCGATCCCGATGATGTTTGCGTCGGCCAACAGTTCGCCCTGCTGGCATCGGTGGCTCTGGCGATGCGCGACGCCACCGAGATGGAAACCGAAGGCCGGCTGTTGCGCGAGCTCATCGCCCAGTTGCGCCGAAGTCAGCAGGAGGCGCAGCACAACGCCGATCTGCTCGGAAAGATCATGGAGCTGCTGCCGGTCGGCCTGACCGTGCAGGGCGAGAGCGGCCGCCTCATCCTGGTCAACGGCGTGGCGGCGACGAACCCGATCCTGCGCGCGGACGGCCTGATCGGAACCTCGCCCACCGATGTCCTGTCCGGGGAGCCGGTCACCGGGAGACGTCGCCAGGATGCCGACACCATCGAGATCGGCCAGCTGGCGACCGCCGAGGAAACCGTCGGGCCAAATGGCGAGCGAACGCTGCTCACCTCGCACACGTCGGTGCGCATTTTCGACGAGATCCTGCTGCTCTCGACTTCGCTCGACATCACCGAACGCAAGCAGGCCGAAAACGAGCTGGCGCGGCGCGCCTATTTCGACGAATTGACCGGATTGCCGAAGGGCGCGCTGATCCAGGAGCACGTGGAAGACGTGCTCAAGCGCAAGGGAAAAGACGGCCGCTTCGCGCTGGCCTTCATCGACCTCGACAACTTCAAGCACATCAACGACTACTACAGCCATGCCGTCGGCGACGCGCTGCTGGTCAAGGTCGCGGAGCGCATCGGCGCGCGTATCCGCCAATCCGACATGCTGGCGCGGATCAGCGGCGATGAATTCGTCCTGCTGGTCGAGCCGATCGAGGGCGACGACGAGGTGCAGGCGCTGGTCAATCATCTCCTGGACGCCCTGAAGGAACCGTTCTACATCGAGGGCTTCGAAGTGCTCACCTCGGCCTCGATCGGCGTGAGCGTATGCCCGGATCACGGCCAGGATTACGCGGCGCTGCGCCGCAACGCGGACAGCGCGCTGTCCAGGGCCAAGAGCGGCAGCAAGGGCAGCGCCGCCGTGTTCGACCGCAACATGGGGCAGGCGGTCACCGCGCGCATGGAGCTGGAGCAGCGGCTGCGGCTGGCGATCCGCGACCGGCAATTTCGCTGCGCGTTCCAGCCGAAAGTCGATATCCGCAGCGAGGAGGTGGTCGGATTCGAGGCGCTGATTCGCTGGTGCGACGAGCGCGGAACTATCCAGGCGCCGAGCGACTTCGTCGGGCTCGCCATCGAGCTCGGCCTGATCGACCCGATCACCCAATTCGTGACCGCCGAGGCGGTGAACGCGCTGGAGCAGCTCGATCGCGAGTTCGGCGCCGACACCACGATGAGCATCAACGTTGCCGCCAAGCAGGCCGGCGACCTGAAATTCATGCGCGTCCTCACCGACGCGCTTGCCGACACCGGCTGCCCGCAACGCTTCATGCTCGAGCTCACCGAGGACGCATTTTTGGCGAGGAGCCGGTTTCAACTGCACGTTCTGCCGATGCTGCGCGAGATCGGCGTGCGCGTCTCGATCGACGATTTCGGGACCGGCTACTCGTCGCTCTCGGAGCTTGCCGACATCACCGCCGACGAGATCAAGGTCGATCGCTCGTTCATCACCGCCATTCACCAACGGCCGCGCAGTCAAAGCGTCCTCAAGGCAATCGAGTCGCTGAGCGACGCGTTGGGCATGACCGTCATCGCGGAAGGCGTCGAATCCTTCGAGGAGCTGGCCTATCTGCAGGCGGCGACGCGCATCCGCTACGCCCAGGGCTTTTATTTCGCCAAGCCGTTCTTTCTCGAAGATTTCAGCACGACCAAACGCGTGGCGCCCGGTGCGCGCGCGGTCTCACAGCCGCGCGAGCGGACCGAAACGCGCGGCGTTCATTCGCCGCGCGGCGGTGTCGAAAGACGGGAGTGACGGGCTTTAGCGGTTGGACCAGCGGCTCGGCGATCCCGGCGGTGCCTGCTCTTGCGCCGCGCCGTAGACCTCCGAGAGCGGCCGCCGCAGCGTCCTGAAGCGGTTCGGATCCGGCGCCGGCGCGGGCTGCAGCGGCGCCGCCTCGGCTTCGAGCGCCGGTCGGGGATCGGTGGCACCGTCTTCCAGGTTGGCCTTCTGGTTGGTCGTCGCGCCGCGCCAGCGCTCGAGCACCGAGCCGATGAAGTCGGGGTTGATCCCGGCGACGAAGTCTTCGGCGGCGGCGCCCACCACCTCGCTCTTCGGCAAGAGCTGCGCGGACAATTGCTTGAACTTGAGCCGCGTCGGCAACGCCACGCCCTCGCCGAACGCGAACACCTCGCGGGTGCCGAGCGAGGGCAGGAACGCCAATAGATTGGTGGCGGTGTCGGCGACCGCGGAGCGGACCAGCGCCTGATCGCGGTCGTTGGTCATGCGCATGGCGAACAGGGTACTGCATTGCGAGAGGATGGTGGCGTCGAGCTCCGCCGGCCGTTGCGAGACCAGCCCGATGAAGACACCGTACTTGCGGCCTTCCTTGGCGATGCGAGAGATCGACCTGCGGGTCGGGCCGAAGCCGACGCTGCGGTCGGCGGCCGCGTAGCGGTGCGCCTCCTCGCAGATGAACAGCATCGGGGTCGCGCCGTCGCTCCACAGCCCGAAATCGAAGGCCATGCGGCAGATCACCGACACGACCGCGTCGACCACCTCCGACGGGAAGCCGGCCAGCTGCATGACCGTCATCGGCTTGCCGTTGGGCGGCAGCCGGAACAGCTGGGCCAGCACCTCCGCCATGGTGTCGCCGCCGACATTGGCGTTTTCGAACATGAAGGCGTAGCGCGGGTCGTTGCCGATTGTCTCGAGACGCGTGATGAGCCGGTGATAGGTCATCCGCAGCGAGCGGTTTTCGAGCTTGCCCATGCGCTCGTCGAGCAGTCCGACCAGATCGGCGAGCCGGTAGGGCACCGGGGTATCGACCGTGTATCCGACCGTCTTGGCGTCCAGCCGCCGGGCAAGCGGCGATCCGCGGTGCTGGAGATAGCCGATCTTCGCCAGCGGAATGACCTCGGAGAGGATATCGACCTCCTCCTCCGATCCAGGCCGACCGCCGAAGATGACGTCGACGAACTCCTCGAAATTGAACAGCCAGAACGGCAATTTCAGATTGCGCGGATTCATCACCAGCGCGCGGTCGCCGAACGAGCGGCCGTACTCGTTGTGCGGATCGAGAACGAAAATCCTCAAGTCCGGCCGCGCCCGCATCACCTCCTGGAGGATCAGGACGACGCCGCTCGACTTGCCGACCCCGGTGGTGCCGAGCACCGCGAAGTGCTTGCTGAGCATGTCGTTGACGTCGACATAGGCGCCGATCGCGCTGTCCTGCTGGAGGTGACCGATATCGATCACCGAGTTGCCGCGAATGTTGAACA
>JBEVIH010000342.1:0-10374 GCA_040510815.1 Xanthobacteraceae bacterium | reverse complement strand
CGCGTCGACGCCGAGACCTACGCCGCCTTCAACCGCGCGGTGCGCGAGGCGGTGCGCCGCATCAACGCCGACAAGCGCGCCTATCTGCATTATTTCATCGACTACCACGGCAAGAGCGACCCGGAGGTCGCCGCCCTCAAGGTCGAGGACCTGCGCGCGAGCCGGCTGGTGGTGTGCGACCCGGCGCCGATCCCGCTCGACGAGATGCAGCGCACCTACGACTGGCTCAAGAGCTGGGGCATGCTGGAGGAGACCGCCTCGCCGCTGCAGCTCGTCAACATGGACGTGCAGAAATACGCCCACCAGGCGGCGGAGTAGCTCCGCCTCATGCTGACTGTGGGACTTGCTGTGCCGTCATCCCCGCGCAAGCGACACCGTTCGTTGATTGAGAGCGAGACATCATGCACAACGGCGGCGCCGACGACATCGCCAAGCTGATCGAGCCGGGGCGGGTGCACCGGCGCGTCTACACCGATCCCGACATTTTCGAATTGGAGATGGAGCGCATCTTCGGCCGCGCCTGGCTGTTCGTCGGCCATGCGAGCCAAGTGCCGCAAGCGGGCGACTTCGTCACCACCGAGCTCGGCCGCCAGCCGGTGATCATGACCCGGCACCGCGACGGCAGCGTGCACGTGCTGCTCAACCGCTGCACCCACCGCGGCGCCAAGGTGGTCAACGAGCGCAAGGGCCATTCGCCGCGCCTGACCTGCTGCTACCACGGCTGGACGTTCGACACCGACGGCCGGCTGGTGACGGTGCCGGTGCCGGAAGGCTGCGCCGCCGACTTCGACAAGTCGGCGTTCGGGCTCGCCCGTGCGCCGCGGGTCGGCGAATATCGCGGCTTCGTGTTCGCGAGTCTCAGTCCGAAGGGGCCGAGCTTCGAGGACCATATCGGTCCGATGAAGCGCAACATCGACGACCTGGTCGATCGCGCGCCCGACGGCACGCTCGCGCTCGACGCCGGCATGCACCGCTACGTCTACAACGGCAACTGGAAGCTCCAGGTCGAGAACGTGCTCGACTCCTACCACGTGCCGTTCGGCCACGCCTCGACCGTCAACAAGCAGGGCCAGCAGTTCGCCCGCCGCGAGGGCGACCAGAAGGGCGCCACCGTGGTGGAGGCGGACAAGAAGCAGACCGCCGCGTCGTGGAAGGACCGCAAGAGCTTCATCACCGGCAACGGCCACGGCTGGACCAGCAACACCACGCTCGACGAAGGCAAGCGCGCGAGCCCCGCCTACGACGCCTACAAGCAGACGCTCGCCGACAAGGTCGGCGCCGCGCGTGCCGCCGAGATCCTCACCCCGCGGCTGCACAATTCGCTGATCTACCCCAACATGTCGATCATGGGGCTCAACATCCACGTGCGGGTGATCAAGCCGGTCGCGGTCGACCGCACCGAGGTGACGATCTATCCGATCCGCCTCGTCGGCGCGCCCGACGCGATGAATTCCGGCAACATCCGGCTGCTCAACGTCACCCACTCGGCGTCGTCGTTCGTGCAGACCGACGATCTGGAGTCCTTCGTCCGCGCGCAAAAGGGGCTGCGCAGCCACGGCACCGACTGGGTCGACATTTCGCGCGGGCTCGGCGACGAGGAGCCCGATCGCGAGCTCAACGCCACCCGCGCGCTCGCCACCCACGAGATGGTGGTGCGCGCCCAGTACAAGGCCTGGACCGGCTATATGCGCGAGGCGGCGTGATGGATGCGCCGCGCAGCGGCGCACCGCCGCAGGTCGGCGGCGCTCCCGGCATCGATCGCGCGTCGTTCGAGCAGTTCCTTATTCATGAGGCGCGGCTGCTCGACGAGCGGCGCTTCCGCGACTGGATGACCCTGTTCGCCGAGGACGGCACCTATTGGGTGCCGGCGGTGCCCGACCAGGCGAGCCCGTTCGACCAGGCCTCGCTGTTCTACGACGACCGCGACCTGATGCGCACGCGGGTCGAGCGCCTCGAGCATCCGCGCATCCACGTGCAGACACCGCCCTCGCGCACCGCGCACCTCATCGGCAACGTCGTGGTCGAAGAGGCCGACGACGCCAAGGGCGAATATCTCGTCGGCTCGACCGTGATCATGGTCGAGTCGCGCGACGAGGCGCAGCGCGTCTTTGCCGGCCGCCAGCGCCACCGGCTGCGCCGCGCCGGCACAAGCTTTCTGATCGTGCAGAAGCGCGTCGACCTGATCAATTGCGACGCCGCCTTCGAGGCGATGGCGGTGCCGATCTAGGCTTGTGTTTGAGTCGATGATGGCGCGACGTACGGCTCGATTGGAGGGCACTACTCCTTGTGCGTCGCCGCCAGCTGCTTCGCCAGCGGCGCCCAGCGCGTGGTCTCGGTCTCGACGAACCGGGTGAACTCCTCCGGCGACATCAGCTTGGTCTCGACCGCGTCGAGCGCGAGCCGCTTCTGCACCTCGGGCAACTGCATGGCCTTGAGCGTCTCGCGGTTGACCGCCTGCACGATGTCGTTGGGCAGCCGCGCCGGGCCCGACAGCGCGAACCAGGTCGCCGCCACCAGGTCCTGGCCCGACTCTCGGAAGGTCGGGATGTCGGGGAAATTCGCGATCCGCTGCTCGGTCGAGACTGCGAGCGCGCGCACCTTGCCGGAGCGGATCAGCTCGGCCGCGGTTGAGAACGTCACGGTGCCGAGCTTGACGTGGCCGGCCACCAGGTCGGTGAGCGCGGGGCCGGCGCCTTTGTAGGGCACGTGGCTGAGCTTGTAGCCCTCGCGCCGCGCCAGCTCCTCGCCCACCAAAAAGCCGTTCGAGCCGGTGCCGGGCGAGATGTAGCTCATCGGCTCCTTGCTGGCGCGCGCGAGCGCGACCAGCTCCTTGTAGCTCGTCGCCGGCAGCGACGGGTGCACCACCATCACCACCGGCGGACCGCCCAGATAGGCGATGTGCGTGAAATCGCGCAGGCCGTCATAGCCCGGGTTGGGGTTGAACGCCGGGGCCACCACGTTGGCGGCGATGCTGGAGACGACCAGCGTGTAGCCGTCGGGCTCGGCCACCGCGGCTGCGGCCGCGCCGACGATGCCGCCGGCGCCGCCGCGGTTCTCGACGTAGAACTGCTGGCGGAACGCGGTGGTGAGCTGCTCGGCGATCAGCCGGCCGAGCGTGTCGGCGGCGCCGCCGGCGGCGAACGGCGCGATGATCTTCACCGGCCGGTTCGGCCAGCTCTGTGCCTGCGCGTCGGCGCCCGCCAGGCAGGCGAGGGCGGCGACCGTGGCGAGGAGGACGCGACGTCTGTTCATGCTCGTGACCTGTCGATGCGTGCGTTGCCGCAGTGTACCGCATGCCGCGGGCGGCGTCAGCGCGCGCTTCTGCTGGCCGGCGACGGTCGCGCGGCTTGGACGAGCTTCGCCGGCCTGACGCCGCGGTCCAGGGCGCGCCCGCGCGGATGTTGTGCTATGCCTTGCCGATGACCATCGAGGAGATGCGACATGAAACGGATCATCATCGCGGCATGCGCGGCCGCATTCTGGGGGGCGACAGCGATGGCCGCTGACATCAAGGTGTTCTCCGGCGGCGCGGTCCAAGCGGGACTGCTGCGCGCGGCCGAGGAGTTCAAGCGTGCCAGCGGCAACGAGGTCCGGGTCGAATTCAACACCGCCCCGCAGCTCGCCAAGAAGCTCGCCGAAGGCGCCGTGGGCGACATCTTGATCGCGCCGCCGGCGCTGCTCGACGAGCAGGCCAGGAACGGCAGGATTTCCGCGGCGGGTCGCGTCATGCTCGGCCGCGTCGGCGCCGGCGTCGTGGTTCGCGCCGGCACGCCCGCGCCCAATGTCGCCAGCACCGAGGCGCTCAAGCAGGCGATGCACGCCGCCGATGCGATCATCTACAACACGGCGTCGAGCGGCCTGTATCTGGCGAAATTGTTCGAGCGGATCGGCATCGCCGAGGCGATCAAGGCCAAGACGGTGCGCTATCCCAACGGCGAAGGCGTGATGGAGCACGTCATCAAGGGCAAAGGCAGCGACCTGGGCTTCGGTCCGATCACCGAGATCAGGCTGTTCGAGCCCAAGGGCCTCAAGCTCGTCGGTCCGCTGCCGGCCGACGTCCAGAACTACACCAGCTACGGCGCGGCGCTGCTGTCCGGCGCCACGGCGCCGGACGCGGCGAAGGCGTTCATCGCCTATCTCGCCACGCCGGAGGCCAAGCAGATCTTCGTCGCCGCCGGCATCGAATAGCGCCAGCTGGATTTGCGAATGCGCCGGCGGCCTGTCGTCACCTGCAGTTGGCGCGCCATTTCCGTCGGCTGAAGACCGGAGCCGGGCGTCTTGCGCGCCCGGCCTCGGCGTTCGTCAGCGCGCGTCGGCGACGCTCGCGGGCTGCATCAGGTTCTTCACGACGTGCACGCCGATCTTGCGGCCCATGTCCTGCCCCACCTGGAGCTCAAGGCGCGAGGCGTGCTCGCGGCCGCCGTGCCGGCGGAGCTCGGCGGTGGCGGCGCCTCCTATCCCGAGCTCTGCGCGATGCTGCGCGCTCTCGCCTACTACTGCGGCTCGACCGCGCTCACGCTGTCGATGCACACGCATACCGTGGCGACCGCGGTGTGGCGCTGGCGGCGCGATCCGCAGCCGGTCGAAGGCCTGCTCCGGCGCGTCGCCGCCGACCGGCTGCTGCTGGTCGGCAGCGGCGCCTCCGATTGGCTCACCCCGTCCGGGCGGGCGGAGCGCGTCGAGGGCGGCTGGCGGGTGAACGCGAAGAAGATCTTCGCCAGCGGCAGCCCGTCCGGCGATCTGCTGCTGACGCAGGCCGTCTACGACGATCCGGGCACGGGCCCCACCGCGTTGCACTTCGCGATCCCGCTCGGCCGCGGCGGCGCCCAGTTGCAGGACACCTGGCGCGTGCTCGGCATGCGCGGCACCGGATCGCACGACGTCGTCATCGAAAACGCGTTCGTGCCGGACGCCGCGGTCTCGCTGCGGCGGCCCGCCGGCAAATGGATCCCGCTGTTTCACCTCTATGCCTGCATCATTCCGCTTCCGCTCATCTACGCGGTGTACCTCGGCGTCGCCGAGGCGGCGCGCGACCAGGCGCTGGGGCCGGCCCGCCAGCGCGCCGACGATCCCGGGCTGGTCCATCTGGTCGGCGAGATGGAGAACGACCTGGCGGCGGCACGGATGGCCCACCGCGACATGGTCGAGGCGGCCGCCGCCTGCGAGCAGCCGGGACCGGAGATCACCAACCGCGTCTTGATTGCCCGCACGCTCACCGGCCGGGCGGCGATACGCGTGGTGGAACGCGCCATGGAGATCGCCGGCGGCGCCTCCTTCTTCCGCGCGGCGGGTCTCGAGCGGCTGTTTCGCGACGTCCAGGGCGCGCGCTTCCATCGCCCGCAGGAGCGCACCCAGTTGCGGTTCAGCGGACGGCTGGCGCTCGGCCTCGACATCGACGAGTAGCAGCGCCGTCCCGGCGCGCCGGCGCAGCCATGCGTCCGTCCGGCTGGCACGAGGCCCATTCCGCCCTCATCCTGAGGAGCGCGCGTGCCGTGCACGTCCGGCGAAATCGAACCGGCGTGCGCGCGTCTCGAAGGATGGGGCGGCCCGGACCAGGCGGCCTCATGCTTCGGCGCGTTGCGACATTGCTCTGCGTGAGGCCAGGATGAGAAGTCGAGAGCCCTTGTACGACTCCGGCCCTGGCTGCATCCTGAGCGTCCCCCCACAATGAGGGCCGGGATGACCGGTGGCGCCTATCTCTACATCTTACATTGTGCGGACGGGAGTTATTACACCGGTACGGCGCGCGCAGGTCTTGAGCAACGGGTCGCCCAGCACAACGCCGGAACGTACGGCGGCTATACAGCGCAGCGTCGGCCGGTGACCCTGGTGTTCTCGCAATGGTTCGATCGCATCACCGATGCGATCGAAGCGGAGCGGCAGGTGAAGGGCTGGTCGCGCGCGAAGAAAGAGGCATTGATTCGTGGCGACTTCGAGCGGCTTCCTGAACTCTCAAAGCGGCGACAAAATGCTTCGAAACGGGCGCGATAGGACCGGGCCGCCCCATCCTTCGAGACGCGCGCACGCCAGTTCGATCTTGCGGGACGTGCGCGGCAGGCGCTCCTCAGGATGAGGGCGGAATGGACGCCGCACTTCGATGTTGCCGCCGATCGTGAGCCGGCACACGCGGCGTTCAACAGCGGCGCGTGTTCTGAAGTCTTCCCCGCACGCACGCGCGCAAGGCTACTAACCACGTCGCCTGCGATCCGTTAAGGTCCAGCCGCGATACCGCATTTCTCACCAGCAGAAGAGAGACCACATGCGTACCAAGCCCTGCCTGACCACCGCGGATGCCCACAAGATGATGGCGGCCTGCAAGGCCGAGGCCGAGAAGAACAAGTGGAAGGTGTCGATCGCGATCGTCGACGACGCCGGAATCCTGCATCTGCTGGAGCGGTTGGACGGCGCCGGCCTCACCAGCCCCGAGGTCGCGCTCGGCAAGGCGCGCACCGCCGCGCTCACCAAGCAGCCGACCAAGCTGTGGGAGGAGCGCGTCAAGGAGCGGCCGGCCTTCATCAACTATCCGGCCGGGCTCACCATCTGGGGCGGCGTGCCGATCATCTACCAGAACGAATGCGTGGGCGCGATCGGCGTCTCCGGCGTGGCGTCGCAGGACGACGAGAAGATCGCCAGTGCCGGAGTCGCCGCGCTGGTGTAGCCGGCCGCGTGCGTCACCGCAGCTCGGCCGCCTTGAGCGCCGCCAAAGCCGCGCTACATGAGCAACATGGGGGCGCCGGGCTGTCCGCCTCGGCGTGAGCCGGGAACCGGAAGGAGAGCATGATGCGCCGGATGCCGCCGCTCAGCCGCCGCCGGCTGCTCGGCGCCTTGGCGGCGACCGGTGCGGCCGCCCTGTTGCGGCCGCCGGGCGCGTCCGCCCAGCCGGCGCCGGTTCTCACCCGGCCGATCCCCTCGACCGGCGAGGCGCTGCCCGCGGTCGGGCTCGGCAGCTGGATCACCTTCAACGTCGGCGACGACCCGGTCGCGCGCGACGCCTGCGCGCAGGTGATGGGCGCCTTCTTCGACGCCGGCGGGCGCCTGATCGATTCGTCGCCGATGTACGGCTCGTCCCAGAAGGTGATCGGACACGGGCTCGCCAGGCTCGAGCGGCCGCCGCGCCTGTTTTCGGCCGACAAGGTCTGGATCTCGTCGGGCTCACGCGGCCCGGACCAGATCGAAGCCTCACGCCGGTTCTGGGGTGTGCCGCGCTTCGATCTGCTGCAGGTCCACAATCTGCTGTCCTGGGAGGAGCATCTGCGGACGCTCGCCGCCATGAAGGCCGCCGGCCGGCTCCGCTATGTGGGGATCACCACCTCGGAAGGCCGCCGGCACGGCGAGGTCGAGCGGATCATGCGCGCGCAGCCGCTCGACTTCGTTCAGGTCACCTACAACATCCTCGACCGCCAGGTCGAAGATCGCATCCTTCCGCTGGCGAAAGATCGCGGCATCGCCGTCATCGTCAATCGGCCGTTTCGCGAAGGCGAGCTCATCCGCAAGATCGAGCGTCATCCGCTGCCCGGCTGGGCGGCGGAGATCGGCTGCGCGAGCTGGGCGCAGATCGTGCTCAAGTTCATCGTCTCCCATCCGGTCGTGACCTGCGCCATCCCGGCGACCACCCGTGTCGATCATGTGCGCGAGAACATGGCCGCCGCCACCGGGCTCATGCCGGACCAGGCCATGCGCGCGCGCATGATCGCGCATGTCGAGAAGCTCTGATGTCGGAATGGTGGACCTATTCGCTCTCCGACTTCTTGATGTTCTCGCCGCGCACCTATTACCGCCTGTTCGAGCTCTACAATCTCGCGGTCTGGCCTTGGCATCTGTTGGCGGTCGGGCTCGGCCTCGCGCTGCTGGTCGTGTGGCTGCGTGGCGGCGCCTGGCAGGGCCGCGCGGTCGCCGCCGTCCTCGCCGCCTGCTGGCTGTTCGTCGCCTGGGCCTACCTGCTCGCCCGCTACGACGCCATCAATTGGGCTGGGAGCTATTTCGCCGTCGCGTTTGCGATCGAGGCGCTGCTGCTGGTGTGGACCGGCCTCGTCCGCAATCGGCTGTCGTTGCGCCCGCCTCGGGATGTGGCTGGCGCCGCCGGGCTCTGCATCTTCGTCCTTGCGCTGCTCGCCTGGCCGCTGATCGGCCCGCTGCTCGGCCGGCCCTGGCTGCAGGCCGAGCTCTTCGGGGTTGCGCCCGATCCCACCGTGGTGGCGACGCTCGGCGCTCTCATTGCGGCTGATCGCACGCGCTGGGAGCTCCTCGTCGTCCCGCTGCTCTGGTGCGCGGTCGGCGGCGCCACCCTGTGGACCATGCAATCGCCGGACGCCTTGCTGATGCCGGCCGCGGCGCTGCTGGCGCTGGTCCTGGCCGGCTGGAAGGCGATCGCGCGGTTTCGGCAAGCGTCGCCGGCCTGATGCGCCGGCCCCGGCGCGGATATTTCCTCATGATATCATGTGCTTAGGAGCGCGTGCAGATATCCGTGCACGAGGGAGCGATGGGCGCAATTTTTTTCGCAGTGTGAGCTAACTCACTGTCAAACGGCATGGCCGGCCGCATCTTCGGGGATGAGAACGCAAGCTTTCGACCTGTCCAGGCGCCAAGGGCGTCGGCAGGCCAGCGCAACATCAGGGTGTGGTCATGAAAACGTCAGTGAAGAAATATGTGGCAGCCATCGGACTGGCCTCCGGCCTCGTCCTTGTCGCCGGCACCTCCTCGCTTGCGCAGAGCCCGGCGGAATTTGCGCAGATCCGGCCCGAAGAAGGCGGCGGCGGAGGCTTCCCGTACCAGTACTGCGTGCCGCAGGACGAGAATTCGGGACTGCGACAGCCGCTGTATTGCTGAGGTAGGCTTCGCGCTTCCAAGCCGCGAGTGCGGCCTCCGTTATTGCGCGCTCTCCCAACCAAACCCCGGCCTGCCGGGGTTTGGTCACTCTTAAGAAGTTGCCGGAAGCGGGCAGGCCCGCAGCCGGCCGGGAGAGGGCGGCTCGGAGTTGCAACATTCACTGATGGGTGAGGGGTTGTCTTCGTAAGAAGACTTGTTGCGAAGCGAACCCCTCACCCATCAGAAACCGCAGCACCATCGAGCAGCCCTCTCCCGCGCCCAAGTCGGATCTATCCGACTTCGGCCACTTAAGGCGCCGAACTCGGGTAAACCCGAGTTCGGATGGGAGAGGGCGCAATAACGCGGGCCGCGTTCGCTGCACTCGCACACGCGGCGCAAACAAAGTCGTAGCGCAGTAAAGCTACTCCGCCGAGACGCCGGCCTTCCGGATGATCGGCGTCCAGCGGTCGATCTCCGACGCCAGATGGGCGCGCAACGCCTCCGGCCGCGCCCGCTCGGACGACACCGTCTCGGCCCCGGCGGCGGCCAGCCGGTCCTTCACCTCGGCGCTCTTGAGCGCTTCCTGCAGCGCCGCCGACAGCACGTCGATCACCGGCTTCGGCGTGCCCTTGGGCGCCCACATCCCGAACCAGACGGTGATCTCGAAGCCCGGCAGGCCCGCTTCGGCGGCGGTCGGCAGCTCCGGCAGCACCGCCAGCCGCTTCTTCGTCGTCGCCGCGTAGGCCTTGATCAGTCCGCCTCTGACCGGCTGCAGCACGTTGAGCGTCTGGTCGCACATGAAATCGAACTGGCCGCCGATCAGGTCGTTGAGCGCCGGCCCGGTGCCCTTGTAGGGAACGACGGTGACGGTGGCGTCGATCGCGCTCAACAGCAGCAGCCCGCACAGATGCGACGCCGAGCCGACCCCGGCGTGGCCGTGGATCACCTTGTCCCGGTTCGCCGTCACATGCGCGATGAGATCCTTGAAGCTGGCGGGCGGAAAATCCTTCTTGGCGACGAACGCCATCGGCGACTCGGCGATCATCCCGATCGGCTCGAAGTCGCGGACCGCGTCGTAGCGCAGGTTGCGGTAGAGCGCGGTATTGGCCGCATGGCCGAAGTGCATCACCAGCAGCGAATAGCCGTCGGGCGCCGACGCCGCGACCTTGGCGGTGCCGATCGTGCCGCCGGCGCCGGCGGTGTTCTCCACCATGAACTGCCGGCCCAGGACCTTGCCCATGCCCTGCCCGATGATCCGGGTCAGCGTGTCGCCCGGCCCGCCCGCCGCATAGGGCATCATCAGGGTGACGGTCTTCGACGGAAAGTCCTGCGCGGCCGCGCTGGTCGCAATGACGAAGCCCGCGCAGGCGATGGCTAGCAAGGTCTTGTGCACTGGATGTCCCCGGGGTTCGCTCGGCCGCCGCGCAGTATATGGCCGGTTCGGCCGCCCCGTCTTCGCCTTCCGGCGGATATGGGCAGTCGTCCCCGCCCACCGCGCCCCGCGAACCCCGGCGCACCCGCACCCGGACCCCCAAACCCCAACCCCAGGGATAAACAAAAAACAAACAC
>JBEVIH010000341.1:0-21659 GCA_040510815.1 Xanthobacteraceae bacterium | reverse complement strand
TGCACCACCATGACCAGCGGCTCGCGGGTGATGCCGGCCACGGGCGCGATGTCGCGCAGGAAGTTGAAGCTGAGGTTTTGATTGAGCGATCCGCTGATCGCGTTGGCCGGCCCGACCAGGAGCAGCGTGTAACCGTCGGGGGGCGCGCGCACCACCGCCTCAGTGCCGATATTGCCGGAGGCGCCGGGCCGGTTCTCGACCACGAACGGCTGACCGAGCCGCTCCGACAGCCACTGCCCCATCAGCCGCCCGAGGATGTCGTTCGGACCGCCGGCCGGAAAGCTGACGACGAACCGCACCGGCCGCGTCGGGTAATCTTGCACGCTGGCGGTCCCTGCGACCGCAGGGACAACGGCGGCAGTCGCCGCCAGCTGCAGGAACCGACGCCGAAGAAGTTTCATGATGGCCCCTCGCTGAAGCGCTCGCGCCACGGCGCGTTACTTGTGCATCTCGTCGGTCGGCATGATACCCCACAGGTTCGAGGCCGCCGGGTCCTTGGCCCACACCTTCGGCTTTTGCGGATTGTCGCGGTGCCACGGCCGCGGCTCGAAATAGCCGAGCTCCTCGTTCATGCGGTCGAGCTCGGCGAACAGCTCGGTGATCAGCCCGTTCGGCGCCCGGTGGTAGGCGAACAGGTTGTGGCCGATGCCGTGCCGGCCGGGCCCCCAGATCAGCTTGTAGCCGTTGAGGCTGAGATAATCGCAGGCGGTCTGCAGGTGGCCCCAATCGCGCAGCTCGAAGGCGGTGTGGAAGTGCCGGTTGGCGTCGGTCTGCATCAGGTTGATGGTGTGGTGGTCGGGACCGCAGCGCAGGAACGAGAAGAAATCCCCCATCCAGTCGGATTCGCGGAAGCCGAGCACGTCGCAATAGAACTTGGTCACCTTCTTCACGTCGGTGACGAAGAAGGCGACGTGGCCGAGCTTGTGCGGCACGATCCCCTTGGTCGGGTAGCGCTGGCCCGAGAACGCTTCGCGCTTGAACACCTCGATGGCGGTGCCCTTCGGGTCCTCGAAGGTGAGCAGGTCGGAGATCGACGGCTCCGGGTCCTTCTGGCGCTGGGTCTTCAGCCCGTGGCCCTGGACCTGGCGCTCGAACGCCGCGAGGTCGTCCTCGGGCGCGATCTGGAAGCCCAGCCGCACGCATTTCGGCTGCGATCCCTTGCGCAGCACCACCGAGTGATGATCGACCGTGGAGGCCAGATAGACCGCATCCTTGTCCTTGCCGGTGACGGTGAGGCCGAGAATCTCGGTGTAGTATTCGGTCTGCTTGTCCAGATCGGGCATTTCGTAGACGGCGTGAGCGATCTTCTTGACGCGGATCATGCGAACCTCCGTTCTTGCTTGTTCGAATGCGTTCAGGCCTTCCGGGGCGGCAAGGCGCCGATGACGTCGACCATGACGGCGACATCCTGCTCGGCAAGGCCCATCTCGATGGCCTTGTCGTAGAGCTCGACCGCGCGGTCGAGCATCGGCGTCGCCACGCCGACGTCGCGGGCGAAATCGCCGATCATGTCGAAGTAATGCTGCAAGGTCGGCACCGTGCCCTGCGCCGGCTGGAATCGCCGCTGCGCCATCCAGGGCGCGCGGATGCCGAACTGGGTCGAGCCGCCGCTGCCGGTGGCGATCGCCTTGATCATGAGATCGACGTCGACCCCGGCCCTGAGCCCGAGCGCCATGGCTTCCGCGGTGGCCGCGATATTGAGGGCGACGAGGAGGTTGTTGACGAGCTTGACCCGGCTGGCCGCGCCGAACTTGCCGAAATAGAGGCAGGAATCGGCAAAGCCGCCGACCACGCGCTCGGCCTTCTGGCAGGCGTCCTTGTCGCCGGCGAGGTAGATCACCGCCTTGCGCGCCGCCACCATGCCGGGCGTGCCGCTCACCTCGCCGTCGATGAAGGCGGCGCCCTTGGCGGCGAGCGGCGCCACGTGCCGCTCCTTGTCGGGGACCGGATGGGAGCCGAGCTCGACCACGATTTGCCCCGGCCGCGCCGATTTGGCGAGACCGTTCGGGCCCGCCACCACGTCGGCGAGCGCTTCCGACGACGGCAGGCACGAGAACACGATCTCGGTCTGCGCGCCGATGTCGGCGGGAGAACGGGCCGGCGTGCCGCCGATCTTCTCGAACTCGGCGAGCGAGCCGCGGCGATAGCCAAGCACCCGGTAGCCGCTCTTGATCAGGTTTTCGCAGATCGGCTGCCCGATCTTGCCGACGCCGACGAAGCCGACCGTCTCCATGTCCTCACTCCTTGCGCCGCCCATCGGCGACGAAGCTCACGCCAGTTCCAGCGATTGATCGGAAAAGTTCACCTTGATGCCGAGCGAGCCTTCCATCACCGTCCATTCCCGCAGCTCGTAGCTGCGCAACCCGTTGACCACGAACGGGTCGGCCTCGGCGATCCGGCGCGCCGCGTCGGCGCTCGGGGCCCGCAGGATGGTGAGCCCGTCGCCGCGGGTCTTGCCGTCGGCTTCGGCCAGCGGGCCGGACGCGAACAAGATGCCCTGTTTCTCCAGGCCGATCATGTATTCGAGGTGCGAGGGCAGATGCCGGGCGATCTGCTCGGGCGCCGCGCCGCCTTTCGAGAGGACCACGTAGAGCTTCTTGCGCAGCATGCCCTTGGTCAGCTCGCGGATGCGCTCTTCCGACATTGCGGCCTCCCCTTCCACCGCTGTGCGTTCGGCTTGGTGTTGTCTTTGATCCGTGAGCATGACGGGCGGCGCGTCGCCGATCAAGAATGCCAAATGATTAAATTCACGCCGACAGCTTCATCCGTTCGTTCCAGTCTTCTCTCAGCTTGTCGCGCAGCACCTTGCCGCGGTCGCTTTTGGGGAGTTCGGCGACGATAAGCACCTGCTTGGGAACTTTTGGGGCCGGCAGGCTCGCCCGGCAGTGCTCCATCACCGCGGCCTCGCTCAGACCGAGGCCGGGCTTTGCCACCACGTAGCACACGACCTCCTCGCCGTAGATCGGGTCCGGCACGCCGACCGCCGCGGCATCGAGCACGTCGCGATGCTTGAGCAGGACTTCGTCGATCTCGCGCGGCGCGATGTTCACCCCGCCGCGGATGATGAGGTCCTTGGTGCGGCCGCTGACCCGGATGAAGCCGTCCTCGTCCATGATTGCGAGATCGCCGGACTTGATGCGCTTGCCGCGGATCGGCTCGATCGTGCCGTCATCGCGCAGATAGCCGACGGCGCAGTGCGGCCCGCCCGCCGTCACCTCGCCCTCGACGTTGGGCGGGCATGCCCGGCCCTCCTGATCGACGATCTCGAGCTCCTGGTGCAGCGCCGGCAGCCCGACCGTGCCTATCCTGCTGCTGTGATGACGGTTGCCGCACATCCAGCCCGCCTCCGACATGCCGTACATCTGCAACAGCTTCACGCCGTACATCTCCTCGAACCGCAGCCATTGCTCGCGGGAGAGCGGCGCGGTGCTGCAGGTCATCAACCGCAGGCTCGGCACGTCCTTGGCGGTCGTGCCGAGCGGCTTGTTGAGCAGCATGTTGAGCACGGTCGGCACGCCGGCCGCGAAGGTGATGCCGTAGGTCTTGATCCATTCGAAGAAATGGCCGTGCGAGAAACGCCTCGCCATGTGCAGGGTCAGGCCGGTTTCGAGGAACGGCATCAGGCTGAGCACCTGCGCCGAGTTCCAGCCGAACGAGCGGTATTCGAGCGTGCGGTCGTGCTCGGTGAGCCCGAGGCACTCCAGGGTCGAGAGGCCGTTGAGCCAATAGGCGCAGTGATCGTAGACCACGACCTTCGGCCGGTCGGTGGTGCCGGAGGTGCAGAAGATGCAGGCGAGGTCGGCCGCCTCGTTGCGTTCCGGCAGGCTCTCGGGCGCGACCGCGCGCACCATCGTGCGGAAAAAATCGTCGTCCGGATCGGCTTCGGCCGGGCTCGCCGTGTAGCTGCCGAAGCGGACGAACGACTTGCCGGCCAGCAAGGCGTTGCCGTCGAGCTCCTTGTGCACCAGGGTGAGCGCGGGACCGACCGCTGCCGCCAGCTCGGCAATGAACGTGGCGTTGAGCTCGATATTGAGCGGCGCGACGACGGCGCCGAGCCGCCAGGTCGCGAGCCAGATGAGCAGCTTTTCGAGCGTCTCGTCGGCAAGCAGCAGCACGCGGCCGCCTTTGCGCACGCCGTTCGCCTTGAGCGCCGCCGCGATGTCGGTCACCGCCCGCTCGAGCGCGCCGAAGCCGATCGACTTTCCCTGATCGAGGTCGACGATCGCGGGCTTGGCTGGATCGCGCCGCGCATAGCCGGCGAGCAGATCGGCGATCGGCCGGTACGGAATCTTCGGCGCGTGCGTGCCGAACACGTCCGCCATGGCGTCGGTCCTACTTGTTTCGCGGCCGCTGCCCGCCGGCGGCTTCCAGCACCGCCGCGACGATGCCGGCATAGCCGGTGCAGCGGCACAGGTGCCCGCCGAGCACCTCGACCACCTCGGCCTCCGACGGATGCGGATTGCGCGCGAGGAAATCGGTGAACGACATCAGGATGCCGGGCGTGCAGAAGCCGCATTGCAGCGCATGATTGTTCTGGAACGCCTGCTGCAGCGCGTTGAGCTTGCCGCCGCCGTCGGCAAGCGATTCCACGGTGGTGACCGCCCGGCCCTCGGCCTGCACCGCCAAGGTCAGGCACGAGCGCACCGCGGCGCCGTCGATCAGCACCGTGCAGCAGCCGCAGACGCCGTGCTCGCAGCCGACATGGGTGCCGGTGGACCCGAGGACCTGGCGGATGAAATCGCTCAGCAGCATGCGCGGCTCGGCCTCGCCGGCGAGCTTGCGGCCGTTGAGCGTGAGCGCGATGCGGGCGCGCTGGTCCTTGGCTATGCGGCGCATCGGATCGCCTCCGCGATCACGACCGGACCGATCCGGCGCAGGAGGTCGCGCCGCATGCGGGCCGAGGCGTGGATGTCGTCGTAGCCCTCGAGCTCCCAGGCGAGATTCTCGATGGCGTCTTTGGCGATGCCGCCGCCGTTGCGCTCGAGGCGGCGGACCGCGGGCCGACCGGTCATGCCGCCCACGCCGATCCGGATAGTGCCCGTCTCATCGACCGCGGCGGCGACCGCCACGATGGCGAAATCGCCGTGCCGGCGCGCGACCTCGCGGAACGCCACGCCGCGCGATCCGGCGGCCGGGAAACGGACGGCGGTGATCAGCTCGTCCGGCGCGCGCGCGGTGGCCAGCATGCCCTGCTGGAATTCGCCGGCCGGGAGCACGCGCGTGCCATTCTTTGAGCGCAGCACCACCTCGCCGTCGAGCACCGCGAGCGCCAGCGGAATTTCCGAGGCCGGGTCGGCGTGGGCGACCGAGCCGCAGACCGTGCCCTTGTTGCGGGTCTGGAAGTGGCCGACGAAGGGCAGCGCCGCCGCCAGCAGCGGCAGCTTCTGCGCAAGTGCCGGCCAGTTCAGTAACCGGTTCTGTGTCACCGCGGCGCCGACCTCGATCCTGCCGTCGACTTCGCGGATCGCGTCGAGCTCGGCGATGCGCGTGATGTCGACCACGACCTCCGGCGCGACCAGCCGCAGATTGAGCATCGCCAGCAGCGTCTGGCCGCCGGCCAGCACGCGGGCGTCATCGCCGTGCTCGGCGAGAATTTCGATCACCTCGTCGACGGTGTCGGGCCGGACATAGTCGAACGGACGCGGCTTCATCGGCCGGCTCCGGCGGCGGCTCGCTGCTGGGGGCGCGGCGCTTCTTCGCCCGCGATCAGCGCATGGATGCGCCGCGGCGTCGCCGGCAACCGCACGTCCTTGACGTTGAGCGCATCGGCGATGGCGTTGGCGATGCAGGCCGGCACGCTCATGCAGTTGCCCTCAGCGAGGCCCTTGGCGCCGAGCGGGGTGAGCGGCGACGGCGTCTCCTGGTGCAGCATCTCAACCGGCGGAATCTCGGCCACGGTCGGCACCAGGTAGTCGGCGAAGGTGCCGGTCAGGAACTGGCCGTCGCCGTCGTAGACGAATTCCTCGTAGAGCGCCGCCGCGATCCCCTGCACGAAGGCGCCGCGCATCTGGCCCTCGGCGATCAGCGGGTTGAGGATGCGGCCGGCGTCGTGCATCGAGACGTAACGGTCGACGCGCACCTGGTAGCTCAGCGGGTCGATCTCGACGCCGCACATGTCGAACACGAAGCCGTAGGTGAGCGAGGTGTTGATGCGGTCGTCGCTCGCCGGCGGCTCGAGCTCGGGCGGCGACCAGACCGCGGTCTCGCGCAGCGCCGGCGCCATGCCGTCGGGCAGCATCACCGGCGACCAGTGCGAGGTGCCGGCGACGCGGCCGAACGGCAGCGCATTGTCCGGATTGCTGCGGCTGCGGATCCTGCCGGCGACCAGCTCGATGTCCTCCGGCAGCACGTTGAGCTGCTTCGCCGCGATGCCCTTGAGCTTGTCGGCCATCCGCCGGGCCGCGAGATGCGCCGCGACCGCGGTGCCAGGCGTGAAGCGGCACGAATAGGTGCCGGCGGCGATCGACCACTGGTCCTTGGCGGTGTCGATCTCCAGCACCACGTTGATGTCGTCGGGCTTGAGCCCCAGCGGCTCGGCGACGATCTGCGAGAGCACGGTGGCGTGGCCCTGCCCTTGCACGGTGACGTCGGCGGTCACCGACACCGCCCCGAGCGGATCGACGTTGACGGTGACCATCGAGACCGCGCCGTTCTTGGGACCGGCCTTGTCGCGCGCCTCGGGCGTGAGCAGGGTCGAGAGGTAGCCCATGTTCGACATGCCGGGCTCGATCACGACCGCAAAGCCGATGCCGTAGTGGCGGCCGGCGGCGCGCGCCGCGTCGCGCCGACGCCTGAGATCGGCGAGCCGCCCCTCGCCGGTCGCGGTCTCGACCGCGCGCAGATAGTCGCCGGAATCGTAGAGCGCGCCGGCGGCGGCGCGATAGGGAAACTTCTCCTTCGGCACCAAGTTGCGCTTGATCACCTCGAGATGGTCGAGCCCGAGTTCGATCGCGATGCGCTGCACCAGCCGCTCGAGCGCCAGATAGAGCTGCGGGCCGCCGAAGCCGCGGATGAGGCTCGCCGGCATCTTGTTGGTGAGCACCACCCGGTTGGTCACCTCGACATGGGCGATGTCGTAGGCGCCGGTGATGGCGCCGTGCATGCGGTAGAGCGGCCCCGGCATCGGCGCGCGCAGATAGGCGCCGTAGTCCTCGAGCTGGTCGAGCCGCAGCGCCAGGATGCGGCCGTCCTTGCTGACCGCGGCCTCGATCTCGGTCACGCGGTTGGGGCCGGAGCTGGCGGCGACGAGATGCTCGAGCCGGTCCTCGACCCATTTCACCGGCCGGCCGGTGATGCGGGCGGCGAGCGCGGCGAGCACGATGTAGGGAAACACCGAGAGCTTGATGCCGAAGCTGCCGCCCGAGTCGGGCGGGATGCGCAGGCGCAGCTTCGGGCCCGCCACGCGCAGGGCCCGCGCCATCACCGGATGGGTGCTGAACGGGCCCTGGAAATTCGCCAGCACGTCGTAGCTGTCGTCGGCAGCGCGATATTCGGCGACCACCACGTAGCATTCCATCGGGGTGAAGGAATTGCGCGGATACTCGACGGTGAGCGCGACGCGGGCGTCGGCCTGCTCGAACGCGCGCTTGGGATCTCCGTAGGTGAACTTGCGGACCGAGATCTCGTTGGTCTTGGCGTCGGGATGCAGGAGCGGCGCGGATTTTTCGCGCGCCGCCTGCGGGTCGATCACCGCCGGGAGCGGCTCGTAGTCGATGGCAACCAGCTCGGCCGCGTCCTCGGCCAGATAGCGGCTCTCGGCCACCACCAGCGCCACCGGCTCGCCCACATAGCGCACGTGCTCGACCGCCAGCGACCATTGGTCGACCTTGGCCTTGAGCGCGATCAGGAACGGATCGCTGAGCCTACGCGCGTCCTCGCCGGTGACCACCGCCCAGACGCCGTCCTGCGCCAGCGCCTCCGCCGCGTCGATGCCGACAATCTTGGCGTGCGCGCGCGGCGAGCGAATGACGTGGGCGTGCAGCGTCCCGGCCGGCACCGGCAGGTCGTCGGCGTAGCGTCCGCGCCCCGACAACAGCGCGGGGTCCTCCTTCCGCAGCATCGGAGCGCCGAGGAACTGGGACACTGCTCACCTCTTGTCGGGGAGATCGGGATCGGTCGTTACGGTCGGCCTTGATAGTATTGGCGATTGCGCAGCCAAGCAAACCGCGCCCACTGCGCGGAATGCGGGTTGCGCCGGCACCAACGGCGGTCGAGAATGATTCATGGCCATGACATTGGCGGAAAAGATCATCGCGCGCGCGGCCGGGCGAGACCGGGTGGCGCCGGGCGACATCGTCACCTGCGCGGTCGACCTGGCGATGATCCACGATTCCGGCGGGCCGCGCCGCGCCAAGCCGATCCTCGACCGGCTCGGCGTCGGGCTGTGGGACGCCAGTAAGGTGGTGCTGATCACCGATCACTACGTGCCCGCCTACGACGACGAGACCCGCCGCATCGCCGAGATCACCCGCAGGTTCGTGGCCGAGCACAAGCTTGCGAATTTCTACGACGCCGAGGGCATCTGCCATGTGGTGCTGCCCGAGCGCGGCCATCTCAAGCCCGGTATGTTCGTGGTCGGCGGCGACAGCCATTCGCCGACCGGCGGCGCCTTCGGCGCCTACATGTTCGGCATCGGCGCGACCGAGATGGCCGGCGTGCTGGCGACCGGCGAGATCTGGCTGCGGGTGCCCGAGACGATCGAGATCGAATGGCGCGGAAAGTTCGGCGACGGCGTGGTCGCCAAGGACGTCATGCTGTTTCTCTGCGGCAAGCTCGGCCTCGACGGCGGCCGCTCGCAGGCGGTTGAGTTCACCGGCGAGGCGGTCAAGCGGCTGCCGATGCAGGAGCGCATGACGCTCGCCAACATGACCGCCGAGATCGGCGGCCAGACCGGGCTGATCGAGCCGGATCAAGTCACCACCGACTTCATCCGCAACGCCGGTGCCGACCCCGGCGACACCTCGCGCTGGCACGGCGACGCCGACGCCGCGCCCGCCGAACATCACCGCTTCGACGCCTCGGCTCTGGAGCCGCAGGTCGCCGCCCCGCACAGCCCCGCCAATGCGGCGCCGGTGACGAGTTACCCGCCGACGCCCATCGACGTGGCCTATATCGGCGCCTGCACCGGCGCCAAGCTCACCGATCTGCGCATGGCTGCGCACGTGCTGGCGGGCCGCAAGGTGGCGGCGGGCGTTTCGCTGCTGGTGGCGCCGGCCTCGCGCCGCGACCAGGAGGCCGCCGCGCGCGAGGGCGTGCTCGGCATTTTGCAAGAGGCAGGCGCCAAGCTCCTCCCCAATTCCTGCGGGATGTGCGCCGGCTACGGCGACAAGCTCGGCGAGAACGTCACCTGCATCTCGTCGACCGCGCGCAACTTCAAGGGCCGCATGGGGCCGGCGAGCGCGCAGGTCTATCTCGGATCGCCCTATACCGTGGCGGCGGCCGCGGTCGCCGGCCGCATCGCCGATCCGCGCGCCGTCATGGCCGAGCGGGGCCGGGGATGAGCGCGGGCCGTGCCTTCGTGTTCGGCGACGACGTCAACACCGACGCGCTGGCGCCGGGCAGCTACCTGAAAAGCCCGATCGAGGTGGTCGCCGCCCATTGCCTCGAAACCCTCGACCCGAGCTTCGCGGCCCGCATCAAGCCGGGCGACGTCGTGGTCGCGGGCAGGAATTTCGGCGCCGGCTCGTCGCGCGAGCAGGCCGCCGAGGCGCTCAAGCATCTCGGCGCCGCCTGCGTGGTGGCGAAGTCGTTCGGCAGCATCTTTTATCGGAACGCGCTCAATCTCGGGCTGCCGGTGATCGTCTGCGCCGACACCGACCGCATCCGCGACGGCGACAAGGTGACGGTCGATCCGCATTCGGGCGCGATCGTGAACGAGACCAGCGGCGAGCGCCTGGCGGCGCAGCCGCTGCCGGATTTTCTCATCGACATGATCGCCGACGGCGGCCTGGTGCCGCATCTGGAGAAGCGGTTCAAGGCCAAGCGCGCGACGCGCTAGCGCGTTCACTCGACCGCGACGTCGTTCCAGAAACCGATCCAGTGATCGACCGGCTGCATCTTGGCGCGCGGCGCCTCGTAGGACCACGCCGCGCGTTCGCTGCGCCCGCCGGCCACCGCCACGTCGTAGAACTGGACTCCGTGCGGGCATTCCAGATCATGCGGCGTCTTCGGCGTCGCGCGCAGCAGATCCATGCGGACGCTCTCGCGCGGAAAATAGCGGTAGCCGTCCACTTCGAGGGTGCGATCGCTCTCGGCGATCACCTGGCCCTGCCAAATCGCCTTCATGGTGGCCTCCTTCAACGGTTTCGCCGGGTTCAGCGTACCACTCGCGCCTTCGATCCCGGGAGCCCTCCCGTGCATCTTCCTAGTCACAGCAGGCATGCGAATCCTTGGCGGGCTGAGACCGCCCGCTCCGGTCGACCGAGCCGCCGCCCTCGTAGCGGTCGTGGTGGCGCACCCAGTCGGTCAGGTTGTGGTTGGGACCGGTCTCGTTGCGGCCCTTCGGCGTGAGGTCGAGGCACATATAAGTGGTCAGCAGCGTCTCGGCGCCGCGCGCGTAGGTCGAGTAGGTGTGGAAGATGTCGCCGTTCTCGTCCCTGGTGAACACGCTCAGCCCGGGCAGCTCCTCGATCGCAAAGTCCTGCATCTCGTAATTGTAGTAGACCTTGCCGGTGTCGGCGTCCTCCTTGCGGAACGATACGTGGTAGTCGAAGTTGAAGTCGCTGCCGTAGGACGACACCCACTTGAAGCGCCAGCCCATGCGCCGCTTGAAGGCCTCGATCTCGGCGAGCGGCGCGCGCGAGACCACCACCACGGTGACGTCGTGATGCTCGAGATGAACGAGCCCGCCCTCGATGTGATCGGCCCCGAACGAGCAGCCGACGCACCCCTCCTCCCAGCCGGGACCAAGCATGAAGTGATCGATGATCAGCTGGCTGCGCCCGTCGAACAGGTCGGCGAGCGTCTCCTTGCCGTGCGGTCCGTCGAACACGTAACGCTTGTCGACTTTGACCCAGGGCAGCTCGCGGCGCTGGCGGGCGAGCTCGTCGCGAGCGCGGGTGAGGTCCTTTTCCTTGGCCAGCAGCGCCTTGCGCGCGGCGAGCCATTGCTCCTGCGACACGATCTTGTGCGGTTGCATGATCTACTCCTTTGATGGTCGATTGACGTAGCTCTCGAGATTGTCGAGCGCGCCGCTCCAGCCGGACCGGTGGCGGTCGCGCGCCGGCTCGTCGAAGAATTGCTCGTGGGTCAAGGTCAGCAGGGTGCCGTCGCCGTCGCGCTTGAGTGCGACAGTCACCAGCGATTCCCGTTCCGGCGTGCTGATCCAGGCCCAGGTGAAGACCAGCTTCTGGTTCGGCACCACCTCGCGATAGACGCCGCTGACGTCGTGTTGCTGGCCGTCGGGCACGCGGAAGATGACGCAGTAGCGGCCGCCGACCCGCACGTCGGCCTCGGCGCGCAGCACCTCGGCGCCTTGCGGCCCGAACCAGCGCGCTATTTTCGCGGGCTCGGTCCAGGCGGCGTAGACTTTCGCCGGCGGCGCGTTGAGCCGGCGCTTGAGGGTGAGACTGGGCTTGGTGGCGAGACTTGGCTGGGTGGACATGGTTCCTCCTCAACGAAGGCGGCAAGGCGATCGAGCTGTGCGGACCAGAAGCGCTGGTAGTGGTTGAGCCAGTTCATCGCCTGCTCCATCGGCGCCGCGGTCAGCCGGCACGCCACGGTGCGGCCGGTCTTGCTCCGCGTGATCAGGCCGGCGTCGGAGAGCACGTCGAGGTGCTTCATAATCGCCGGCAGCGACACCGGAAACGGCCGCGCCAGCTCGCTGACCGAAAGGCTCTCGCGCTCGCCGAGCTGGGCAAGCAGCGCCCGCCGCGTCGGGTCGGCGAGCGCGGCGAAGGTGCGGTCCAGGGGGGTGTCTTGACACTTTACCATTTGGTTAAGTATCTAAGGCGCCGGCCCGGGACTGTCAAGGCGTCAGGGCGGCCGGAACCCGAAACGACCATTTCGTGATGGCCGTCACATCCGGGGGCGGCGATTGCGGTCAGGTTACGGGCAACAACATCGGCAATGACCGCGTCAAACAGCGTCCGAGAGAAGCCCCCATGACCACGAATGAACCGAAGTTCCTGACCGTTCAGGGCTCCCCCCAAGCCGCGAACGGTCCCAAGGTTGGCGCTGTCGGCTCGTCCGACACGCCGGCCACGTCGGATGACGTGTTGCTGCAGCGGGTCGCCGCCGGCAACCGGCTGGCAATGCAAGTCTTGTACGCGCGGCATCATGTACGGGTCTATCGCTTCGCGTTGCGGTTCACCGGCAATCCGGCGACCGCCGAAGACCTCACCAGTGACGTGTTCCTCGACGTCTGGCGGCAAGCCGGGAGGTTCGAAGGGCGCTCCGCGGTGTCGACCTGGCTGTTGGCGATCACCCGCTTGAAGGCGTTCTCGGCGATGCGGCGCCGGACCGAGGAGGAGTTGGACGATTACACCGCCGCGGCGATCGAAGACCCGGCGGATGATCCGGAGGTCGCGCTGGAGCGCAAGGACAGGAGCGCGATCGTCCGCCGGTGCCTGACCGAACTTTCAGCCGAGCATCGGGAAATGATCGACCTCGTCTATTACCACCAAAAGTCGACGCAAGAGGTGGCGGACATCGTCGGCATTCCGGTGAACACCGTGAAAACCCGCTTGCACTACGCGCGCAAAAGATTGTCGGCGCTGCTGCAGGCCGCGGGAATTGCCGGCGCCGCGGCGTAACTCCAGAACAGCTCAGGTGTGGCGCGTGATCGGCAGATCACGCGTCGGCGGTCTTGCCGCCGTCCTGCCGCCCGCGCAGCCTTGCGAACATGCGCTGCAGGATGCCGGGAGCGGGGGCCGGAGCGGCGGCGGGCGCCCGCTCGCCGCGGACGGCGGGCACCGGCGAAATCGGCGGCGCCGCGTGCACAGGCAACGGCTCGGCTCGCTTGGCGACCACCGGCGGCGGCGCGTCCGACGGCAACGGTTCGGCCGGCTTGGCGAGCACCGGCGACGCCGCGTTCGACGACGACGGCTCGCCCGGTTTGGCGAACACCAGGCGCTGCTCCACATCGCCGCAGCCCGAGCACATGAAGGTGTGATGCTCGAAGCCCGACACCGCCATGGTGTCGTCCTGCACCACGTTCATCAGGGCCATCTCGGCCCCGCACGCCATACAACGCATCGCACGCACTCTTGCCAGAGCCTGCCGCAGGCCATTCTCGCCGGATTGTCAGGCGTTTGCATTAAGAATGTCTGAGGTGCTTGGGGGGCCTGGTACCGCGACTCCACCCCTCCCCGCCTACCGGGAAGCCGCAAGCGCGCGCCGACTGCGTTACCCGACCCGCGGCGTGCCGCCGGCCAGCACGGTCTGCATCGACGACCGATCGATGTTCTGGCCGGTCATGATCACCGCGGCGCGGCGGCCCTGCAGCCGGTCGCGCTCCTTGATCAGCGCCGCCAGAGCCGCGGCGCCCGCGCCCTCGGCGCAGCTGTGGGTCGCGCTGAACATGATCCGCATCCCCTCGGCGATCTCGTCGTCCGAGACCTCGACGATGCGCTCGGCGCCGCGGCGGATGATCTCCAGGGCGGTGGCATCGGGCACCCGCACCGCCAAGCCGTCGGCGAAGGTGAGCGCGGAGTTGGTCGAAATGACGCGGCCGGCCTCGACCGACAGCCGATAGGCATTGGCACTGTCGGAGACCACGCCGACGATCCGCGTGCTCAGCCCGAGCAGGTCGCGGGTTCCGATCAGCCCGCAAATGCCGGAGCCGAGCCCGATCGGAACATAGACCGTATCGAGGTCGCCGGCCGCGGTGAACAGCTCGTAGGCGTAGGTCGCGACCCCGACGACGAGATCGCGGTGGAACGACGGCGCATATCGCAGGCCGCGCTCGGCCGCGAGCGCGACCGCCCGCTCCTTGGCCTCGTCGAAATCGCGGCCGTGCTCGATCAGCTCGGCGCCGAGCGCGCGCATCGCCTCGTTCTTGTCGGCGGAGTTGTCGTGCGGCACCACGATGGTCACCGGCACGCCGGCGCGCGCGCCGGCGGCGGCGATCGACTGGCCGTGGTTGCCGCGCGTCGCCGTGATGATGCCATTGGGCTGCGGCTGCTCGCGCTTGAGCCGGTCGAAATAGACGAGGCCGCCGCGCAGCTTGAAGGCGCCGATCGGCGTGTGGTTCTCGTGCTTGACGATGACCTCGACGCCGGTGCGCGTCTTGAGCAGCGGCCAGGCATATTGCGGCGTCGGCGGCACGCCGGTGCGCACGATCGGCAGCACGTCTTCAAGCTCGGCCAGCGTGAACATGCCGCACGTCCGCCCTACCCGCCGCTGCGCACATAGGCCCACAACAGCTTGACGTCGTCGTCGCCAACCTTGTCGCGCCACGGCGGCATGGCGGGCGGCTTGCCGTTGAGCACCGCGTTCCTGAAGCGCTCGAAGTCGCCTTTGGGAAACTTGCGCAGATCGACGGTGACGCCGCCGGGATTGATCATGTCGCGGCCGTGGCAACTGGCGCAGAAATCGCCGTAGATTTCGCGGCCCTGGTCGATCTCGGCCTCGGTCGGATCGGCCGCGCTGGCAATCGGTGTCGACGACAGCATCGCGCAGACGGCAATTGCCGCGGCAGCGCGTTGTGAACGGACAGCGCGCGCCAACCCGCTCACACCTTCTTCTGCCGCAGCGCCGCGATCTGGATCGGCGGGATCCACGGCTTGTCGGCCCAGGCGACGCCCTTGCGGGCAACCTGCGCGTCGATCAGGTAGGGCCGGCCCTCGACCGTGTGCTTGCGAGCGCGCGAGAGCGCTTCGCGCAGCTGCGCCGGGTTCTCCACTACCTCGCCGTCGACGCCGAAACCCTTGGCGATCGCCGCCATGTCCATGTCGGGGCTGCCCAGATAGTCGTGCACGAACTGGCCGGTCTGCACCATGCGCCCGCCCGGCACGTTGTTGATCACCCGGCTGTGCGGGCCGCCATAGGCGTGGTTGTTGTAGACCACGGTGATCACCGGCAGCTGGAGCCGCGCCATGTTCCACAGCGCGGTCGGGCCGAACACGAAAGAGCCGTCGCCGACCAGGCAGATCACCTGCTGGTTCGGGCGGGCGAGCTTGACGCCGGCGGCGGTGCCGACGCCCGAGCCCAGATGCGCGCCGTAATAGAAGAACAGCTCGCGGCCGCCGATCGGGTTGAAGTCGAAGCCGTGCAGGTTCACCGAGCCGGCCTCGTGCACGATGATGGCGTCGGGATCGGCGAATTTCGCGATCTCGAAGGTGAGCCGGTCGGCGATCATCGGGCCCTGGTCCCAGTCCGGATTGTTGACCACCTGCGCGCGCGCCTCCCGCGCCCAGGCGCTGAACTTCTTCACCTCGGCGGCGCGCTCGGCCGCCTTCTGCTTGAGCGCCGGCGTCACGAGCTGCTCGACCGCCGCGATCAGATCGTCGAGCCCAAGGCCGACGTCGGCCACCAGCGGAACCTCGGTCAGCATCACGTTGCCCATGCTGGCGAAGTCGATGCGCATATCGATGAATTTCGGCCCGCGCGGGACGATCGGCGCCGCGCCGCTGTGCTGGAACTTGTTGCCGACATTGATCACGACGTCGGGGTTCTTCGGATAATTGAGCTTGCCGAGGTCGTTGCCCTGCAGATTGCCGACCCAGAGCGGATGCGTCTCCGGGAAGTTAGCGTACATCTGGCGCGCCTGCGTGACCGGCATGCCGAGCATCTCGGCGAGCTTGACCGCCTTGCCCGCCGCCTTGGCCTTGTAGATTTCATCGCCGACCACGAGCAGCGGCATCCGGGCCTCGACCAGGAGCTTCGCCGCCTTCTGGATCTCGTCCGGATTGGGCCGCACCCGCATGCGCGGGTCCATGAGCTCCTGCGCGATGATCTCGGTGCGCGCGCGCTCGTCGTTGTAGTCGGAATGCCACGAGATGTAGGCGGGGCCATGCGGCGGCGTCCATGCCGCCTTGAAGCCGCGGCGCACGGTCTCCGGGATCATGTCGGGCCGGCGCGCGAGCCAGGTGTATTTGGTGATCGGCTGGACCATCTGCTCCTGGTTGGCGACCTCCTCGAAGCCGTCGCGCCCGGCGCGCCGCGTCTGGTCGGTGCGGTAGGAATAGACGACGAGCGGCGTCTGCTCCTTGAAGGCGTTGAACATCTGGCCGATGGCGTTGGCCAGCCCGACCACCGCCGCCTGCATCACGATCGCCGGCTCGCCGGAGGCCTTGATGTAGCCCGCCGCCATGGCGGCGCCGGGTCCCTCGTGCGGGGTGAGGATGTATTTGAGCTGCGGCCGGTCGACCAGCGCCTCGTAGAACTGGGCGTCTTCGCTGGCCGAATTGCCGAACACGTATTTCACCCCGCAGGCGATGAGCTGCTCGGCAAAGCAGGCACCGCCCGGGCCCTGGAACGATTTCACGCCGCTGATCACGGCGCCCGAGGCGGCGGGCGCGGCCGGTGCAGTGGCGGCGGGTGCCGGCGACGGCGTGGGGCCTTGCGCGTAGCTGACCGAGGCGACCGAGCCGAGCACCGACTGGGCGGCGGTGGCGGTGAGGCCGGCTTTGGTGAGGCCGCGCACGAAACCGCGCCGCGACATTCCCTGCGACAGATATTTTGCAACCAGCTCTCTCATGTCTCCCTCCCTGGGGCGCTCGCCACGCGCGGAAACGCCGTCATCGCGACGGGGTGGCAGGCTTGGGTCCGAAGTCGATGACCAAGTAATCGGCCATCAGCTTGATCTCGTCCGCGGTCCACAAGCCGCCGCGTCCGATCATGCGATAGATCACGGCTTCCCAGCCGCGGCGGTCTTGGCGGTGGTCGCGGAACATCGCGTCGGTGTGGCACTGGAAGCACTTGCTCATCACCACGGTGCGTCCGGGGTGCTGCTCCTGGGCGCTCGCCGGCGCGGCCAGAACCAGCGGCGCGCAGGCGAGCGCGAGGCCGAGGGCGAGCTTTCGCCGAATCGTCATTGCGTTTCGCTCCCATGGTCTTGTTGCAAGTGTTCTTGTTGCAAATTGTTCTTGTTGCATGTTGTTCTTGTTGGTCTTGTTGCAAGTTTCGAGGCCGACTTGGACACCATCGGCTCGATCGGCTGACGCCGAATGTTATAGCGTTTTCAGGCGAAGTGGGAGCCGGTTCGCAGCAGAAAAGCGCTTCCACCGCAGGAAAGCGGGAGCGGTTTTCCGAATCCACCGGAACGGAGCCAGCTCCAGTCCATGGCGGGCGCCGGTGCCGCAATTCACCGCCCGGCCGCGCGACCGCCGAGACCGCCGAGACCGCGGCAGCGCGTAGCCTCAGGACGAGCGCTGCGTCGGGACCCAAACTGGAGATGAGTTGTGCCGACGCTGTGGAGTGCGGCTGGTTCCGAGATCATGCATCGGCAGGAGGGAGGATCGGCATGACCGAAAGTAACCGAGCGGCCACCGATCTGGGCGCGGTCTTCGACGCCCACGTCAAGGCAGAGTTTGTCGACAGGGACGTCGCCGCCGCAATGGCGACGATGGCGCCGGAGCCCTACCTGACCCATGTCCCGACCCTGACGGGCGGCACCGGCCGCGCGCAGGTAGAGCGCTTCTATCGCGATCATTTCGTCGGCCACTGGCCGGACGACGTTCAGGTGAAGACGTTGTCGCGCACGGTCGGGCAAAACCGCGTCATCGACGAGCTGGTGGTCAGTTTCACCCATGACCGGGAAATGCGTGTCTTTCTGCCGGGGGTGGCGCCGACCGGTCGCAAGGTGGTGCTGCCGCACGTCGTGGTGATGGGCTTCGATGAGGCAGGTCGCGTCGCCTACGAGCACATCTATTGGGATCAGGCGACGCTCCTGGTGCAGGTCGGACTACTCGACCCGGCCCTGCTTCCGGTAGCAGGTGCCGAACAGGCCAAGCGGCTGCTGGATCCGACGCAACCTGCCAACGAAATGATCGATCGGTCGCGCTTGCATCGAAAAAAGTAGCCGCTCGGTGGCCCGGTCGCCGGTGATGAACTGGCGCGACCGGTCGATCGCCCGCACCCGATAGTGCGCCGCCGGCTCCCGCCGCCAACCGCTGCGGCCTCGGTCAATGCGCCATCAGCACCGGCACCGACGCATTGGCCAGGATGTGCCGGGTGGCGCCGCCGAAGATCATCTGGCGCAGCCGGCTCTGGGTGTAGGCACCCTTGACCAGCAGGTCGCAGCCCAGCGACGCCGCATGCGCCAGGATCGCCTCGCCGGTGCTGCGGCCTTCCGGGGTCACGGTGACGGGCTCGCAGCGCACGCCATTACGCGCAAGATAGCGGGCGAGTTGCTCGCCGGTCGGCCCCGGCACCGTCCCGCCCACCACTGTGAGCACCGTCACCCGGCCGGCGTTGCGAAGCAGCGGCATCGCCAGCGCCGTCGTGCGCGCCTGCTCGGTGCTGCAATTCCA
Organism: Xanthobacteraceae bacterium; assembly: GCA_040510815.1. GTDB lineage: Bacteria > Pseudomonadota > Alphaproteobacteria > Rhizobiales > Xanthobacteraceae > VAZQ01. The sequence goes on along the minus strand of JBEVIH010000341.1, from coordinate 3,246 downwards.
CGCAATCAGGATGTTTTCGCCGATCCGCTGGGGCGGCGACGGCGGAGCGATCAAGACCGGCCGGCCGGTCTCGAACAAGCCGGCCTCGACCGCGGTCATGCCCATCCGCGACCTGGCATCGGGTCGCGCCAACACGATGACATCGAAGACGCGGCCGTAGCTGCCGACGAACCCCTCCCCGTCCGGCGCCGTGTCCAGCCAGCCGAACGACAGCGAACCGTCAACCTTGCTCGACCGCGCCACCCCGTGGTCTTGCATGAACCGCTCGAACAAGACGCGGGCCTGCTTCGCCAGCTCGGCGTCATTCTCCTTGACATCGATCGGCAGCGGGCCACCGTGGTCGAGCGCGAACAGTTCGAGCATCGCCGGAAGCAAGGCGAACCCTTCGATATAGCTGTCGAATTTGCGCGCCAGCAGCAGCGCAGTCTGCAGCGTCGCAGTCATCAGGTCGTGCTGCTCGGTCGGAACGAGAATGGTCTTCATGGTCATGGCTGCCTCCCAGAAAGCGTTCCCACGCTCAGCCGTCATGCCCGAATGGATCCCGACAGAGTAGTGATCCGGGCTTTCTGTGGCAATCTGGACCTCGACGGCGCGCGCCGCCATCGCGCCGCGAGACGAATGAAGCAAAAACAAGTACATGTCGCGAATGCCGGAAACCAAGACGCCGGAGCCGCCGCCGTCCGGCCCACAACCCGGGCGCTGGGTGCTCGATCATGGCGAGATCCGCACCATCGTGCTCGGCCTCATGCTGGCGATGTTCCTCGCCGCGCTCAACCAGACCATCGTCGCCACCGCGCTGCCGACCATCGGCCGCGATTTTCGCGATTTCGAGCTGCTGCCGTGGGTGGTCACGTCCTATCTGCTGACCTCCACCGTCGTGGCGCCGCTCTACGGCAAGCTCAGCGACATCTACGGGCGCCGCGCCATGATGCTCGCCAGCATCGGGATTTTCATCGCCGGCTCGGCCGCCTGCGCCGCGGCGCCCGACATGATCATGCTCATCCTCGGCCGCGGCCTGCAGGGGATCGGCGGCGGCGGCATCCTCCCGCTGGCGCAGGCGATCCTCGCCGACGTGGTCGCGCCGCGCGAGCGCGGCCGCTACCAGGCCTATATGGGAAGCGTCTGGATCACCGCCGGTCTCGGCGGTCCGGTGCTCGGCGGCATTCTGGCGGACCATTTCCACTGGTCGGTGGTGTTCTGGATCAATGTGCCGGTCGGGCTGGTGGCGGCCTTCATGAGCCACAAGCACCTCAAGCGCCTGCCGCGCCACGATCGCAAGCACAGGCTCGACCTCGTTGGCGCCGGCCTGATGATGGCGGCATCGATTCCGCTGCTGCTGGCGCTCACCTGGGGCGGCACGCGTTTTCCCTGGCTCTCGCCGCCGATCGCCGCGCTGGTCGCGGCCGCGACCGTGCTGTCGTTCCTGTTCGCCTGGCGGCTGACGCGGGCGCCGGAGCCGTTCCTACCGCTACCCATCCTCGCCAATCCGGTGATGCGCATGGGAAGCCTGTGTACCTCGTTCTCGCAAGGCGTGGTGATCGGGCTGACGATCTTCCTGCCGCTCTATTTCGAGGTCGTGCACAAGTTCTCGGCCAGCGACGCCGGCCTCGCGCTCATTCCCATCGTCGTGATGTCGACGCCCGGGTCGATCCTGGCCGGCCGCGGCATGATGTCTCTCGACCGCTACAAGCGGGTGCCGCTCGTCTGCCTGTCCTGCTCGATCGTGGCGCTGTCGCTGCTGGTGTGGAAACCGGCGATGCCGCCGCTGGCGGTCGCCGCCGTGCTCACCGTGGTGGCGTTCGGAATCGGAACGACCTATCCGGTCGGCACCGTCTCGATCCAGAATGCGGTATCGCGCTATCAGGTCGGCGCCGCCATGGGGGCGATGAACTTTTTCCGCGGCTTGGCCGCGGCGTTCATCGTGGCGGCCATGGGCGCGATCGTGCTCGCCGGGCTCGGCGTCACGGTCGAGCGCGGCGGCGGCGCTGCTTCCGTGACCGGCGCCGCCAACGCGTCCGGCGTCGATCAAGCGCACGTGTTCCGCGGCGTGTTCGCGCTCGGGGTGCTGTGCCTGGTCGTCAGCTTGATCGCCCTGATCCGCATGGAGGAGCGGCCCCTGCGCGGACGCAGCGCGGAGGTTCCACCGCCGGTCGCCTAGGACGCGAGAGGCCGCTGCGGCGCGGATGAAGCCGGGCTTAGACGCTCCTTCCCGGGCTGCCCTGCGGACGACGAGATCTTGTGGCGGTAGAAGTCGAGCACGAACAAGCGAATGGCCGACGACAGGTTACCGTGCCGCCGCTCGGAATCGATCGAGGCAACGAGCTTCGACAAGGTCATGCGGCGCACTCCTGCGCTCTCCTTGAGGCCCTTCCAGAATGCATCCTCGAGGCTCACGCTGGTGCGGTGACCGGCGATGACGATGGAGCGTTTGACGACCGGCGATTTCATGCTCATCTCTGGTCCCGATACGGAGACGGCGGCCGATCAGCCATCGAGCGGCAGCCGCCGACTCACTCATGTTGCGGCAACCATCTTGCTGCGTGGAGTGATCGCGAACCATCGGCATTTACCCTGAAAATTCGCTCAGGGTTTTCCCTGAGGGAGCACAACCCGGCGCGAAGTACGGCTCGCAAGCAACATCAACGGCTTGCGCTGTCAAAGTGCCGTAACGGACGCGATTGGCGCTAAAGGGCTTTCCGGCACACTGTCAAACCGCCGTGTCCTCGATGTCACGTCGGCATGAAATCCAAATCCCTTAATTGCGCGGGAACGGTTTGGGTGTAGGCTGCCCCTGCTCGGCCACCCGCCGAGCGCCCCGACCCGCCGCTGAAAACGACGGGCCGGGACTTGCCACAACGCACCCGGCCAGGCGCGTCATGACCGAGTAGTTCTTTTTGAGCGTCTTTTGGGGACGACGGATGCTTCAGCCCGTCTCAATTTACTAGCGAGTAAAAGCCAAGCCTCAGCAGCGGTAATGAGGCGGTTCCGATGACGGCCGCTTTGGTCCGCCTCTGCTAGTTTCTGTTCGGCCAGCGCTCGACACTCGGCAGATGTATACATTGGCAACCCCCGACACGCGGATTACTTACATAGCCCTGGCCTTTGGGGCGCTTTCGTCGATGCCGAAAATGCGCTCACTCTGCCATGCGGCTTGCGCCCACATGCACGCAAGCTCGGTCAACGTCCGCTTCTCTTCTTCGGTTGTGGACTCGCTGACCCAACGCAGGGCCTCTTCGGCGTATTGCC
>JBEVIH010000340.1:0-6360 GCA_040510815.1 Xanthobacteraceae bacterium | reverse complement strand
CGTTACGCGTGCGGCGCGCAGATGCGCGACCGCTTCATCCCGCGCCTGCTCAAGGCCCCACCCGACTCGCTGCTCGACGACCGCGGCATCCTCGACCTGGCCAAGGCGCTGGCCTGCATGATGCAGCGGGAGAAGGCCGGCGGCCACACCGAGCGATCGGTCGGTATCGGCACCATCGAGACGGCTTTGTGGGACGCCGTCGCCAAGATTGAGGACAAGCCGCTTCATCGCGTGCTGGCCGACCGCTACAGCGGCGGCAAGCTCGCCGACAAGATTTTCTGCTACGTCGGCGGCGGCTGGTATCTGCCGGGCGAGACGCACCAGACGGTGCAGGACGAGATGCGCCGCCATCTCGACGACGGCTACACCATGCTGAAGATGAAGGTCGGCGGCCTGCCGCTCGCCGAAGACATGAAGCGCGTCGAAGCGGTGAAGTCCATCCTTCCGGCCGGCACACAGCTCGCGGTCGACGCCAACTGCAAGTTCAGCCGCGATGAGGCCCTCGCCTACGCGAGGGCGCTGGCGCAGTTCAAGCTTCGCTGGTTCGAGGAGCCGTGCGATCCGCTCGATTATGCGACGCTGGCGGAGATCGGCTCAGTCTACGACGGCGCGCTGTCAACCGGTGAGAACCTGTTCTCGACGCAGGACGTGGAGAACCTGGTGCGGTTCGGCGGACTGAAAGCGGCACGCAACGACGTGATCCAGGTCGACCCGCCGCAGGCCTACGGCATCGCGCAATACGCGCGCACCGTGGACATGCTGGCGCGTCATCAATGGCCACGCAGCGGACTGTTTCCGCACGGCGGCAATCTGATGTCGCTCGCCATCGCCGCCGGCTTCGGGCTCGGCGGCGCGGAATCCTATCCCGGTGTGTTCGGCGCATTCGCCGGCTACGCCGACGATCACCGCGTCGAGAATGGTTATCTGAAGTTGAACGACCGGCCCGGCATCGGCTTCGAGGGTCAGTCTGCGCTCTACGCCATCATGCGCGAGCTGGTTCATTAGATAGACGCCGCGCCGCAAAGCCCGCTATTGTTATTGCATGAGCGGGGGAACCACGACCTGGAAGGCGCTGCTAGAGCGCGAGAAGCCGCTGCTGCTGCCGGGCGCCTACGACGCGCTGTCAGCGCGACTGATCGAACGTGCGGGCTTCGCCGCATTCACGGTCGGCGGCTACGCGCTGGTCGGCTCGCGGTACGCCATCCCCGACATCGGCCTTGCCGCATTCGGCGAGATCAGCGCCGGCATCCGCGACATCATGGGCGCGACGCAACTCCCGATCCTGGTCGACTGCGACACCGGCTACGGCGACGTGAAGAACGTCACCCGCACGATCCAGGTCTACGAGCGCATGGGCGTGTCGGCGATCTTCATGGAGGATCAGGTCGCGCCAAAGCGCTGCGGCCACATGGCCGGAAAGGACGTGATTCCAGCCGACGAGATGGTGCGAAAAATCCGCGCTGCGGCGGCCGCGCGTGACAGCCGCGACTTCTACATCATCGCACGCACCGACGCGCGCGCCGTGCACGGCCTCGACGACGCACTGCGGCGCGGCGAGATGTATCTCGAAGCCGGCGCCGACGGCCTGTTCGTCGAGGCGCCGCAGACCGTGCAGGAGCTGGAGAAAGTCGGCAGATCGTTCCAGGGCGTCGGCCAGATGGCGAACATGCTGGAGGGCGGCGGGCAGACCCCGGTGCTGCCGCCTGATGAACTCCATCGCCTCGGCTTCAACATGGTCGCCTATCCGACCACGCTGATCTTCCGCGTCGCGCGCACCGTCGAGAAGACTCTGGCCGACATGAGGTCGGGCAAGCCTGCGGCGGACAACGAAGCGGTGAACTTCACCGATTTCAAGGACATCACCGGCTTCGCCGAATGGGCGAAAGTCGACGATACCTACCGAACCGGCCGGGGCAAATCATGATCCGCGCCGCCTGGCTCGGCCTCTCGCTGGCGCTGATCGGCTCGGCGGCGAGCGCTCAAACCCACGTGCGGCTCGCGGTCGGCGGCAAGCCTGCGCTGTTCTACCTGCCGCTCACCGTCACCGAGCGGCTCGGCTACTTCAAGACCGAGGGGCTGAACGTCGAGATTTCCGATTTCGCGGGCGGCGGCCGCGCGCTGCAGGCGCTGATCGGCGGCAGCGCCGACGTCGTCACCGGCGCGTTCGACCATACCATCCAGATGCACGCCAAGGGTCAGCCGATCGTCGCTGTGACGGAGCTCGGCCACTATCCCGGCTTCGTGCTCGGCGTGCTGTCGGCCAAGGCCGCGATGTACCGCGGCCCGGCCGACCTCAAGGGCATGAAGATCGGCATTACGGCTCCCGGATCGAGCACGCATTTCATGTTGCGCTACCTGATGGCGCAACACGGCCTCAAAGCCGAGGACGCGTCGTTCATCGGCATCGGCACAGGACAGACCGCGGTCGCGGCGGTGAAGCGCGGTGAGATCGACGCGCTGGTCAACGCAGATCCGGTGATCAGCACGCTGGAGGCCGACGGATCGATCAAGGTGGTGATCGACACCCGCACCGCGGAAGGCACTCGGCAGGTCTACGGCGGCGCCTATCCGGCGGCTGTGCTCTACACCACGCCGGCCTATATCGTCGGCAATCCGAAGACCGTGCAGGGATTGACTAACGCGTTCGTGCGCGCGCTACGCTGGATCGCCGCCAATCCGGCGGAGAAGATCGCCGACATGATGCCGCCGGAATACGCGCTGGGGAACAAGGCCACCTACATCCGCGCGATCAGGGCCAGCATCCCGATGTATTCGCCGGACGGCATGATCGAGCGCGAGGCCGCCGAAACAGCGCACAAGGTATTGCGTGAATTCGACCCGGACGTGCAGAAGGCCAAGATCGACCTGTCGGCGACCTACACCAACGGCTTCGTGGCCAAAGTGCCGCCGCGCTAGCGTTCAAGTCAGTTCGCACGGACGTTCATGCAATGACCCGAGTTCTAATCCTGCTCACGCTGCCGCCCGACGTCACCGCGCAATACCGCGTGCGGCTTGGCAAGCTGTTCCCGGAACTGGACATCGACGTGGTGTCGCAGCGCGAGCAGGCCGAGGCGGCGCTCACCAAGGCCGACGTCCTGGTGACCTTCGGGCAGATGATGAAGAACCTGAAGCTCGGGCTTGAGGGCGCGAGCAACCTCAAATGGGTGCAGGCGCTGGGCACCGGGCTCGACGGCATCACCGACCAGCCGGCAATCAGGCCTTCGGTCATGGTCACCAGCCTGCACGGCGTGCACGGCGCGCCGGTGTCGGAAGCCGCGCTGGCGGGAATGCTGGCGCTGTCGCGCGACATGCCGCGTTTCGCGCGCAACCAGGACACCAGGACGTGGGGCCGCTGGCCGGCCAAGCTCTTGCACGACAAGACCGTGGGCATCCTGGGCATCGGCGTGATCGCCGAGGCGCTGGCGCCGAAGTGCAAGGCGTTCGGCATGAAAGTGGTCGGCCTCACTTCGGTGAAACGCGACATTCCCGGTTTCGACAGCGTGCATGATATGGACGAGATGCACGACGTGCTGCCGCATCTCGATTACCTGGTGCTGCTGACGCCCTATTCGGCCGCGACCCACCACATGATCGACGCAAGAGTGTTCGCCGCGATGAAGCCAACGAGCTATCTGATCAACGTGGCGCGCGGCGGCGTGGTGGACGAGGACGCCATGGTCGTGGCGCTACGCGAGAAGCAGATCGCGGGCGCCGCGCTCGACGTGTTCGAGCACGAGCCGCTGCCGCCCGACCATCCGCTGTGGACATTCCCGAACGTCATCATCACCACCCACCAGGGCGGCTTCTGCGACACCTATGTCGACCTCGCCATGCCGATCCTGGAGCGCAACATGCGCTGCTTCCTGAAGGGCGATCTCAAAGGGATGGTCAACGTCGCGCGGCCGGCAGCATAATTCTCGCCAACGACTCCCAGCACCGGGAGGACCGATCAAATCGGCCGGCGCAAGGATCGACTGAGCCAGAATCCGAAATCGCTCACTGGGAATTTGCAAATGATCGAAATGCGAATGGATGGACGCTGCGCGCTGATCACCGGCGGCAGCATGGGCATCGGCTACGCCGCCGCGGCGAACTTCATGCGCGCCGGCGCCAGCGTGGCGATCGTCGCCCGCCGTCCCCAGGTGCTGGAAGAATCACGGCAGACGCTCGCCCGCGAGGGCAAAGGCAAGGTGGTCGGCATCGCCGCCGACGTCAGCAAGGCCGAGGATTGCGCCCGCGTCTTCGCCACCGCGGAGAAAGAGCTCGGACGGGTCGACGTGCTGCTGAACAACGTGGGCACGCACCAGGCCGGCCCATTCGAGGCCGCGACCGATGAAATCTGGCAAGCCGACTTCGATCTCAAGCTGTTCTCGGCCATACGCCTCACCCGCGCGGCCTTCCCCAAGATGAAGGAACGCAAGTGGGGCCGCATCATCAACGTGCTCAACAGCGGGGCGAAGTGGCCGCGCGCAGGCAGCGGCCCCAGCTCGGTGACACGCGCGGCCGGACTGGCGCTGACCAAGGTGCTGTCAAACGAAGGGGCGGCGCACAACGTGCTGGTCAACGCCGTGCTGGTCGGACTGATCCAGACCGACCAGTGGGTGCGCGGCCACGCCGAGGAGAACAAGGGCCGCACCTACGACGAATATATCGGCGGGATGGCGAAGCGCGTCCCGCTCGGCCGGGTCGGCACCGCCGAGGAATTCGCCAACATGATCCTGTTCCTGGCGTCCGACGCTGGCAGCTATGTCACCGGCACGGCGATCAACGTCGACGGCGGCATGATCCCGGTCGTCTAGGCGAGCGCCGCCGCCAATGCCCGCGCGTCCGGCACCACGTCGTAGGCATAGAGGTGCTTGCGGAATTCGGCGTGCGCCGCAAGCTCTGCGTCACGGACACTAAGATCAGAATAGGCAGAATCGACGCGCAGCCCATTCTGGCGAGCGCCAAGCTGGACCTCCGCCACACGTTCGCGGCGCAGCTTCTCATAAGCGAGCAGCGCAGCCGGAACATCCGCATTGTCCACCTCCGCCAGAATCGTCGCCAGCGCCATGCCGTCCTCGATCGACTGATTGGCGCCCTGGCCGAGATGCGGCAGCATCGGATGCGCGGCATCGCCGAGCAGCGTCAGCCGGCCCTTGCTCCAGGTCGGCAGCGGCTCCCGGTCGTACAGCGCCCAGCGGAAGCAATGATCAACCTGCTTCAGCACCGAACCGATGCGAGGATCCCAGCCTTCAAACTCGGCGCGCAATTTGTCGGGATCGCCCGGTGCGGACCAGGACTCCTTCATCTCCTCGTCGGTCGGCACGAAACCAACGTAGTTGACCATCGTTCCGTGGCGCACCGGGAAGACGAGGAAGTGCTTGGAGGGTCCAGCCCACATCTCCCAGCGGTCCATCGGCCAGTCCGGCAGGCGCTCGCGCGGAACCAGGCCGCGGTAGGAAATGGTGCCGTGAAAGACCGGCTTGGACGGCGGAAAGACATACGGCCGCAGCTCGGAATGGATGCCATCCGCGGCAACAACGACATCAGCCTGGGCGGTGGCGCCATTGGCGAATGTCACCCGCGCCACGTCGCCATCCTGCTCAAAGCCGGTGGCTCGGTGACCGCAACGGACGACGCCTGACGGCAACGCCGCCGCGAGGAAATCGACGAGGTCGGCGCGGTGCATACCGAACAGCGCGTTCCAGCCGAATGCGTCCTTCACCTGCACGGGCGCGATCGGGCTGCCATCGTGGCGGAGATAGCGCGAGCCAGTCCCGAGCCGCGCGCCGTATTTCTCGACGGCGGGCTCCAATCCGGCCCGCTTCAAATGGCGCACACTGTTGGGCGTCAGCATGACTCCAGCGCCAATCTCGCCCAGCGCGGGCGCCTGCTCATAGACCGACACGCGCAGTCCGTGCGCGAGCAGCGTATTCGCGGCGAACAGGCCGCCGATGCCGCCTCCGACGATAGCAATGCTGGGCCGTGACTTCGCCATCGACACACCTCTCCCTGCATTTTGCATATACGATCGGTGCGGGCAACGGAGCGGACCGACGCGATGAGCAATGGGAATGCCGACTATGATGTGATCGTGATCGGCGGCGGCATCGCCGGAATGGTCGCCGCCAACCGCACCGCCGAGTTGGGCAAGCGCGTCGCCGTGCTGGAGAAGGGCACGGCGGAGAAATACATCTGCAACACGCGCTACACCTACGGCACGTTTCACGTCAATTTCACCGACGTGATGTCGGGCGAGAACCAGCTCTACGACAGGATCGTCGCCTGCACCGATGGCTTTGCCCGCAAGGATCTGGCGCGCACCGTGGCGGTCTATGGCGCGCGGCTGATGGGATGGTTGCGCGCCGAGGGCATCGA
>JBEVIH010000339.1:0-23283 GCA_040510815.1 Xanthobacteraceae bacterium | reverse complement strand
CGCGCGGGCGGAAGGATCAGCCCCTTCGAGGTCACCACCACCCAGCGGCCGTCCTGCTTGCGGATCGCCTCGATGCGGCCGAGCCCGGGCACCACGTCGCCCTGGTCGACCTCGATGAGGCCCATGCGGCCTTCGATCACCGCGGTGCCGCGCTGCACGTCGCGCAGGACCCATCCTTCGACCGAACCGGGCTGCCGCGCCGGCTGGCCGGCACCGGCGACCGGCTGCGGCGGCGTGATCGAGCCGGTGGCGTCGCTGCGGCGCTCGAAAGCCTCGAGCGCCTTGGTGAGCTTGGCGACCGGCTCCGATTGCGTGCGATCGATGCGATCGACGCGCTCGCCGATCCTGGTGAACGCCGCATTGGCGTTGCGGTGGCCGGCATCGATGCTCGCCTTCAAGGCGGCGAGATCGACCCGCACCTGCACGACCTGCTCCTTGAGCGCCTGCACGTCCTCGAGGCCGGATTTCGACGCCACGACCGCGGGCGGCGACGACCGCACCACGCTGGTGGCGACGAGGCCGCCGACCATGGCGCCGAGCGCGGCCGCGACCGCAAGCGAGGCGGCCAAGAGCGGGAAGCGGTTGCTGCGCGCCGAGGCGACCTGCTGCGGCACGTACGCGTCGGCCGCATCGTCGGCGTCCACGCACCGCGCGGGCTCGAACTCCTCCGGCCGCGGGCCGCTCGCCTCGATGTCGGGCATATCGAATTGCGGGGGGTCGAAATTCGGCGGCTCCAGGCTCGGCGCATCGGGGCCGGTCAATGCGATGCTCGGGCTCTCGATCTTCGGCGCCTCGATCGCGGGGAGATCCATGGTCGCGACGTCGATCCTCGGCGGATCGACGCTCACCAGCGCCATCTTCGGCGTGTCGGCCGCATTCGCACCGTCGACAACGCCCGCACTCGCCGTCTCGGCGGCCTTGTCCTTGATGCTCTCGTGCTTACCCATGGAAGGTCCCCAATCGTGGTTGTCGAATTGGAAACCAACGCGGTTACGATTTGGTTACGATTTGGCCGCGGACCGGCCGGCGCGCCAAAAAAGCGCGATCAAACGCCGAGGTAACGGTGCTGGATTGCGGGCGCGGCCGCCAGTTCCCGCGAGTTCCCGGTCCACACCACCTTGCCGCGCTCGATCAGGTAATGGCGGTCGGCGATGCCGATCAGCGCCTCGACGTTCTTGTCGATCACCAGGATCGACTGGCCGGCGGCCTTGAGGCGGGTCAGGCATTGCCAGATCTCGGCGCGGATGAGCGGGGCGAGCCCCTCGGTGGCCTCGTCGAGGATGAGAAGGCGGGGATTGGTCATCAGCGCGCGGCCGATCGCCAGCATCTGCTGCTCGCCGCCGGACAGCTGGTTGGCCATGCTGGCGAGGCGCTCGGCGAGGCGCGGGAACAGCGCACAGACCTTGTCGAGCGTCCACGGTTCGGCGGCGGTGCCGCGGTTGGCGGCGGTCGCGACCAGATTTTCGCGCGCGGTCAGGTTGGGAAACACCTGCCGCCCCTCCGGCACCAGGCCGATGCCGAGCTGGGCCACCCGATAGGACGGCAGCCCGCGGATGTCGCGGCCGTCGAAACAGATGGTGCCGGCCATCGCCGGCGTGAGCCCCATGATCGAGCGTACGGTCGTGGTCTTGCCCATGCCGTTGCGGCCCATCAGCGTGACCATCTCGCCGGGCTCGATCACCAGCGACATGCCGAACAGCACCTGGCTCAAGCCGTAGCAGGTCTCGATGGTGGACACTTCGAGCAGGGGCACCTCAGCCATGGCCCGCTCCCTGCACCGCTTCCTGCTCGCCGAGATAGGCCTGCCGCACCTCATGGTTGGCGCGGATCGCCTCCGGCGTCCCGGATGCGATGATGCGTCCGTAGACCAGGACGGTGATGCGGTCGGCGAGCGCGAACACCGCCTCCATGTCGTGCTCGATCAACAGAATCGTCAAGTCGCGCTTGAGCTCGCGCAGCATCGCGACCATGCGCGCGCTCTCCTCCGGCCCCATCCCGGCCATCGGCTCGTCGAGCAGCAGCAGGCGCGGGCCGGTGGCGAGCGCCATGGCGATCTCGAGCTGGCGGTGCTCGCCGTGGCTGAGCTTGGAGACCAGCATATCGGCGCGGGAGGCCAGCCCCACGCGCGCGAGCGCGGCCCGGGCGGGCTCGCGCAGGGAGGCCTCCTGGCGCGCCGGGCGCCAGAAATGAAAGGAGTGGCCGGCATGCGCCTGCACGGCGAGCGCGACGTTGTCGAGCGCGGTGAAGTCGGGGAACAGCGAGGTGATCTGGAACGAGCGGGCGAGCCCGAGCTGGCTGCGGCGGTAGGTCGGCAACGCGGTGACGTCCTGGCCCTCGAAGCGGATGCGCCCGGCATCGGGCGCGAGCTCGCCCGCGAGCTGCCCGATCAGCGTGGTCTTGCCGGCGCCGTTCGGCCCGATGATCGCGTGCAGCTCGCCCTGCGGCACGTTGAGCGAGATCTCGTCCGAGGCGACGACGCCGCCGAAGCGCTTGCTCAAGCCCTCGATCTCGAGCAGGACCTCAGGCACGGCGCGTGCTCATGAGCAGGCCGTCGATGCCGCCGCGCGCGAACAATACGACGAGCAGGAAGATCGGGCCGATGATGATTTGCCAATATTCGGTCACGCCGGAAAGCGCTTCCTCCAGCACCAGCAGCGCCACCGCGCCGATGACCGGACCGAACACCGTGCCCATTCCGCCGAGCACCGCCATGACGATGAGATCGCCCGAGCGCGTCCAGTGCATCAGCGCCGGACTGATGAAATCGGTGTGATTGGCGAGCAGCGCGCCGGCCAGTCCGCACAGCGTGCCGGCGATCACGAAGCAGACCAGCTTGTAGCGATATGTCGGAAAGCCGATCGCGCGCATGCGCCGCTCGTTCGATCGCGCGCCCTGGATCACCATGCCGAAGCGCGAATTCACGATGCGCCAAACGAGGTAGACCGTCGCCAACAGGAGCGCGAGGCACAGATAGTAGAACGCCGTCTTGTTGGACAGGTTGATGAACTCGCCGAACTGGCTGCGCTTGTAGATCGTCATGCCGTCGTCGCCGCCGTAGCGGTCGAGACCGATCGCCACGTAGTAGATCATCTGCGCGAAGGCGAGCGTGATCATGATGAAATAGACCCCGCGCGTGCGCAGCGACAACGCGCCGACCCCGAGCGCGAACAGCGCCGACATCGCCAGCGCCAGCGGCCACTGCAGGAAGCCGGAGTTGATGCCTTCCTTGGCGAGGATGCCGATCGCGTAGCCGCCGATCCCGAGATAGGCGGCGTGGCCGAAGCTGACCATGCCGCCGAATCCCATGATCAGGTTGAGGCTCACCGCCGCAATCGCCAGGATGAGAATGCGGGTGAAGAACGACATCAGAAACGAGTTTCCGCTGAGCGCCGCGTAGACCGGCACCAGCGCCAACACCGCCAGCAGGGCGACGATCAGGACGTTGCGCGGGGTGAGCCAGCGGGTCATTTGTTCGCCGGAAATAGACCTTCCGGCCGGAACACCAGGATCGCCGCCATCAGCACGTAGATCAGCATCGACGACACGGCGGTTCCGAGGCTCGAGCCGGCGCTGTAGCTCAAGAACAGGCGCGCCAGGTCGGGCAGGAACGCTCGGCCGATCGTATCGATGAGGCCCACCAGGATGGAGGCGACGAAAGCACCGCGGATCGAGCCGATGCCGCCGATGATGATCACCACGAAGGCGAGGATCAGGATGTTCTCGCCCATGCCGATCTGCACGGTGAGAATCGGCGCCTGCATCAGGCCGGCGAAGCCGGCGAGCGCGGCTCCCAGCCCGAACACCAGGGTGTAGAGCAGCTTGATATTGACGCCGAGCGCGCCGACCATCTCGCGGTTCGAGGCGCCGGCGCGGATCAGCATGCCGATGCGCGTGCGCATCACCAGAATGTAGAGCAGCAGCGCGACCACCAGCGTCGCCAGGATGATGACCAGGCGGTAGAGCGGGTAGTAGACGCCTGGCAGCACCTGCACCGCGGTCAGCATCTGGCTCGGCAACGACAGGGTCATGCCGGCGGGGCCCCAGATCAACCGAACCAGCTCATTGAAGAACAGGATCAGCCCGAACGTGCCGAGCACGTGGTCGAGGTGATCGCGCCCGTAGAGCCTCCTGATCGCGATCACCTCCACCGCCATCCCGACCAGCAGCGTCGCAATGAGCGCCAGAAACGCGCCGGCGATGAAGCTTCCGGTCAGCGCCGCGAAGGTGGCGGCGAAATAGGCGCCGATCATATAGAGCGAGCCGTGCGCCAGATTGACCAGGTCCATGATGCCGAAGATCAGCGTCAGCCCGGCTGCCAGCAGGAACAGCAGCATGCCCAGCTGGATGCCGTTGAGGCATTGCTCGATGAGGTACAGCATGGCCCGGCTTGAAGCCCCCGAACTCGCACCCTCAGACGCCGGCTTCGGCCCGACTCCTTGACCGCGAGGCCGCCGCCCCGAGGAGGGTACGTTTCAACGCATCAGGCCACGGCATCCCCCGCAAAACAAGACGGCAGAAGCGCGCGCGCCTCTGCCGTCTCGTTGAAGGCCCTGGCATGTCCCGGAAACCGGTTTTCCGAATGGGACATGCGCAAATGAACAAGCCTAGTTCGGCATCTTGCACTTCTGCCAGTGCTTGTCCTGATCGTTCTCGACGATGGTGGCGACGGTCTTGAGCACGTAATCGTCGCCCTGCTTGACCGGCTCCTGCAGATAGAAGTTCTGGATCGGGATGTGGTTGGGCCCGAACTTGAAGTTGCCGCGCACGGACTTGAAGTTGGCCTTCTCGACCGCTCGGCGCATCTCGTCCTTCTTGGTCAGGTCGCCCTTGACGGCGGTGACGGCGCTATCGAGCAGCGCCACGGCGTCGTAGGTCTGCGAGCCGTAGAACGCCGGCCTGATCTTGTACTTCGCGATGTAGTCGGCAACATACTTCTTGTTGGTCTCGTTCGGCAGGTCGTTCACCCAATGTTGCGCGCCGGGAATGCCGACCGCGAGATCCTTGAGGCGCGGCAGCGACAGCTCGTCGATGGTGAACGCGGTGTAGAGCGGGATCTGGCCCTTGAGACCGGACTGCGAATACTGCGTGATGAATTGGATGCCGGCGCCGCCGGGATAGAACGCGAAGATCGCGTCGGGTTTCGCGGCGCGCGCCTTCGACAGCTCGGCGGAGAAGTCGAGCTGGTCGGGCCAGCGGGTGAGCTCGCGGCCGATGATCTGGCCCTTGAAGGTCGCGGCCACGCCCTCGAGCATGTCCTTGCCGGCGGCGTAGTTCGGGCCGATCAGGAACGCGGTCTTGACGTTCTTCTGGTTCATGTAGAGGCCGACCGCCTGCGGCGTCTGGTCGTTGTTCCACGACGTCGAGAACACGTAGGGCGAGCACAATTCGCCGGCGAGCTGCGACGCACCGGCGTTGGTGACGACCGTGAAAGTCTTGGAATCGACCAGCGGCTTGAGCGAGGCGAGCAGCACGTTCGACCAGATGTAGCCGACGACGAAATCGACCTTGTCGGATTCGATCAGCTTCTGGGTCTTCTGCACGCCGACTTCCGGCTTCACCTGGTCGTCCTCGTAGATCACTTCGACCGGCAGGCCGCCGATCTTGCGGCCGTGGTGATCGAGCCCGAGCTCGAACGAATTGCGCATGTCGTTGCCGATCGCCGCGACCGGACCGGAAAAGCTGCTGACCAGACCGATCTTGATGGTCTTCTGCTGCGGGACCGCCGGCATCGTGCCGAGCGCCACGATTGCCACCGTTCCCAAAAGAACTCTCTTCATGTCGACTGTCCTCCAAGACACCGGAAAAGTTGGGGCGATCTTAGTGGATCGGTTCACGCGCCAAAAGCCCTCCGGGCCGTGGCCTTTAGTAGCGTTGCCGCCTTGCCTTGCCCGGGGCATCGGCAGTAAACCATTCATGCGGCTCAATTTCTCGACAGACGAGACACCCGCATGCACGAATTGACCGGCAGGACGCATTGGCACGAGCCGAGCGGCGTCAACCGGGCCGGCTTCGGCGAGTTCGGCCGCCCGAAAACACCCTATGACCTGTTCATGGAATCGGAAGGCGTTCCGATCTTCCGCGACATCGGCGTGAGCAAGGTCCAGAACCTGCCGCTGGCGCCGTGGAAGCGGTTGGGCGGCAAGGGCACCTACATCCAGCTGCACGGCACCGAGGGCAAGTGGGGCTGCTACGTGGTTGAGGTGCCGGGCGCCGGCGCACTCAACGCCGAGAAGCATCTCTACGAGGAGGTCTATTACGTGGTCGAGGGCCGCGGCACCACCGAGGTGTGGCTCGACAACGACAACAAGCGCCACGTGTTCGAATGGCAGAGGGGCTCGCTGTTCTCGATCCCGGTCAACGCCTGGCACCGCATCGTCAATGCCAGCTCGGCGCCGGCGCTGCTGCTGGCCGGCACCACCGCGCCCAATCTGCTCAACCTGATCAACAATGTCGACGTGATGTTCAATTGCCCGTACGAGTTCCGCGACCGCTTCAGCGGCGCCGACGACTTCTACAAGTACAAGGACGACATCGAGCCCGATCCGGTGCGCGGGCTCGCCATGCGGCGCACCAATTTCATTCCCGACATCGTCAACTGCGACCTGCCGCTCGACAACCGGCGCTCGCCCGGCTGGCGGCGGGTCGAGCCGTTCATGACCGGCAACACCTTCTATCTCTGGATCGGCCAGCACGAGAACGGCCGCTATTCCAAGGCGCACGCCCACACCTCGGCGGCGGTGCTGATCTGCCTCAAGGGCAAGGGTTACACCTATACCTGGCCGGAGCGTTACGGCGTCACGCCGTGGAAGGACGGCCACGCCGACAAGATCAAGCGCGTCGACTACGAGCCGGTCGGCATGGTGTCGGCGGCGCCCGGCGGCGCGCGCTGGTTCCACCAGCACTTCGGCGCCTCGAAGGACCCGCTGCGGCTCACCGCCTGGTTCGGTCCGCACAATCCCGGGCGCGAGCCTGGGCCGCCCGGCGAGAAGCACACCGACTACACCGCCATGGACATCCCCGAGGGCGGCACGTCGATCCCGTATTGGATGGAAGATCCCTTCATCAGCGCCGAGTACGAGGCGAAGCTCAAGGCCGAGGGCGTGCCGAGCCGGATGGAGCCCGACTTCTACAAGAAGGGCGCGGTGGTGCCGAAATTCGCGGGCGCGTGAGGGATAGAACAGTCGCTCCTGGTGCAACACACGCGAGCGATCGGTTGACCCGTTTGGATCATTGAAGATGCAGCGAACTCGGCCGGCAGCCAAATCGCTGGACTAGGGCATGACCGAGGAAGCCGAGGGCGGCCGCATCTTTTTCTCCTCGACCGGGCGCTCGCTGGTCGACGAGGACGAGATTGTCGTTCTCAGCGTCGGCGTCGACATCGGCTCGTCGACCTCGCATCTGGTGTTCTCGCGCATCGTGCTGGAGCGGCTCGACAGCCGCTATGTCGTCACCACCCGCGAGGCCTTCTTCCAGTCCGACATCCTGCTCACGCCCTATTCGGCCGAGGAGGAGATCGACGCGCAGGCGCTCGGCGCCTTCATCGAGCGCCAATACCAGGACGCCAATGTCGATCCGGACGAGATCGACACCGGCGCGCTGATCCTCACCGGCGTGGCGGTGCGCCGGCGCAACGCCCGCAAGATCGGCGAGCTGTTCGCGCGCCAGGCCGGCAAGATGGTCGCGGTCTCGGCCGGCGACAGCCTGGAGACGGTGATGGCCGCCCACGGCTCGGGCGCGGTGGCGCGCTCGATCCGCGACAAGGCGACGATCATGAACGTGGACGTCGGCGGCGGCACCGCGAAGATCGCGGTCTGCGCCGAAGGCCGCGTGATCGACGTCACCGCGCTCGACGTCGGCGCGCGCCTGATCTGCCTCGATCCTGACGGCCGGATCGCGCGCGTCGAGGAGGCCGGCCGCCGCTTCGCCGCCGCGCACGGCATCAGCCTCGAGGTCGGCAAGGAGCTTGCGCCCGAAGCGGCGCGGGCGCTGGCCGCCGGCATGGCGGAGCGGCTGTTCGAGGCGATGCGCGGGCAAGCGCCGGCCGCGGGCGGCGCCGGCCTGCTGCGGCTCGCGCCGCTGTCCGCTGCCTCGCCGATCGACCAGGTCACGTTTTCCGGCGGCGTCGCCGAATACATCTACGGCCGCGAAGCCACGACGTTCGGCGATCTCGGCGTGCTGCTGGCGCAGGAGATCAAGGCGCGGGTCGCGGGCTGGGGCCCCAAGCTTGAACGCTCGAACGAAGGCATCCGCGCCACCGTGATCGGCGCCTCGCAATACACCACGCAGGTCAGCGGCAGCACCATCTACGTGTCGCCGCTCGACGCGCTGCCGCTGCGCAACGTGCCAGTGATCGCGCCGCGCTTTGCGCTCGACGCCGACGAGGTCGACTCGGCCGGCGTGGCGGAAGCGGTCACGGCGGTGCTCAAGCGCCTCGACCTCGGCGAGGCCGACACGCCGGTCGCGATATTCGTGCCGTGGCGCGGCTCGGCGACCTTCCAGCGGCTCGGCGCCTTCTGCCAGGGCGTGGTCGACGGCCTGGCCTCGATCCTCGCCGACGGCCACCCGCTGGTGCTGGCCGGCGACGGCGACGTCGGCGGCCTGATGGGGATTCACCTGCGCGAGGAGATGCAGCTCGACAACGCGATCGTCTCGGTCGACGGCCTCGAGCTCAAGGAGTTCGACTATATCGACATCGGCGCCATGCTGCCGGCGTCGGGCGCGGTGCCGGTGGTGATCAAGTCGCTGATCTTTCCGGTGAGCGCCGCGCCCGGCATGGAATGGCAGCCGGCGCCGCGCGTGGTCGGCGAGGCCGGCGCCTAGCCGCGCCACGCTATTGCGCGCGGCGCGCCCTTGGCCCTACGCTTTCCGCATCGCCATTGCTTCCCCTCACGAGGAGTGCCGTCATGCCGCTGCTCGCCGCCCTGTCCTGTTGTCGTCGCCTGCACGCGCCGCGCGTGCTCGCCTGCGCGCTCGTCGCCGCCTCGGCCGTCATCGCGCCACTGCACGCCGCCGAGCACACGCTGATGCCGAGCCCGCAGACCGTGCACATCGGCTACTTCCTCGCCAGCATCAAGCCGGTGCTAAGCATCGATTCCGGCGACATCGTCAATCTCACCAGCGCGGCGGCGATCGTCCCCTCTGTGGTCGATCAATCAGGCGTGGTTCCGGCCAGCGCGGTCCCGCAATACCAGCGCGACATCTACGGCGAGGTGAAGGACCGCGGCCCCGGCCCGCACGTGCTCACCGGCCCGATCGAGGTGCGCGGCGCGATGCCCGGCGACGTGCTGGAGGTGCGCATCCTCGAAGTCGAGCTTGCCCTCGACTGGGGATACAACCGCCAGCGGCCCTATGCCGGCGCGCTGCCCGATGACCGCGCTGTGGAACCGCATCATCCCGATCGACCGTCAGGCGAAGACCGCCGAGGTGGCGAAAGGCGTTGTGGTGCCGGTGAACCGGCCGTTCTTCGGCACCATGGGGCTCGCGCCGGATCCGTCGATGGGCCGCATCAGCAGCGGTCCGCCCGGCGTCCACACCGGCAATCTCGACAACAAGGACCTGATCGCCGGCACCACGCTGTTCATGCCGGTGCACGCGCCGGGCGCCCTGTTCTCGGCCGGCGACGCCCATGGCGCGCAGGGTCACGGCGAGGTGGACCTCACCGGGATCGAGACCGGCATGCGCGGAAAATTCCAGTTCATCGTGCGCAAGGACATGAAGCTCACTTGGCCGCGCGCCGAGACGCCCACCCACTGGATCGTGATGGGGCTGCATCCGAACCTGGAAGAGGCGATGAAGATCGCGGTGCGCGAGACGATCGACTTCATCACCAAGCGCTTTCCGAACCTCACCCGCGAGGAGGCCTACATGATCGCGAGCGTGGCGGTGGACTATCACGTCACCCAGGTGGTGGACGGCACCAAGGGCATCCACGGCATGATCCCGAAGGCGATCTTCACCGCGCAGCGATAGCAGCGATAGACGTGTAGCCCGGATGGAGCGAAGCGAAATCCGGGACCACGACGGGCGGAGGCTGCCGCCGCATTGCGCTGCGGCCCATGCGGCTACAAGCCGCTGCCCGCATCGACAAACAACATGATGAGCCGCGGATAGTAGGTTACAAGTGGGCAATACCTGCGGAGCACGGCGAGGCACAACTACCGCCATTTCGGACACGAGAAGGTCAGCCACGCTAGAAAACAGGCGAGGGGCAAGTGAAAGAGCAAGTTCGACTCGGACTGCTTGTGCTGATGATGAATTGGCCAGCGGTCGCGGCTGCCGGACCGCCCGAGGCAACTGGATCAACGATTCTTGGCGTCGCCGAAACATCGATCCAGAGCCGATTTGATCGGGAGCCCAATATCGACCGGTCTGGCAACGACATAAGGTCCGAAAAGCTTGCGGCAGGAGCGAATGTCGGCGACTGCGAGCAACGTTGCGCAGCGACGGAGGGTTGCGTCGCTTACACCTTCGTCAAGCAAAGCTCGACGGTACCGCTGCCCATCTGTTGGCTCAAGGATACTGTGCCGCACGGTTATGCGAGCAGCTGCTGCACGAGCGGCGTGCTGCGAAGGAAGTAGAAACCCGTATCCACGGCAGATTGGGGCGAGAGATCGCTCTTTCGCCCGCGCCCTTTGCCCACCCTACAAGCCGTACACCCGCTGCGCGGTGTCGCCGAGCACCGGGCGCTGCTCGTCGGCGGAGAGACCCGAGACGAGGTCGGTGATGCCCTTCCACGTCTCCTCGTAGCTCGCGCCGAGCAGGATCACCGGCCAGTTGCTCGCCGCCATCACCCGGTTGGGGCTGAACAAGTCGAGCACGTGGTTGGAGTAGCGGCGGATGGCGTCGGTCGACCAGCGCCAGCGCATGATGATGTCGAGCCCGATCGACAGCTTCATCGACATGTTGCGGTGCTCGGCGGCGCGAGCGATCTGCGTCGCCCACGGCTCCCAGCCCTGCTCCGGGATCGGCGGCCGGCCGAGATGGTTGATCACGATCTTGAGCGCCGGCACTTGCTGCGCGACGGTGAGCACCGATTCGAATTGCGCCGGGTTGATCGGGATCGCGTCGAACGCGATGCCGACCGCGGCCAACAGCTTGAGCGATTCCACCACGGAATCCTGCAGGAGCCAGCGCGGATCGGGCTCGTTGCTGATCAGATGGCGCACGCCGACGAGCTTGCCGCGCTTGCGGAGCCGCTCGATCGCCTTGGCGGTGCCGTCCGGATCGGTGAGCGGAACCCAGCCGACCACGCCGCGCACGAAATCGACCTCGTTGCAGAGATCGAGGCACTCTTCGGTCTCGCCGCCGACCTGATGCAGCACCTGCACCAGCACCGTTCCCTTGACGCCGCAGCGCTCGAGCTCCGGACGCAGATCGTCGGGCGTGAAATCGCGCGCGAAACGATCGCCGACCGCCTCGGGCCAGTGATAAGTGTGCCTGCCCGTCCACCAGAAATGATGATGCGAGTCGATCATGATGCTTTATCGCGTTTGACGATCTGCTCGTCGAAGGGGACCATCGCGTTGCCTCCACGTTCTACTTGCCGGTCCATTGCGGCTCGCGTTTGTCCAAGAACGCGCTCACGCCGATGCGGAAGTCGTCGCTGCCGTAGCAGGCGCGGATGAGGTCGTCGCCGTCCGGCAAGCCGGCATGCAGGAGCCGGCGGATCGCCTCCTTGGTCACCCGCATGGTAATGGGTGCATGTTGTGCAAGACGCGCGGTGAGCTCGCCGACGCGCCGGTCGAGATCGGGGGCCGCGACGATCTCGCTGACGAAACCGCCCGTCAGCGCCTCCTCGGCGGTCAGATTCTCGGCGAGCAGCAGCATGCGCTTGGCGCGCGAGGCGCCGAGCGCGACGACGAGGCGCGCGTAATTCGCAATCGAAAGGCAGTTGCCGACGGTACGCGCGGTCGGAATGCCGAAGCGCGCGCCGGGCGTGGCGATGCGCAGATCGCAGGCGGCCGCGATTGCCAGCCCGCCGCCGATCGCAAATCCCTCGACCACCGCCAAAGTCGGCACCGGCAGCGTCTCGACTGCATCGAGATAGGCTTCCATCTTCGCCTCGTAGGCGAAGCCGTCGTCGCTGCTGCGGAACGCCTGGAACTGGGCGATGTCGGTGCCGGCGATGAAGGACTTGCCGCCGGCGCCGCGAAACACCGCGACCCGCAGGCCGGCCTCGCCGCGGATGCGCGCGCAAGCCTCGCCGAGCTGCTCGTACATCCGCCAGGTCATGGCGTTGCGGGCCGCCGGCCGGTCGAAGATCACGGTGACGACCGCGCCGTCGCGCGTGTAGCGCACTTCTCCGTCGCTCATGGGTTGGGTGCTCCGTATCCCGGACGAAACTACTTCATCGGCGCGATGCGCGCGACCCTCGGAAGACGCCCAGCGGCATCTCAGGTCGTGCGGCGGCGGATCTCCGCGATCACCGCGCTGTTGTCCCAATCGCCCTCCCCCTGCCGCACGCAGGCTTCGAGCACATCGGCGTGGACCTCGAGCAGCGGCAGCCGCTGGCCGGCGCGCTCGGCCTGCTCGAGCATGAGGTGGACGTCCTTGAGGTGCTGGGTGACGCGGCCTTCAGCGGCAAAGTCGCCACGAGTCATCTTCGGGCCCTTGATGTCCATCACCTGCGAGTAGGCGGCCGAGCCGCGCGCGACCTTGAGAAAAGCCTCGGGATCGAGCCCGAGCCGCTCGGCGAAGACCAGGCCCTCGGCCATCGCCAGGCGGTTGAGACCGAGAATGAGGTTGACGGCGAGCTTGGCGCGGCCGCCGTCGCCGACCCCGCCGACGTGGAAGTAATTCGGGAACAGCGCCCGCAGGATCGGCTCGATCTCGGCTGCGACCTGCGGATCGCCGCCGATCAGGCCGACGCCTTCGCCGCGGCTCACCTGCCCGCTCGAGCCCGACACCGGCGTCTCCAGGAAGCGCAGGCCGCGCGCGGCCACGCGCCCGCCCAGCGCCGCGATGCGGTCGGGGTCGCAGGTGCTCGCGCACAGCACGATCCTGCCGGAGCCGTCGCCCAGCACCGGAAGAAGCTCGCGCTCGACCACCTGCTCGACCTGGTCGGTGGTGAACACCGCCAGCAGGATGGGATCGCAGCGCTGCGCGAGATAAGCGACCGACGTGGCCGGCCGGCCGCCGAGCTGGGCAAGCTTCGCGTTCTTGGCGGGATCGACGTCGAAGCCCGCAACGTCGAAGCCGGCGCCGAGCAGGCGGTGCGCGAGCGCCTGACCCAACAGGCCGATGCCGACCAGACCAACCGAAGCACGTTCAGCCATTGCAGCCGCACCTCACAATGTCACGCCCGCGAGCATGATAAGTCATTTTCCAGCCACCAGATCCGGCGTGATCTCGTCGAGCCGCGCCGTCCCGCACAGCGCCATGCTGCGGACGAGCTCCGCGCGCAGGTGATCGAGCACGGCGCGCACGCCATCGGCGCCGTCGAGCGCCAGCCCCCAGATCACCGGACGGGCGACGAGCACCGCGCGGGCGCCGAGCGCCAGCGCCTTGACGATGTCGGTGCCGCGGCGGATGCCGCCGTCGACATAGAGCTCGGCCTTGCGGGCGACCGCCGCGGCGATCTCCGGCAGCGCGTCGGCGGTGGCGACGCTGGCGTCGAGATGGCGGCCGCCGTGGTTCGAGACGATGACCGCCTTGGCGCCGGCCTCGACGCAACGCAGCGCATCGTCGCCGCGCAGCACGCCCTTCACCAGCACGTCGATGGACGAACGCCGCACCAGCCATTCGAGGTCGCGCCAAGTGGCCGGAAATGTGACGCGGCCGCTGTAATCCGGCTTGTAGGAATTCTGCGCAATCGGCTGGCCCGGCAGGTTGGCGTTGCGGATGTCGGGTGACGGCTTGAGCGGCGCGCGCGCCGCGCGCGGGCTCGAGCCATAGACCGGCTGATCGACGGTGAGCACGACGGCGCCAAATCCGGCGGCGGCGGCGCGGTCGATCAGGTTCTCGGCCAGTTCGCGGTCGGGCGGCAGATAGAGCTGGAACCAGCGCGGCGCCGCACCGGGCTCGGCCGCCACGTCCTCCATACTCACGGTGGATGTGGTCGGCAGCACGAACACGCTGCCGGCCGCCGCCGCTCCGCGCGCAGTGGCGCGCTCGCCGTCCGGATGGAACAAGCGGTGCCGTCCGAACGGCGCCACCATGATCGGGGTCTCGAGCCGCACACCCAGGATGCTCACGCCGGTGTCGATCTTGGTGATGTCGTTGAGCATGCGCGGCCGCAACCGCAGCCGCCGCCAGGCGGCGACGTTGTCGGCGGTGGTGATCTCGTCGTCGGCGCCGGCCGCCGCGAACGCATAGGCGGCGGGCGCGAGCCTGGCGCGGGCCCGCTCCTCGAGCGCGTCGAAGTCGGCGCTGTCCAACTCCCTCTCCTTCGGACGTCACGGCCCAGCCGCCGGTTTGACGCCGGCAATCCGCCGTGTCCTTATTCCTTATACAGGGCGTTCCTCGCCCGCGCTGGAAATCCGATCATCGCATGGCTCGCTTCCGCGTCACGGTCGATACCGGAGGGACGTTTTCCGATTTCGTCTATCTCAACGAGGAGACCGGCGCGGTCACCATCGCCAAGCTCCCGTCCACGCCCGACGATCCGTCGCGCGCGATCCTCGCGGGCCTCGAGGCGCTGCTGGCCGAGGGCGTCGCGGCAACCGACATCGGCTATTTCTGCCACGGCACCACGGTCGGCACCAATGCGCTGCTCGAAGGCAAGGGCGTGCGGACCGGCCTGTTGGTGACCGAAGGGTTCCGCGGCGTCTATCCGGTCGGCGAGCAGGCGCGTCCCTACGGCACCGCGATCTTCGACGTCATGTACGACAAGCCCGAGCCGCTGGTGCCGCCGAGCCAGACGGGCGAGGTCAAGGAGCGCGTTGATTTCCGCGGCAACGTGCTCCGCCCGCTCGACGAGGCGGCGCTGCGCGACACCGTGCGCGAGCTCAAGGCGCACGATCTCGAGTCGATCGCGGTATGCCTGTTGTTCTCGTTCCTGCATCCGCAGCACGAGCGGCGCGTGCGCGAGATCGTGCGCGAGGACATGCCCGACTGCAGCATTTCGCTCTCGTCCGAGGTGCTGCCGCAGATCCGCGAGTACTATCGGCTCAGCACCACCGTCATCAACGCCTATCTGGCGCCGATCCTGGCGCGCTACATCGCCCGGCTCGAGCGCCGTCTCGCCGAGGCCGGCGTCACCACGCGGCAAAAATACGTCATGCAGTCGAACGGCGGCACGGCGACGTTTGCGGCCGCCGCCCGCCGCGCCGTCACCACGGTGTTGTCGGGGCCGGCCGGTGGCGTGACCGCCGGCGCCGCGGCCTGCCGCAGCACCGGGTTCGACAACGTCATCACCTTCGACATGGGCGGCACCTCCTGCGACGTCGCCCTGATCAAGGCCGGCGAGCCGCTGGTGGCGAGCCGCGGCCAGATCGACGGCCGCGACCTCGCCGTGCCGATGCTCGACATCAACACGGTGAGCGCGGGCGGCGGCACGATCGCGGCGGTCGACCGCTTCGGCGCGCTCCGGGTCGGGCCACAGAGCGCGGGCGCCGCGCCCGGCCCCGCCTGCTACGGCCGCGGCGGCGACAACCCGACCATCACCGATTGCAACCTGGTGCTGGGCTATCTGGGCGAGGACAATTTCCTCGGCGGAGCGATGCGGCTCGACGCTGGCAAGGCGCGTGACGCCATCGCGACGAAGATCGCGCAGCCGCTGGGGGTCGACGTCAGCGCGGCGACGGAAGGGATCATCCGCATCATCGACGTGAAGATGGCGGAGGCAATCAAGGCCATTTCCACCATGCGCGGCCACGATCTGCGCGACTTCATGCTGCTGGCCTTCGGCGGCGCCGGGCCGCTGCATGCCGGCCGCCTGGCGCGCGATCTCGGCATGGCCGGCGTGATCGTCCCGCTCTATCCTGGCGTATTCTCGGCCATGGGCCTGCTGATGTCCGACGTCAGGCACGACTACGTCCAATCGAAGATGACGCCGCTCGCCGACATCACGACGGAAGCGGTGAACGCCATGTTCGCGCAACTCACCGCGCAAGCGGTCGAGGAGCTGCGCGGCGACGGCTTCGCGGGCGATCGCATCCGCATCGAGCGCGCGCTCGACATGCGCTATGCCGGACAGGGCTACGAGATCGCCATCCCCTGCCCGGCCCAACCGCTCGTGGCCGCCGGCTTGATCGCGCTGCGCACGAGCTTCGACGCGCAGCACAAGGCCATGTTCGGCCACATGGCGCCCGAGGAGCCGGTCGAGATCGTCTCCTATCGGGTGCGCGGCATTGGTCTCCTGCCGCCGGTCGCGATGCCGAAATTCAAGCGCGCCGGCACCGCGCTGGCGGGCGCCCGCCGTGAAACCCGACGCGTGCGCTTCGACGGCAGCGAGCGCGACTGCCCGGTCTATCAGCGCGAACGGCTCGACGTCGGCCTGGACATTGCCGGACCGGCGATCCTCGACCAGCTCGATTGCACGACCGTGATCTGTCCCGGCCAGGTGGCGCGCGTGGATGAATGGAAGAATTTGATTCTGACCATGGAGAGATGATGCCCATCGACGCGGTCGAGCTCGAAGTGGTGAAAGCGAGCCTCGCCGGCATCGTGCAGGAGATGCAGAACTCGCTGTTCCGCACCGGCTTCTCGACCATCGTGCGCGAATCGCAGGACGCTTCCTGTGCGCTGATGAATGCGAACGGCGACGTGGTGGCGCAGCACGTGGTGCTGCCGCTGCATATCGGCGCGTTTCCGGCCTGTACCGCCGCGGTGATCGAGGCGTTCGGCGGCGGCATCGCCGAGGGCGACGCCTTCATCATCAACCACCCCTACCATGGCGGCAGCCCGCACGCGCCCGACATCGCCGTCATCACGCCGGTGTTCGTCGCCGGCGAGCTGTTCGGCTTCTGCGGCTCGATCGCGCACAAGAGCGACATCGGCGGCCCGGTGCCGGGCAGCTGCTCCGGCCAGGCGCGGGAGATCTTCAACGAGGGACTGCACCTGCCCGCCATCCGCTATCAGAGCGGCTTCCGGCCGAATACCGACATCGAGCGCATCATCGCCGCCAACAGCCGCACGCCCGAGCTGGTGCTCGGCGACATCCGCGGCCAGCTCGGCGCCGACCGGCTCGGGGAAAAGCGCCTCAACGAGCTCGCCGGCAAATTCGGCAAAGATAAAATCCGCGCCTGCTTCGGCCGCCTGCTCGATCTGTCGGAATCGACGCTCAAGGCCGCCATCGCCGAATGGCCGGACGGGCGCTTCGAGGCGGAGCGGTTCGTCGACGACGACGGCGTCGAGCTGGAACGACCGGTGCGCGTACACGTGGTCGCGACCAAGGCCGGCGACGCGCTGCATTTCGATTTCAGCGGCTCCGCCGATCAGACCAAGGGGCCCGCCAATATCCGCCCGCCGCTGGTGCAGGCCGCCTGCGCCTACGCGCTGATCTCGCTGATCGACCCGGGCCTGCACGTGTCGAGCGGCTTGCTGCGCGGCTTCACCATGACGGCGCGCGACGGCAGCGTGCTCAATCCGCGCTTCCCGGCGCCGGTCAACACCTACAATCCGACCATCCACGCGCTGGTCGACGCCATCTTCGACGCCATGAGCCACATCGTGCCCGGCAAGGTGCGCGCCGACGGCAGCGGCAGCCGCTCGATCATCCTGGGCGGCCGCAACACCTATACCGGCAAGGGCTACGTGCAATACGAGATCATCGCCGGCGGCGCCGGCGCGCGCGCCAGCAAGGACGGCGTCTCCGGCGTCACCGTCAACCAGAGCAACGCCAGGATCGCGCCGGTCGAGATCATCGAGAGCGAGTTCCCGACCCGCGTCACCCGCTTCGAGCTGATCGCGGATTCGGGCGACGCCGGCGAGTTCCGCGGCGGCCTGGGCATCCGCCGCGAATACCTCAATCTCGCCGACGCCCGGTTCTCGATCCGCTCGATGAAGCACCTGATCCCGCCGAACGGCTGCGCCGGCGGCAACAGCGGCAGTGCCGGCGATATCTGGATCAATCCCGGCAGCCAGGCGGCCAAGCGCCTGCCGACCCGCTACGCCGATTATCCGCTGCGCGAAGGCGACGTGTTCCGGCTCGATACGCCGGGCGGCGGCGGCCACGGCGATCCGCTGGCGCGCGATGCCGAGCGCGTGCTGGCCGACGTGCGCGAAGGGCAGGTCTCGGCGCCGGCGGCCGAGCGCGACTACGGCGTCGTGCTCAAGCGGTCGGGACACTCATGGGCGCTCGATCGGACGGCCACGCAAGCGCGGCGGGCGCAAATGCAGGCCGGCAAGGCCAAGGGATGAGTCTGCATCGAGGTTGCGATGGATGACCAGGTGATCAAGCGGACCGGTGTGATCGGGCTGGGCGCCATGGGCCTGCAGATGGCGCGGCACATGGCAGGCAAGGGTTTCGACGTGGCCGGCTACGACGTCGATCCCGACGCCGTACGCCGGGCGGCCGGCCACGGCGTGACCGCGTGCCGGTCGGCGGCGGAGGTCGGCCGGCAAGCGGAAGTGGTCATCGTCATGGTGGCGACCGACGCCCAGGTCGAGGAGGTGATCGAGCGCTCCGGGCTGCTCGATTCGCTCGGGCGCGGCTGCGTCATCTGCATCGCCAGCTCGTGCTCGCCCGAGACTTGCCGCCGTCTGGCGAAGATCGCCGCCGCCCGCGGCGTCGGCGTGCTCGATTGCCCGGTTGTGCTGGGCCAGGAGGCTGCCAATAATGGCACCGTGACCGCCTATGTCGGCGGCGATGAGCAATCCTTCCGGCGCGCACGACCGGTGCTGGCGGCGTTCTCCCGGCAGGTGCTGCATCTGGGCGACGTCGGCAGCGGCCAGCTCGCGAAGACGATCAACAACATGCTGCTGTGGGCCGCCATGGCGGCGAATTTCGAGGCGCTGACGCTCGCCAAGCAGCTCGGCGCCGATATTCCGCGGCTGGTCGAGGCGCTCGGCCACGGCAGCGGCGCCAATTGGTCGCTCTCCCGCTGGGGCAAGAGCACTGGTAAATGGGCGGAGAAGGACATGGACGTCGCGCTCGAGCTGGCGCAACACGCCAAGGTGCCGGCGCCGCTCGGCGCGCTGGTCGATCAGCTGATGAAGCAGATCAACCAGGACAAGATAAAAGCGCTATTGTCCTGACCGGCATGCGAAGGCGGAGAGGGATGTCATGAAAACCGGAAACCTGCTGGGGCTCGCCTTCGCGGTTGTCTTCGCGACGACGGGCGCGTCGCAAGAGAGCCCGACCAAGGTGCGGGTCGCCTATGACGGGTTTTCGATGACGTCCGGGCCGCTGATCTACGCGGACAAGCAGGGGCTGTTCAAGAAGTTCGGCCTCGACGTGACGCCGATCTTCGTTGACGGCGGCTCCATGCTCACGCAGGCGGTGGTCGGCGGCTCGGTCGACATCGCGCAGAACGGCTACACGCCCGCGCTCTCGGCGGCGGTGCAGGGCGCCGATATCGTCATCATCGGCGGCATCTCGAACAAGCTGCCGTTCCAGCTCGTGGTCAAGACGTCGATCACCAACGCCAGCGCGCTCAAGGGCCAGAGCGTCGCCATCAGCCGCTACGGCTCGTCGACCGACACCGCGGCGGACTTCGCGCTGGCGCACCTCAAGCTCTCGCGGACCGAGGTGAAGATTCTGCAGCTCGGCGGCGCCGCCACCCGCATGGCGGCGGCGATGAGCGGACAGATCGCCGGCACCATGGAGCAATATCCCGACACCGCCGAGCTCGCGCGGCACGGATTCCACGTGCTGGTCGACGTGACCGACATCGCGGGCGATTATCCGAACACGTCCTATGTGACCAGCCGCAGCTTTCTCAAGAGCCGCCCCGAGGTGGTGAAGAAGTTCCTGATGGCGATGGCGAGCGCCGTCCACGAGTACAAGCGCAACCCGGGCGTCGCGATCCCGCTCACGCAGAAATTCCTCGACGTGAAGGACCCCGCCAACGCCAAGGCCGCGTATGACGCCTACGTCAAGGTCTATCCGGACGATCTGCGGGCTTCGCTCGCGGGTGTCGCGCTGGTGCTCAAGGAGATCGCCAAGAAGGAGCCGAAGGCCGCGGCGATGAAGCCCAAGCAGTTCGTGGACCTCACCGTGCTCGACCGGCTCGACAGCGAAGGCTTCTTCGCCAAGCTGCGCGCCACCAATTGACGGCATTCCGATGGGGGCGACGGGCCGAGCGAAACTGCAGCTGCGCCGCGTCTCGCTCGCGCTCTACAACGAACGCACCGATGAGGACCTGCCGGTCCTGCACGACGTCGGCTTCGAGGTGCTCGAGGGCGAGCTGGTCTGCATCGTCGGCCCGTCGGGCTGCGGCAAGTCCACCCTGCTCAACGCGGTCGACGGCCTGATCGCGGTGACCGACGGCGCCATCCTGGTCGACGGCCGCGCGGTCGACGGGCCGGGGCCGGACCGCGCCATGGTGTTCCAGCACGACAGCCTGTTCCCCTGGCGCACGGTGCTGCAGAACGTGATGTACGGGCTCGACCTGCAGGGCAAGCTCGACAAGGCCGAGCGCAAGGCCCGCGCGCTCGCGCTGGTGGAGCTGGTCGGCCTTCAGGGTTTCGCCGATCACTATCCGCACGAGCTCTCGGGCGGGATGCGCCAGCGCGTCAATATCGCGCGCGCCCTGGTGATGGAGCCGCAGCTCCTGCTGCTCGACGAGCCGTTCGCGGCGCTCGATGCGCAGACGCGTGAATTCATGCAGGTGGAGCTGCTCAAGATTCTGGCGCGCGCCAGAACCACCGCGCTGTTCGTCACCCATCAGATCAACGAGGCGGTGTTCTTGTCCAATCGGGTGGTCGTGCTGTCGGCGCGCCCGGCCCGCGTCAAGGAGATCATCGAGGTCGATCTGCCGGCCGCCCGCTCACTCGAGCTCAAGCATCAGCCGCCGTTCGTCGCACTGGAGCAGCGCATCTGGCGGCTGATCGAGCAGGAAGCGGAACGAACCGGGATGCTCACGGCATAGCGTTTTCCGGCGAAGTGGGAACCGGTTCGCCGCAGAAAACGCGTCAAACGCATTAATGTTGCATCCGAGCGATAGCATGGACGCCGCAACCCCATTGAAGGAAACGCACGCATCGGCGCAGCCGCGCCCGGCGAAAGTCAAATCGTTCTGGCACCGGCGCGAGCACGCGCTCATCGGCACGGTGTCGATGCTGGCGTTCCTCGGCTTCTGGGAGCTCTCGGTCGCGCTCAACTGGGTCAACCCCCTGTTCACCAGTTCGCCGAGTCGGATCGTGCGCACCGGCTACGAGATGTTCGCCGACGGCGGCATCTGGTACGACATTCAGGTCTCGGGCTACGAGTTCATCGTCGGCTACGGCGCCGCCATCGTGATCGGCGTGCCGCTCGGCATCCTGATGGGCTGGTACAGCCGGGTCGACGCGGTGCTCGATCCGTTCGTGTCGGCGCTCTATGCCACCCCGCGCATCGCGCTCCTGCCGCTGGTGATGATCTGGTTCGGCATCGGGCTGATGTCGAAGATCGCCATCGTCTTCCTCGGCGCCATCTTTCCGATCCTGGTCAACACCATCACCGGCGTGCGCACGGTGAACGCCGATTTCGTCAAGGTGGCGCGCTCGTTCGGCTCCAACGACTGGCAGATGTTCCTCACCGTGGCGCTCCCCTCCTCGGTCCCGCTGCTGCTCACCGGGCTGCGGCTGGGGCTCGGTCATGCACTGGTCGGCATCGTGGTCGGCGAGATGTACGGCGCCACCCACGGGCTGGGCTTTTTGATTGCGACCGCGGGCGCCCGCTTCCAGACCGACAAGGTGATGGTCGGCATCATCCTCATCGCCAGCGCCGGCATCGCGATGACCGAGCTGCTGCGGCTGATCGAGCGCCGCTTCGAGCGCTGGCGTCCGAGCGTGGGCGGTTGATCCGTCGCACGGCGCGTAGGGTGAGCAAAATCGCGCAGACGCCGTACGAAATCGCAACGATGCGGCAGGCGATTTTGCCCACCCTACACGTCGGACCTTACGCCCGCTTCGCCTGCCGCTTGAAGGCGCCGAAGCCCGGGCGGTAGGTCTTGTCGTCGAGGAACTGCTTCATGCCCTGGCTGCGGCTGTCCTCCTTGTCGACGAAGCGCAGGGCATCGCTCTTGGCGGCGAGGTAGTCGGACGCCTGCGGCTCGTTCATGAAGCGCACGGCGCGCAGCGCCTCCTTGGTGTAGCGCAGCACCGCCGGCGACTTCTCCATCAGCTTCTTGGCGAGCTTGACGGTCTCCGCCTTGAGCTTGGCCTTCGGGAACGAGAAGTTGACGAAGCCGATCTCCTTGGCCTTCTTGCCGTCGAAGGTGTCGCCGGTGAGCGCGTAATACATGCCGTCGCGGAAGTTGAGCGTCTGCGCCACGTTCCACGACACGATGCCGCCCGGCAGGATGCCCCAGTTGACCTCGGAGAGGCCGAACACCGCGTCGTCGGCCGCGACCGCGAAGTCGCAGGCGCAGACCTGGGTGAAGCCGCCGCCGAAGCAGTAGCCGTTGACCATCGCGATGGTCGGCTGCGGGAAGGTCGACAGCCGTTGCCAGCGCCATTGGTTGGAGGCGTGGCGCGCCTTCGCCCGCGCCGCCGGGGCGTCGTCGTTGGCGCGGAAATAGAGCTTGATGTCCTGGCCGGCGCAGAACGCCTCGCCGGCGCCGGTGAGCACCAGCACGTGGGTCTCGGGATCGACCGCCAGCTCGGCAAGCGCGTCGTCCATCTCGATGTGCAGCTGCGGGCTCATGGCGTTGCGCTTGTCCGGCCGGTTCATGACCAGCCAGGTGATGCCGTTGTCCTTCTCGATGAGGACGGTCTCGTATTTCCTGCTTGCCATTGTTGTTCTCCCTGCGTGATTCAATCGGGCCGCCCGCCTATTCGGCGGCGACCTTGGGCAGCTCGAAGCCGCGATAGTCGCGGTCGGTCAGCGTCTTGACCGCCGGCATCACCTCGGCGGCGAACAGCCGGATGTTCTTCTCGGTGAGATGTCCCGGCAGCGTGCCGAACTGCAGCATGCAGATAAAGTCCTGGAAGCCCATGAGATTGTGGCTTTCGGCGATGCGGCGGCGCACGGTATCGGGGCTGCCGCAGATCATGATCCCGCGCTCGATCAGGTGCTCGATCTTCACCCCGCCCTTGTGGCCGCGCTTATGGGCGAGCGCGCGCTTGAGCGATTCCGGCGACATGTAGCCGGGCGGGAAGAACATCAGCTCGGATATCTTGGGCAGGAAGACGTTGAACAGCGCCTCGATATGGTCGCGCGCTTCGTCCACCGCCTGCGCGTCGGTCTCGCCCACGTAG
>JBEVIH010000338.1:0-4769 GCA_040510815.1 Xanthobacteraceae bacterium | reverse complement strand
AGATCGCCGCGCCCTCGCCGGTGCGCCCGCGCGCAATGAGTGCTTCCAGCACCGCCTCGTAGGCGTCCATGCCGGCGGCGATGTCGCAGACCGAGACGCCGACCCGCGCCGGCGCCTCCGGTCCGCCGGTGATCGAGGCGAGCCCGGACTCGGCCTGGATCAGCATGTCGTAGGCCTTGCGGGCGGCGTAGGGCCCGTCCTCGCCGTAGCCGGAGATCGAGCAGGTGATCAGCCGCGGATGGCGGCGGCGCAATGCGCCGATCGGGAAGCCGAGCCTCGCGACCGCGCCGGGCTTGAGGTTCTGCACGAACACGTCGGCCCTGGCGAGCATGGCGGCGAGCAGCGCCTTGTCATCGGGGTTCGCGAGATCGAGGCAGAGCGATTCCTTGCCGCGGTTGAGCCAGACGAAATACGAGCAGTCGCCGCCGGCGAGCGTGTCGTAGTAGCGCGCGAAGTCGCCCTCCGGCCGCTCGATCTTGATCACCCGGGCGCCGGCATCTGCCAGCCGGCAGGCGCACATCGGCGCCGCCACCGCCTGCTCCAGCGAGACGACGAGAAGGCCTGACAACGGAAGGGTCATGCGGGTGATGTAGCGTGTTGTGGGGGTTCACGATAGCGCGAGCTTGTGCCACCGCTCTCGTGTCCCGGGCGAGCGCCGGCGCCACCCTCGGGTCCCGGGCGAGCGACGGCGAAGCCGGAGCGAAGACCCGGGACCCAGGGGCGACACGACGGGCCGAACCGGTGGTCCAAATTGCGCTTCGCGAGTCTTGCGCTGGGTCCCGGGTCTCGTTCCGCTCGCTTCGCTCGCTGCACTCGCCCGGGACACGAGGTTGGCGCGGGCTGCTCCCTCTCGTGTCCCGGCCGAAGCGCGCTCTTGCGCGCGAGAGCCGGGACCCAGGGGCGACACGACGGGCCGAACAATATTGTGCTTCGCGATTATTGCGCTGGGTCCCGGGTCTCGTTTCGCTCGCGCAAGAGCGCTCGCTGCACTCGCCCGGGACACGAGGCCACCGCTCACCGCACGAATTCGTCGGTATAAAGCCCGTCGAAATTCGTCAGCGCGTCCTTCGGCTCGAGCAGCTTCGCCTCCAGGCTGACCTTCTGCGAGTGGTCGAGCCCGGGCACCGAGACCCGCACCACGCGCGCGTGCGCCTGCGCCACCGTCTGCCAGGCGGCGGCGAGCACCGCAGCGTCCATCTTGTCGAACCGCTTCTTGAGCAGCTCGAGCGCTTCGGCGGGCTTGTCGTGGATGAATTGGTTGGCGCCGGCGAGCGCGCGCACCACCCGGACGCATTTCTCCCGTTGCTTGGTGCACATGTCGGGCCGCGTGTAAACGAGCCCATAGGCGAACGGCAGCAGATCGGGCGCGTCGCGCACCGCGCTCGCCAGCATGACGGCGCTGCCGGAGAGCACCGCCTGGGTGGTGAAGGGGAGCGAGGTGGCGTAGCCGTCGATCTGCTTGGTCTCCAGCGCCGCCGGCATGCCGGACGGATCCATCGGGGCGATGCGCACGTCCTTCTCGATGTCGAGCCCGCCGCGGTGGGCGACCAGCCGCTGCCAGGCGTGCACGATCGAGCCGACGCCCTGGATGCCGATGGTCTTGCCCTTGAGCACCCGGGCGCGTTCGGCCAGCGACATCGTGTCGTTGATGCCGGCGGCCTCGGCGATGTCCTTGCGCAGCACCAGCTCGACCAGCGGCCGGTCGATCAGGTTGGCGAGCGCCAGCAGGCGCTGGCCCTGCGACGCCGCCCGCAGGAACACCGGCCCGGTGCCCATGGTGAAGTCGGCGCTGCCGGCGATCACCGCATTGACCGAGCCGACGCCGACGATGGTGCGATAGGTGACCTTGAGGCCCTCGCGCTTGTAGAAGCCGGCATCCTCGGCCAGGAACGCGGCGCTGAAAGTGAGCGTCGCGGCCGGCAGCGCCATCAGGATGTCGATCTCCTGCGCCTCCCCGCTCGTGGGACCGAGCCCAACCGCGATGCCGACCGCCGCTGCCGCGGTCCGATGGCGCCATTTGGACATGGGATGCTCCCTGGATTATCGTTCTGAAGAGAATTTCGCAGCAGGACGCGCGCCGCGCAACCGGAGAGAATGTTCATCGCTCAGCCCGTCATGCCGCCCCTGGGTCCCGGCTCTTCGCTCGCGCTACGCGCTCGCTCGGCCGGGACACGAGAGGGCCTCGTGTCCCGGGCGAGTGCAGCGAGCGCGCTTGCGCGAGCGGAACGAGACCCGGGACCCAGCGCAAGAATCGCGAAGCGCAATATTGGGCCGTTGGGTTCGGCCCATCGTATGGCCCCTGGGTCCCGGCTCTCGCGCGCAAGAGCGCACTCGGCCGGGACACGAGAGACCAGCGTGAAGTGCACCCGATGAAACTCCCCTTTGCCGGCGCCATCGACTGCGATCTGCATCCGGCGATGCCGAGCGCGCAGGCGCTGCTGCCCTATCTCGACGACTATTGGCGCGACCAGCTGGTCAACCGCCACATCGACAAATATTCCTTCGTGCTCACCAGCTATCCGCCGAACTCGCCGCTCAGCGGGCGCCCGGATTGGCGCACAGCTTCGGGCGCGCCGGCCGGCGATCTCGAGGCGATCCGCCGCCAGGCGCTCGATCCGTTCGGCACGCGGCTCGCCATCTGCAACACGCTGCACGGCGGCGTCGCGCTGTTCAACGAGGACATGGCGGCGGCGCTCTGCTCGGCCGTCAACGACTGGGTGGCGAAGGAATTGCTCGACCGCGAGCCGCGGCTGCGCGCCTCGATCCTCATTCCCGCCCACAACCCGGCGCTGGCGGTCAGGGAGATCGAGCGCGTCGGCAAGGATCGCCGCTTCGTCCAGGTGCTGCTGTTCGCGATGGGCGAGATGCTGCTGGGACGGCGGATCTACTGGCCGATCTACGCCGCCGCGGAGAAGCTCGGCCTCGCCATCGGCATCCACGCCGGCAGCACCTATCACCACGCGCCGATGGCGTCGGGCTGGCCGGCGCACCGGGTGGAGGACTACGTCGCCCAGTCGGCGGCGTTCGAGTCGCAGGTGCTGAGCTTCCTGGTGGAGGGCGTGTTCCAGAAATTTCCCGAGCTCAAGCTGGTGCTGATCGAGTCCGGCTTCACCTGGCTGCCGACGCTCCTCTGGCGCACCAGCAAGACCTGGCGCGGGGTGCGGCCGGAAGTGCCGTGGATCGACCGGCCGCCTGCGGAGATTCTGCGCGAGCACGTGCGGCTGACGTTGCAGCCGGTCGACGCGCCGAAAGATGACGCCGAGCCGCTCAAGCGCACGCTCGAGCATATCGGCTGCGAGCGCATGCTGCTGTTCTCCACCGACTACCCGCACTGGCATTTCGACGGCGAGGACGTGCTGCCCGACGGGCTTCCGGCCGAGGCGGTGCGGCGGCTCATGGTCGACAACCCGCTCGACACCTATCCGCGTTTGCGCGACGGGGCGGTGATCGGCGATACTGCGAGCACAGCGGAGGCGGTCCGATGAACATCCCGGTCCGGCAAGCGGCGGCGGCGCAGACGCTCGCCATCGTCGATTGCGACATCCATCCGGCCTATCGCACGCCCGCGGACCTGCACCCGTTCCTGCCGGCGCGCTGGCGCGAGCACATGGCGACCTTCGGCGAGCACCTGCGCCAGGGACTCTCAGGCCAGCTCGCCTGGCCGCGCATGATGGCGTCCGGCATGCGCGTCGACGCGTTCCCGGAGCAGGGGCCGCCGGGCTCCGATCTCGCACTGATGCGCGCGCAGCATCTCGACCCCAACGGCGTCGAGTACGGCATGCTGATGCAGTTGAGCCGCGGCGGCATGGAGGAGCGCAACCTCGAATTCGCCGCCGCGCTGTCGCGCGCCGTCAACGACTGGCAGCTCGAGACTTTCGTCAAGCCGGAGCCGCGGCTGCGCGCCGGCATCGTGGTGCCGCAGGAGGACGCCGCCTTCGCGGTGAGCGAGATCGAGCACCGCGCCGACGATGCGCGCTACGTCCAGATCCTGATCTCGCCGCGCTCGAGCGATCCGCTCGGGCACCGGCGCTACTGGCCGATCTACGCGGCGGCGCAGGCCGCCAACCGGCCGATTGCGCTCCACGTCCAGGGTTTCAGCGGCGGCCACGCCTCGACCGCGTCGGGCTGGCCGACCTATTACATGCAGGAGCACTACGCGGCCTCGAGCGGGATGCAGAACACGCTCACCAGCCTGGTGTTCGAGGGCGTGTTCGAGCGCTTCCCCAAGCTCAAGGTGGTGCTGATCGAGGGCGGCTTCGCCTGGGCGCCGGCGCTCTGCTGGCGGATGGACAAGCACTGGGAGCGCCTGCGCCAGGAGACGCCGCACCTCAAGCGGCCGCCGTCCGAGTACGTGCGCGCGCAATGCTGGTTCACCAGCCAGCCGATCGAGGAGCCGGAGCAGGCGGCGCACCTCGCCGACGTGATCGGCTGGCTCGGCTGGGACCGGCTGATGTTCTCGACCGACTACCCGCACTGGGACTTCGACCACCCGCGCGAGGTGTTCAAGTTCCCGATGACCGAGGCGCAGAAGGCGATGGTGTTCCGGGACAACGCCAAGGCGTTGTACGGTTTGCAGTGATACCGCACCTCTCGCGTCCTGGCCGAGCGCGCCAAAAGCGCGTTCACGCGCGTCTTCGACGCGCTATGCGCGCGAGAGCCGGGACCCAGGGCGACACGACGGGCCGACAATATTGCGCTTCGCGAGTCTTGCGCTGGGTCCCGGGTCTCGTTCCGCTCGCGCAAGCGCGCTCGCTGCACTCGCCCGGGAC
>JBEVIH010000337.1:0-8018 GCA_040510815.1 Xanthobacteraceae bacterium | reverse complement strand
AGCCTGGGCGAAGCCACCTTTCTCGCCGACCGGGTCGCGGTGTTTTCCGCGCGCCCCGGCACGATCAAGGAAATCATCCACGTCGACGAGCCGCACCCGCGCAAGCCCGATTTCGTGACCTCGGCCAAGTTCACCGCCATCCGCAATCAGTTGTACGGGCTCCTGCACGACGAGATCCGCAAGACCATTGCCGATACCGGCGTAGCTGCGGGGGCGGGAGCGACGCGATGACGCCCTCGAGGAAGGAGCGGCAGGGGCGGCTCGCCAGCCGCGCCGTTCAGGGGACGTTCCTGATCGTGCTCATCGTGCTGTGGTATCTCGCCACGACACGCTGGCGCGTGAGCCCGCTGCTGCTGCCCAATCCGGTCACGGTGCTGCAGGATTTCTGGGACATCCTCAAGACCGGAGAATTCATCGGCGATCTGCGCGTCACGCTGACGGAGCTCGCGGCCGCCTTTGCGATCTCCGCAACGTCGGGGGTGATCGTCGGCTACCTGCTCAGCCGCTCGCAATATCGCATCCGCGTGTTCGAGCCGCTGTTCGCCGGAATCTATTCGATCCCGATCATTCTGTTCCTGCCGCTCTACGTTCTGTTCTTCGGGCTTGGTCCTGCGTCCAAGATTGCGCTGGGGGCAACCATCAGCTTCTTTCCGATCGCGCTCAGCACCATCGCCGGCTTCGGCTATGTCGATAAGGTGTTCTTGGTCGCGGCGCGGTCCATGGGGGCCTCGGACTACCAGCTTTTCCGCTACGTGCTGATGCCGGCCGCCCTGCCGATCATCCTCAGCGGCATGCGCATGGGATTCACCGTCGCGCTGCTCTCCATCATCGGCAGCGAGACCATCGCATCGCTGGCCGGTCTCGGCCACCGCATCGTACATCTCGCCGAAGGGATGGAGATCGCGCGGATGTTCGCCTATATCGCCTTCGTCGTTGCCATCGCGCTCATTCTCAATACGCTCGTGTCCGCGCTCGAAGCGCGGGGAAAGCGTTTCTGATGGCGAGCACCGCGACGACCTTTCGGCACGCGATGCGGCGACCGTGGGTGGCGCGGCTCGCGGTCATCGTTCTCCTGTTCCTCGTCTGGGAGATTGCCGCGCGCTGGTTCGTGGACCCGATGTTTCTCAGCCCACCCTCGCGCGTGTTCGTGTCGCTGCCGGCCGTTTTCGATACCCGCGGGGTGCCGGCGGCCCTCCGTCTCACGTTCTGGGAACTCGCGGTCGCCTTCGCGCTCTCGGTCGTGATCGGGCTCGTGGTCGGGCTTGCGGTCGGGCTCCAGCCGTTCGCGCGCAAGAGCTTCATGCCGATCATTCTGCTGCTCTACGGCACGCCGCAAGTCACCATCCTGCCGCTGTTCA
Organism: Xanthobacteraceae bacterium; assembly: GCA_040510815.1. Lineage (GTDB taxonomy): Bacteria > Pseudomonadota > Alphaproteobacteria > Rhizobiales > Xanthobacteraceae > VAZQ01. Next base: position 6,660 of record JBEVIH010000337.1, on the reverse strand, counting down.
TCCTCTATTTCGGCATCGGCCCCGCCTCCAAGATCGCGTTCGGCGTGAGCCACGGCTTCTTTCCGATCATCGTGGCCATCGCCGCGGGCGTGCAGAACATCAAGCCGATCCTGCTCACGAGCGCGCGCTCGATGGGCGCGAGCCGATGGCAGGTGCTGCGCCACATCATTTTTCCGCATATGATCCCGAGCTTCTTCGCCGGCATGCGGCTCGGCATGACCGGCGTCCTGCTCGGCGTATTGCTCGCCGAGCTCTATGTCTCGACCGCCGGTATCGGCCACTTCACCACGCTGTTCACGCAGAATTTCGATCCGACCCGGCTGCTGGGCCTGATCTCGGTGCTCGCCGCCATGGCCATCGTGCTCAATGAAATCGTACGCCGGGCCGAGGTGCATTTCGGCCGATGGCACGCCGACTGAGAGGAACGTTCGATGGCGGAAAGACTGAAGCTCACGGTCGCATGCGGCGACTACGAGATCGTGCGCGCGCTCAAGGAGGGCTCGGTCAAGGCCGACGGCATCGATCTCGTCATGCTCACCGGAATGGGCCCGCGCGAACGCCATTGGCGCATGGCGCGCAAGGCCGAGTTCGATATCTGCGAAGCCAATGTCGGCGCCTATTTCATGGAGCGCGATCACGGCGCCGCGCCGGCAAGCGAAGCGCGTGAACGCGCTGATGACAGCAGCCCTGAACCGGACTTGTCCGCCCACGTGCCGCTCACCGCGATCCCCGTATTCCTCCACCGGCGCTTTCGACACGGCTTCCTGTTCGTCAACGCCGCAGCCGGCATTCGTGAGCCGAAGGACCTGATCGGCAAGAAAGTAGGCGGCACCAATTTTCAGCCCGCCTCCAATATCTGGATGCGGGGCATTCTGGAGGAGGAGTACGGCCTGCCCCACCGGCAGGTGACGTGGATGGTCGAGCGCAGCGAGGACGTCGCCTTCGCGCCGCCGAAGGACCTGCGCATCGAAATGATAGCGCCGGGGAAAAGGCTCGACGTCATGCTGGCGGAGGGCGAAATCTCGGCCATGCTGTCGCCCGAGCTGCCTCGCCTGTTCCTGGCCGGCGACAAACGGATCGTGCGTCTGTTCGCCAACTACAAGGACATCGAGCTCGCCTATTTTCGCAAGACCGGAATATTTCCGATCATGCATGTCACCACCATCAAGCAGGAGATCGTCGACAAATATCCCTGGGTGCCCACCAACCTGGTGAAGGCCTTCGAGGAGGCCAAGACCATCGCCTACCGGCGGATCGCCAATCCGCGCATGGTGCCGATCGCCTGGGTACGCACCGCGCAGAATGAGCATGAAGATGTGCTCGTCCCCGACACCTGTGCGTATGGTCTGACCCCCGCCAACCGCAAGAATCTGGAGACCGTGCTGCGCTACACGCACCAGCAGGGCATGATCAGCCGGATGCTGCCGCTGGACGCGCTGTTCGCGGATACCGATCTCGGCGATGCGGGCGGGCCGGACGGGATTTGACGTGGATGGCGCGGCGGGCTTTCGCTCTATTTCGTTCTCATCGTGCCGCCCCGCGCTTGCCCGGCGCGTCCACTCCGTGATGGTCCGCAGCAGGAAGCCGAGAAAGACGCCATGACTTTCGACGAACGCCTCGCCGCCATCCGCGCCAGCATGATCGAGCACAAGCTCGAGGCGCTGGTCGCCATCCATGACGGCGCGCATTTCATCGAGACCCCCAATCCGGTGTTCGTGCTGAGCGGCTTCAAGTCCCTGGGACCCGCGGTCGTCGTCCTGGCGCGCGACGGCGAAGCCAGCCTGATCGTGACGCCGGCATGGGACGTGGAGCGCGCGGCCGCATGCTGCCCCGGGCTGCGGGTCATCGCCGCCGATGATGTGGTCGATGCGCTGGAATCCGCCTGCAGCAGTCACCGCTCGCGCGGCGGCAAGCTGGGTATCGCCGGCCTCGCGGCGACGCGTTGGGACATCGCTGGACGCGTGACGGAGGTGATGCCGCAGGCCAGCGCCGCCGACGACATCGTGTTCGATGCCGCCGCCGCCAAGACCGTCGAGGAGATCGCCCATGCGCGCGAGGCCACGCGCATCGCCGAACTGGGCTACGCGCGCCTCGTCGAAATCGCGCGTCCCGGCATGAGCGAGGACGAGCTCGCGCTCGAGCTCAAGTGGCACACCAAGACCCTCGGCGCCGAGGACAACTTCCTGCTGCTCTGCGCGGGTCCGCGCAATCCGGCGGTGGCGCCGTCGAACGGGCGCGTGATGCAGCGCGGCGACGTCCTGGTGGCCGAGATCACTCCCAGCTATCGTGGGCAGCTCGCGCAGATCTGCCGCACCGCCACGCTCGGCCCCGCGAGCGCCGGGCTCAAGCGCAAATACGAACTGCTGGTGCGCGCCATGAATGCCGGTATTCAGGCCGCCCATCCCGGCGCTCCCATGGTTTCCGTCTGCCGCGCCATCAACACGGTGCTGGAGGCGGAGGGCTACGGCGAATATTGCCACCCGCCGCACATCAGGAGGCGTGGCCACGGGCTGGGCTTTGGTTCGATCCGGCCGGGCGACGTCAGCCTCGACAACGAGACCGTGCTCACGGAGGGCATGGTGTTCATGATCCATCCGAACCAGCACTTGCCGGAGACGGGTTATCTGCTCTGCGGCGAACCGGTGCTGGTGACCGCGCGCGGCGCCGAGCCGCTGACGCAGCAGCGGTCCGCGCTCGTCGAGATCGGTCTCTGAGGTTGCGTTCATGCTGGCGATGAACCCGACGCTGCTGGTGGGACCCGCCGATTGGAACGCGGCCAGAATGCCGAAGGCCGAGTTCGTCGCGCGTGCCGGCGCGCTGTGGCGTGACCTCCCATCGGCGACCGGCGTCATCATGTACGGCGACCGGGCCAACCACGCCGAGCTCGCTTATCTCACCAATTTCACGCCCAAGCTCGAAGCGGCGCTGGCATTGATCCCGCGCGATGGCACGCCGCAACTCTTGGTGGGCGGCGGCGTCAACATGTTGCCGGCGGCAAGGCCGCTGACCTTCATCGAGGACCTGCGGCCGTTGCGCAACGTCGGGAAGACGGTCGCCGAGTGGGCGCGTGCGCACGGCGGCGGCGCGCCCGTCCTCATCGGCAGCGCGTTCATGCCCTACGGCTTGCACCAGGAAATTGCCGCCGCATTGGCGAGCGCGGTCAAGGATAAGACCGCCGAGCTTCGACGGCTCATGGGCCGCAAGAGCGCGCGCGAACTCGCGCTACTACGTGAGGCCTGTGCGACCCTCGATGCGACGGTGGCCGCGATGCGCGCCGCCCAAGGCTCCGGCGCGGGCGCGACCGCCGCGGTTCTCGCCGGCGAGCAGGCCGCGAACCGGCGCGGCGCCCAGGACATCCGCACCCTGTTCAGCCTCGACGGCGGGCGTACGCTGCGGCCATTCGAGGCCCTGGTCGAACGCGCGATCGATCCGCTGCAGGTCTATGTCGCGGTGCGCCAGCTTGGCTATTGGGCGGAAGGCTTCGCCGTTCTCGCAACCTCTCCCCAACCGTGCGCGGAGCGGGCGGGCAATGTCCTGCGAGGCGCTGTCGCTCGGATGCAAGCCGGCGAGCGCTGCGGCGAGATTGCGGGCGGCATTGCGCAGGCCGGCCATCCTCCCCACCCCGTCACGGCGCGGCTCGCGGGTAACGCGATTGGTCTGGCGATCGAGGAGCATCCGCTGATCGCTCCCGGATGCGAGGCCAGAATCGAGCCCGGCGGAGTCTATGGTTTGCGGGTCGGCCTGTCGGACGAGCGCGGCCACGCCATCGTGTCGGCGATGGTCGCGGTCCACGGGCAAGGCAACGAGGTGCTCTGGTCATCGCCGGAGGCAGCATGATGACCGCGCTGGAGCAGCTTGGCAGCGCCGTCGCAAGCAGCGCGACGCCGTCCGCCGCCGCGCGCGACCTGGTCGAGCTTCATCTCATCGACACCGTCGGCGCGTGGATCGCGGGCGCGCGCACCACCGAAGGTCTGGCGCTGCTGCGCTTCCGTGCCGCGATGGGCGAGAGCGCACCCGCCGGCGACGCATTGGCCCTCGACCTCACGACCCGGTGCGCGCTCGCACGCCTGAGCGAGATCGACAACATCCATCTCGCGTCCATGACGACGCCGGGCGGCATTGTCATCCCCGCCGCGCTCACCCTGGCGGCCGCGACGCCCGCGATCACCGCAGACGACGTGATCGCCGCCGTCCTCGCCGGCACCGAGGCCATGACCCGGCTGGGTCGCGCCGTCGACGGGCCGGCGATTCTCTATCGCGGAATTTGGCCGACTTATCTTGCCGCGCCGTTCGCCGTCGCTGCCGTCGCCGCGCGGCTCCGCAGGCTCGATGACCGGGCCAGCGCCAATGCGCTGGCGCTCGCGCTCATCTTCGCGACCCCCGGCGTGGGGCACCACAACGCGGCGACGACCTCGCGCTGGTTCGCCGTGGGACAAGCCGCGCGCAACGGACTGACCGCGGCGCTGGCGGCGCAACAGAGGTTCACGTCCGATCTGGCGGTGATCGAAGGAAATTTTCTCCCAGGCATCTACGGCATCACTCCCGATGCTTCAGCGCTCGCCGGCGCGCTCGGCGAGCGCATCGCCTTGACCGACGTTTCCTTCAAGCCGTGGTGCGCCGCGCGGCAAACCATGGCGGCGACCCAGGCACTGCGGGAGATCATCGAAAGCGGGATCGCCCCCGCGGCGATGGATGAGATCAAGATTTCCGTGCTGCCGCCCCACCTCAAGATGATTGATCATGGGGTCAAGTCCGGCGATCGCGCGTCACACTTGACGAGCGTACAATATTGTATGGCGGTTGCGGCCTTTGCTTCGAAGATGGTGCCCGATGTCGGGCAGTCGCCGGTGGACCTGTCGCCGCCCCTTCGCGACTTTATGGATAGGATCAAGGTCGAGGCGGACGAGAACCTGTTGTCCGATTACCCCCGCACCTGGCCAGCGCGCGTGCGGGTGTCCACCGGTTCGGCACAGCATGAGCGACTGGTGACGCACGTCCCCGGCGATCCCGCGCGTCCGTTCGATCGCGCCCAGGTCCGTGACAAGTTTCTGAGCTTCGTCGCGCCGTTGCTTGGAGCGCAGCAAGCCCAGGACATCCTCGCACGCTGCAGCGACGTGCTCGCGACCGGCGAGTTTTCAGCCTTGGTGGCAGCGATCGAGGATGTTTGCCGCGAGCCGATCACGCGCCCGCCCCGCGTTTAGGTGCGCGGGCAGGAGCGGGCGCAACGTCACCCAAACGATAGCGTCACCCAAACGATCATGCCGATTTGGCGCCGTGCGCGCCGCCGTCGGCGGCCGGCCGCGCGGCACGCAGCTTCTCGGTCGCCGCCACGTCCACCTCGAAGGTTTCGGGATCGAGCACGACGCCGTAGAGCTCCGCCGCCGACTCCACCGTGACATAGCCCTGCCGGACGTCGTCGCGGACCTGTTCGACCGGGCGCCCGAATGGACTGCCATAGCCGCCGCCACCGCCGGAGCGGATCTTGAAAGCGTCGCCCGGCTTGAGCTGCGCCACCAAGACCTTGGCATTTGGAAAATCGGTCTTCCATTGTCCGCCGATGCGCAGCTCAACCGCGTTGCCGTCTCCGTCGAGGCCGCCGTTCAGCCCCCAGGGCCGGCAATGGGCGCGATCGCTTTGATTGTTGACCATCATATTGGTGCGCGCGCGCACCACGCGTTCGACGCCCAGTCCGCCGCGGTGGCGGCCGGCGCCACCAGAATCCGGCACCAGCGCGTAGCGCTCCACCACGATCGGAAATTTGAACTCGGCCTGCTCGTTCGGACTGTTGTGGGTGTCGCCGTCGTTGATGCAGACCGTGCCGGAGACGCCGTCCTCGGTCATCTTGGCGCCCCAGCCGCCGCCCAGCGGCCCGAAGCTGCCGATGAAGAACTCGGACGTCCTGTTGTTGATGCCGTGGAACGAGGACGCCAGCAGATCGGCGTGGTGACCGGCGATCACGCGGCCGGGAATTGCCGGCGCCAGGGCCTTGAAGATCGTATCGACGATGGTCATCGGATAGGTCATCCACCAGCGCATCGGCGCCGGACGCACCGCGCTGATCACCCGGCCCGGCGGCACGATGATCTTGAGGCTGCGGAACGAGCCGTCGTTGATGGGATAGTCCGTGGGCGAGGTCAGGCATTTGTAGGCGACCTGGGCGCAGGCATAGCCGGTGGTGATGCCGGAATTGTAAAAGCCTCGCACCTGCTTCGACACCTCGCTCAGGTCGACAGTCATTTCGTCACCCTTGACCACGACACGCACGCGGATCGGCACCTTCTTGCCGATGTCGATGCCGTCGTCGTCCATGTAGGATTCCGCCTCGTAGACGCCGTCCGGAATCGTGCGCGTGCGCACGCGCGCCATCGCCTCGGCGTGGTCCATGATCGCGGTGATCGAATCCAGCACCGCGGCGCGTCCGTAGCGTTCGAGCAGCTGCAGGAAACGCCGCTCGCCGGTCTTCACCGCGGTGACCTGTGCGCGCAGGTCGCCCATGGCCCGGCTCGGCAGGCGGACGTTCTGCCGGATGATGTCGACCACGGTCTGATTGACCACGCCGCGGTCCTGATATTTGAGGATCGGGATCTGCAGTCCTTCGGAAAAGATGTCGGTGCTCATGCCGCCGAGAATGCCGCCGATATCGAGCCAATGCGCCATGCA
>JBEVIH010000336.1:0-5320 GCA_040510815.1 Xanthobacteraceae bacterium | reverse complement strand
TTCACCATGGACGAGGGGCTCTCGCGCGCCGTGCTCAAGGTGTTCGTCGAACTTTATCGCGCCGGCCTCATCTACAAGGACAAGCGGCTGGTCAACTGGGACCCGAAGCTGCTCACCGCCATCTCCGACCTCGAAGTGCAGCAGGTCGAGGTCAAAGGGCACCTGTGGCACATCCGTTATCCGCTGGAAGGCAAGAGCTTCGACCCGAACGATCCATCGACCTTCATTGTCGTCGCCACCACGCGGCCGGAGACCATGCTCGGCGACACCGCGGTCGCCGTGCACCCGGACGATGCGCGCTACCGGCGGCTGGTCGGACGGAACGCCATCCTGCCGCTGGTCGGCCGCCGCATCCCGATCATCGCCGATGAATATTCCGATCCGGAGAAGGGAACCGGCGCGGTCAAGATCACGCCCGCTCACGACTTCAACGATTTCGAGGTCGGGCGGCTGCACGAGCTGCCGCTCATCAGCGTGCTCGACGTCGAGGCCAATCTCGATCTCGACAACAACGAGGCGTTCCTGCGCGACGTGCCGCGCTCACCCGAGCTCGAAGAGACCCTAACCTATCACGGCCTCGACCGCTTCGTGGTGCGCAAGGAGATCGTCACCCGCCTGGAGGCGGCGGGCCTGCTCGCCAAGACCGAACCGCACCTGCACGTGGTGCCGCACGGCGACCGCTCCGGCGTCGTGATCGAGCCGTTCCTGACCGAGCAGTGGTACGTCGACGCCGCGAAGCTGGCGCGGCCGGCGCTCGCGGCAGTGCGCGACGGGCGCACCCTGTTCGTGCCGCGAAACTGGGAAGCCACCTATTTCAACTGGATGGAAAACATCCAGCCCTGGTGCATCTCGCGCCAGCTCTGGTGGGGGCACCAGATTCCCGCCTGGTATGGCTTCAAGGTGGACGGGGAGGGCAGGCCGCTCACCGGCGGCAGCCGGCAATCAAGGGCGGCGGTCACGATCTTCGTCGCGGAGAGCGAGGCCGAGGCGATCGCGCAGGCGTGCAAGTATTACGGCGCGGACGACGTGGTCGTGGTCGAGCACGACCGCCAGGCCGTCGAGCAGGTCTACGCTCCACAGGGCGTGACGCGGCCGAGCAAGTTCGCGATCTGGCGCGACGAGGACGTGCTCGACACCTGGTTCTCCTCGGCGCTGTGGCCGTTCTCCACGCTGGGCTGGCCGGACGAGACCAAGGAGCTCAACCGCTACTATCCGACCGACGCGCTGGTGACCGGCAACGACATCATCTTCTTCTGGGTCGCGCGCATGATGATGATGGCGCTGCAGTTCATGGAGGAGGTGCCGTTCCACACCGTCTACATCCACAAGCTGGTGCGCGACGCGCACGGCGCCAAGATGTCGAAATCGAAGGGCAACGTCATCGACCCGCTCGATCTGATCGACGAATACGGGGCCGATGCGCTGCGCTTCACGCTGGCCGCCATGGCGGCGCAGGGCAGCGACATCAAGCTCGACATCCAGCGGGTCGGCGGCTACCGCAACTTTGCGACCAAGCTCTGGAACGCCTGCCGCTTCGCCGAGATGAACAATTGCGTGATGGTGCCGGGCTTCGACCCGGCCTCGGTCGAGGAGACGCTCAACCGCTGGATCGCGCACGAGGCCGCCAAGACGCAACGCGAGGTCACCGAGGCGATCGAGGCCTATAGGTTCAACGAGGCGGCCGCGGCCGTCTATCGCTTCGTCTGGAACATCTTCTGCGACTGGTATGTCGAGCTCAGCAAGCCGGTGCTGCAGGGCGCCGACGGACCCGCCAAGGACGAGACCCGCGCGATGACCGCCTGGGTGCGCGATGAAATTCTCAAGCTGCTGCATCCGTTCGCGCCGTTCGTGACCGAGGAGCTGTGGCGGGTGACGGCGGAGGGCGGGCCGGCGCGCGAGAGCCTGTTGGCGCTCGCGCCCTGGCCGCAGCCCATCGCGGTCGCCGACGAGGAGGCCGAAGCCGAGATCGGCTGGGTGATCGATCTGGTCACCGCCATCCGGTCGGTGCGCGCCGAGGTGAACGTCACCATGGCGACCGAGATCCCGCTGGTGCTGGTCGGCGTCTCCGACGCCACCGAGGCGCGGGCGGAGCGTTGGGCGGAGATCATCGGCCGGCTGGCGCGGCTCTCCGACATTTCGATCGTGGCGCAGGCGCCGCCGGGCGCCGTGCAGCTTCTCGTGCGCGGCGAGGTCGTGGCGCTGCCGCTCGAGGGAGTGATCGATTTCGCCGCCGAGCAGACGCGGCTGGAGAAGGAAATGGCACGGGTCGCTTCCGACATCGCCCGTATCGACGCCAAGCTCGCCAATGCCGACTTCGTCCGGCGCGCGCCCGAGGACGTGGTCGAGGGCGAGCGCGAGAAGCGCGACGAAGCCGAGGGCCGCCGCACCAAGATCGGCGAGGCGCTGGAGCGGCTCAAGGGCGCGCGGGTGGCGGCGCTATGAGCAGCAGCATCAGCGATAAGTTCCTGGCGGCGGGCGTTCTGGTGGGCGTCGTCGCCGCCGGGTACGTCGCGTATCTGGTGTGGACGATGAATTGGGGCACCGGCTCGCGCAACTTTGGGCTGGGCGTCGGCGCACTTGTGTTTCTGTCCATGGCCGCGTTCGGGATCTCGGTCTTTGTGTTCGTGCTCATCGGTTCCTATATCGAGAGTTTTCTCGACCGACGACGTCGCTGACACGCCAGGTATCTGTGACGTTTGCCCGGTGCCTGGCGCCCTTGCCACCTACCGCAATTCCAGTCGATCGAACTCCGCTCCAATAGACAAGACACAACAGCCAAAGCGGAATCCGGGAGCCCCATGCGAGAATTTTGGGTGGCGGTCAGCCTGCTCTGGCTCGCCGGAGTGGGGCTGCGCCTGACCATCCTGGCGGTGCCCCCGGTCATCTCGTTGATCCAGGCCGATCTGCATCTCAGCGGAACCGAGATCGGCATCCTGTCCGGCCTGCCGGTGATCCTGTTCGGGATCGCGGCGCTGCCGGGATCGCTGCTGGTGGCGCGCTTCGGCGCCTTGGCGACATTGGTCGCAGGATTGCTGATCACGGGCGTGGCGTCCGGCCTGCGCGGCGCCGCCCTCGATGTCGCGGTGCTTTATGGCGCCACTATCCTGATGAGCGGCGGGATCGCGATCATGCAGCCGGCGCTGCCGCTGCTCGTTCGCCAATGGCTGCCGCAGCGCGTGAGCTTCGGCACCGCCGTCTACAGCAATGGGCTCTTGGTGGCGGAGACCGTCGCCGTCTTGCTCACGATCCCGATCGTGCTTCCGCTCGTCGACAACTCCTGGCGCTTGAGCCTGGCGGTCTGGGGCGCTCCGCTCATCGTGATCGCGGCGCTGACCGTCGTCCTGGCGCCGCCACCCAAGGAGACCGCGGCGATTCTGCCGCCGAAAGGCAGGAGCTGGTGGCCCGACTGGAGCAACAAGCTGATCTGGCAGCTCGGGTTTGTCTTTGGCGCCGTCAACAGCACCTACTTCTGCAGCAACGGCTTCCTGCCGGGCCATCTCACCGACGCCGGACGGCCGGACCTGATCGGCAGCGCGCTCACCGCGCTCAACTTCGGCCAGCTCCCCGCGTCGTTTGCGTTGCTCGGGATCGTGGACAAGCTTGAACGGCGCGCCTGGCCGTTCATGGTTTGCGGCGCGCTGATGCTGTTGTGCGTGGTGGGGATCGCCGTCACCGCGAATCTATGGACCGTCGTCTTTGCCGGCATGCTCGGTTTCCTCGGCGCCTTCGTGATGACGCTGGGCTTTGCGCTGCCGGCGCTGCTGAGCAGTCCCTCCGAGATGGCGCGCATGTCGGCCGCGATGTTCACGGTCAGCTACAGCGGAGCGCTGGTGGTGTCGGTGCTCAGCGGCGCCGCCTGGGATCTTGCCGGCAGCCCGGCCTTCGCGTTCCTGCCGATCGCGCTCAGCGCACTGCCGCTGCTGATCGTGCCGCCCATGATCCGATTCAACCGGACACATGGCGCCGCAACCGTATAAAGTGAACAGGTCATACCAAACCTCACGCTCGCCTGCTCGGACCGCGACAGCACCAGTCCACAGATCGCGCGGCCTGCGAAGGAACGTCAGACGTGCTGCGGATAGTCGCGAGACGCCTCGGTCTCGGTTTGTTGGTCGTGGCGGCGCTGTTCGCCGCGGTGGTGGTCGCCACGGCGCGCTGGGGCGACCGCAGCTTGTGGCCGCCGGCGCCGGGCGCGTCCGTCGTCGAGGCCGCAATCGTCAATCACGGCTACCACTCCGGCATCGTGCTACCGAGTGCGCCGCTCGCCGAGCAGGCGAGCCGGCGGGGCCTGAGCGCGCTCGGCCATGTGGTGACGCGCTTTGCCGCCTATGACCGGCTCGAAATCGGTTGGGGCGACGAAGGCTTCTATCGCGAGGTCCCGACCGTCGCATCGTTGACCGTGAAGCTGGCGCTGCGCGCGCTGTTTCGTCCAGGCAACCCTTCGGTGCTGCACGTGGTCGGCGTGAAGAACGATTTGCGCGCGACGTTTCCGGCGTCCGACGTCGTCCGCATCGGCCTCGGCGAGACGGGCCTCGAACGCGTGGCCGACAGGCTCGAGGCGAGCTTTGCGCGCGACCAGGATGGCCTGCGGCCGCAGGAGCTTGGTGCCGGCCTCTACGGACCGAGCCTGTTTTTCCGCGCCAACGGCACGTTCAATGTCCTCCGCGTGTGCAATCATTGGATCGCCGACCTGCTCGATGCCGCCGGCGTCCCAACGGCGCCCGTGCTTGCGACGTTGCCCTTCGGTCTGCTGCTCGACCTGGAATGGCGCTCCGGCCTCGTTCGGTTGCCGCGCTCGCCGGCGCAGATTCGTTGATCGGGGCACAAATGCCGAAACTTCCGTCGCAAGTTGTCTTTGAAACATCCTGATGCCGAACCTCAAGCTCACACTCGCCTGCTGGGACTACGATCGCACCCGCCCGCTGATCGACGGGCGGGTGAAACCCGAAGGAATCGATCTCGACATCAGGATCCTGCGCCCGCGCCAGGCGTTCCAGCGCATGCTGGACACCAAGGAGTTCGAGGTCTCGGAGCTCTCGCTCGCCTCCTACGCGGCGCTCAAGGGCCGCGGCGAGTGCCCGTTCGTGGCGGTGCCGGTGGCGCTCTCGAAAATCTTCCGCCACTCCTGCATCTATATCCGCACCGATGCCGGCATCAAGACGCCGCAGGACCTGAAGGGCAGGCGGGTCGGCACCTCGCAATGGAGCTCGACCGGGCTCGTGTTCATGCGCGGCATGCTGCAGCACGACTACGGCGTGAGATCCGAGGACATGCACTGGTTCATGGGCGGGCTCAACAGCTTCGTCGAGCCGCCGCTGAT
>JBEVIH010000335.1:0-7978 GCA_040510815.1 Xanthobacteraceae bacterium | reverse complement strand
GAGCGGATCCTTCCCGGCGGCGCGCGCCGCCTCGTCGATGAAGCACTCGAGGTAGACGCCGTTCTGGTTCGTGTTGACGCCGCGCCACGGCCCGACCGGCACATGCGTGTTGCGCATCGCGTATTCGATGAGGAGGTTCGGCACGGTGTAGCCGAGCTGCGCCTCGCCGGGCTGCTCCCAGTAGCCCTGGAGCTGGCGCATGTCCTTGCCGTCCTTGATCGCCGTCGGGTTGAGCGAGGCATTGATCGACTGGCCGGAGACGCGGATGTGCAGGCCGGTGAGGTTGCCGCTCGCATCGAGGCCGGCGGTCAGGCGGCATTGCGAGATCGGCCGGAAGAAATCGTGCGCCTGGTCCTCCTCGCGGCTCCAGATCAGCTTGATCGGGACGCCCGGGAACGCCTTGGCGATCTCCGCCGCCTGGCGCACGTAATCCTGCGTGCCGCCGCGCCGGCCGAAGCCGCCGCCGAGGTCGTGCCGGTAGCATTCGCACTTGGCGAGCGGGATGCCGGACGCTTCCGACAGCGCCGCGATCGAGGCCTCCGCGTTCTGCGTCGGCACCCATACCTCGGCCTTGTCGGGGGAGAGCCGCACGGTGGCGTTCATCATCTCCATGCAGGCATGCGACAGGAACGGCGTGCTGTAAACCGCCTCGACTTTTTTCGCGGCGGCGGCGATCGCGTTCGCCGCGTCGCCGTGCTGGCGCTCGCCGTTGGTGGTGGTCGCGGCGAGGCCTTCCTGGAGCATCGCGGCGATGGTCGCATCCGACGCCGAGGCGTTCGGCCCCTCGTCCCAGACGATCGGCAGCGCGTCGAGCGCCTTTTTCGCCCGCCACCAGGTGTCGGCGACCACCGCGACGGCGGTGTCCTTCACCTGCACCACCTTCTTGACGCCGGGCATGCCGGCAACCTTCGAGGCGTCGAAGCTTTTGACCTTGCCGCCGAACACCGGGCTGTCCTTGATGGCGGCGTTGAGCATGCCCGGCAGCTTGACGTCGATCGCATAGACCAGGCTGCCGTCGAGCTTGGGAGCCGTGTCGAGCCGCTTCATCGGCTTGCCGGCGACCTTCCAGACCTTCGGATCCTTGAGCTTGATGGTCTTGGGGTCCGGCGGCTCGAGCTTGGCTGCCGCCGCGGCCACCTTGCCGTAGCTCACCGAGCGGTTGGAGGCAGCGTGCCGGATGACGCCGTCCGAAACCGTGAGCTCGCCGACCGGCACCTTCCACTCGTCGGCCGCCGCCTGCAGCAGCATCGTGCGCGCGACCGCGCCGCCGCGGCGGACATAGTCCTGCGAGCCGCGGATGCCGCGGCTGCCGCCGGTCGACATGTCGCCCCACACCCGCTTGCGGGCGAGGTTGCGGCCGGGAGTGATCCGATCGACGGTCACCTTCTTCCAATCGCATTCGAGCTCTTCGGCGACGAGCTGGGCGAGGCCGGTGAGCGTGCCCTGGCCCATCTCCGAGCGCGCGATGCGGATCACGGTGGTGTCGTCAGGCTTGATCACCACCCAGGCATTGACCTCGGCACCGTCGGCGGCGCCTTGCGCCGCGGCCGTGCCGATGCCGAACGGCATATGGAATCCGAGCGCCAGCCCTCCGCCGGCCGCGGCCGAGGAGGCGATGAAGGTGCGGCGAGAAAGGGTCGCGGCCTTGCCGCGGATTGTCGTTGTCATGGCGGACCTCCTCAACCCTTGGACGCTTCGTTGGCCGCCAAGTGCACGGCCGTGCGGATGCGCTGATAGGTTCCGCAGCGACAGATATTGGTCATCGCTTCGTCGATGTCCCTGTCGGTCGGCTTCGGCTTCTTCTTGAGCAGCGCCGCCGCCGCCATGATCTGGCCCGACTGGCAATAGCCGCATTGCGGCACGTCGACCGCAGCCCACGCCTTCTGCACCGGATGCGACCTGTTGGCCGCGAGACCCTCGATCGTGACGATCCTGTCGGTTGCCTTCACGTCGCCGACGCGGATCGCGCAGGAGCGTTGCACCTCGTCGTTGATGTGCACCGAGCAGGCGCCGCACTGCGCGACCCCGCAGCCGTATTTCGTGCCGGTGAGGCCGACCTGCTCGCGGATGACCCAGAGAAGCGGAGTGTCGGCTTCCACTTCGACGTCACGGGGTAGGCCATTGATGTTGAGTCTTGCCATGTGCGTCCTCTCGTGAGTCGCCTTACGGGCGAATCTCGTTGTCGTTGCTTTGGGGCGGCTGGCCGCAGATGCGGAAATCGGAAAGTGTTGGTTCCGCCGACGCGAAGCATAGCGCATCCTGCGAGGCCTTGCCTACGGCACTGCGTCTGCCGTGGGCCGCGGCCCCATTGCGCGTCGGCCCGCGATTGCCTGCACTTTCACACATTCGACTAGCGATCGAACGCGGGGGCCATGCCCAGAAAGACGCTCGCGGAATTGGCTCCCTTCGATGGGCCCGGCCCCCGCCTTCGGTCGCCGCCGCGCAAATGGTCACGCTTTGCGGATTCGGCATGGTGGCGGGGTGCCGGCATGGTATGATGTACGCTGGTATCGTTGGGAGCGACGCCCCGCTTTTTGATGATCCCAGGGAGGATCTGATGGACAAGACAAGCACGGTAAATCGACGAAATTTCCTCAGTGCGCTTGGCGTTACGGTCGGCGGAACCGGCCTCGCGGGCGCTGGCCTGGTGGCCGGACCGCAGCTGGTTCAGGCGCAGACCGCGCCGCCGAAAGGCAAGATCCCCGACACCCCCTACAAGACCGGTCACATGACCTTCCTGACCGGCCCGGCGGCGGTGCTCGGCGAGCCCTCGCTGAAGGGCCACATCCTGGCGGCCGAGGAAATCAACGCCCAGGGCGGCCTGCTCGGCAAGCGCAAGATCGAGACCGTCACGGCCGACGAACAGGCCGGCACCGACGCCAACGTCAAAGAGCTTCGCCGCATGAAGCTTGAAGGCAAGATCGACCTGTTCACCGGCATCATTTCGAGCGGCAACACGCCGGCGCTCGGTCCTGTGGCCGAGGAAATGAGCTTGCTGACGATCTTCGTTGACGGCTGCACCGACTTCCTGTTCGACAAGGCCGTTCCACAGCCGAAATACACGTTCCGCCTCACCAACATCCAATCGGCGGACGGCATCACGGCGGCGATCGGCGCCGCGCAGGCCTGGCCGCAAGCCCGCAAGATCGCGCATCTGCATCCCGACTACAGCTACGGGCGCAACGCCGCGGAGCACTTCACGCTGGCGATCGAGCGGCTGCTGCCGGGCACCCAGGTGGTGTCAGAAAGCTGGCCCAAGCTCGGCACCACCGACTTCACCGCGCATATCACCAAGATCCTGTCGTCCAACCCGGATCTGCTGTTCACCTCGGTGTGGGGCGGCGACTACGTGGCCTGGTACAAGCAGGCGATCCGCTACGGCCTGTTCGAGAAGATGAAGGTGGCCACCACGCTCGCCTTCGGCGTGGCGCCGCACGCGCTCGGCAAGGATCACCCCGAGGGCGTGCTCGCCGGCGTGCACTCCAACTATCACTTCACCTATCCGGGCGGCGACCGCTGGCCGCTGAACAAGACCTTCGTGCAGCGCTATCACAAGCGCTGGAACGAGTACCCGAACTTCCAGTCCGAAGGCTCCTACGTCACGCTCTTCATGCTCAAGCAGGCGATCGAGAAGGCCAACAAGCTCGCCGGCGGCTGGCCCGAGGACGAGGCGATCATCAGCCAGCTCGAGGGCATGGGCTTCGACGCCCCGTCGGGCTATCTCTACATCCGGCCCGACAATCACCAGGGCTACAAGGACGCGGTCACCGGGTTCAGCAAGAACAACCCGGAATATCCGTTCCCGACCTGGGATCCCAACCGGATCATCACCATTCCGATCCGCAACATCACGGCGCCCGCGAACTGGCCGAAGCCCGGCCAGGGTCACAACGAGTCGACCGCGGCCGCCGACTGGATCAAGAAGACCTGGCCGAAGGCGATGGGCTGAGGCGTTTCGGGAATATTTGCAAGCACAAGACCGCGTCCGCCTCCGGCGGGCGCGGTTGGTTTTTGAGCGGACCCTTGCTACGGTGCTGCCGGGGCATGGGTGACCTCCGATGGTTGCTGGACCCCCGGGGACCGCCGTAAGAGGTGGAAGAGGGCGTATCAGTGTCGATACTGGCCATCCAGATCCTCAATTCACTGTTCTACGCCTCGGTTCTTTTCCTCATCGCTGCCGGCCTGAGCCTGATCTTCGGCGTCATGCGCATCGTCAACATGGCGCACGGCACGTTTTACGCCGTCGGCGCCTTCGCCACGGCGTGGCTGGTGGCGCGGGCGATCGCGTATGGCGTGCCGGTGGGCTGGGCGTTCCTGCTGATCCCGGTCGGTGCCGGCGTGGTGGCGCTGCTGGGCGCGGTGGTCGAGCCGCTGCTGCTGCGGCCATTCTACCGGCGCGCCGAGGAATATCAGCTGCTGGTCACGTTCGGCCTGCTGTTGATCCTCGAGGACGTCATCCGTTTCCTGTGGGGCGGACTGCCGCTGTCCGCTGACCCGATCATGGATGTGTTTCCGATCCTGCGGATCGGCGGGCTGATCTATCCGGCCTACAACCTCGTGGTGATCGGGATCGGCGTCGCCGCCGCGGTGATCCTGTGGGCGGTGATCTACCGCACCAAGTTCGGCGTCATGCTGCGCGCCACGTCGCAGGACCGGCGCATGGCCTCGGCGCTGGGGCTCAACGTCGGGCTGGTCTATATCTCGGCGTTCGCGATCGGCTGCTTCATGGCCGGGCTGGGCGGCGCCATCATCGTGCCGACCCAGGCGGCGGTGCTGGGCATGGGCGTCGACGCGCTCATCCTTGCCTTCGTGGTGGTGGTGATCGGCGGCCTCGGCAGCCTGCAGGGCGCGCTGGTCGGCGCGCTGATCGTGAGCTTCGTGCGCACCGCCGGGATTCAGTTCTTCCCTGAGATCGAGCTCGCGGTGCTTTACCTCATCGCCGCGGTGGTGCTGCTGGTCAAGCCGACCGGCTTGTTCGGAAGCACGCAATGAAGGCCGACGTGAGTCTCATCTCGTACCGTCCCAAGCTGCTGCTGGCGGCGGCGGCGGCGGTCGTGCTCGTCGTCCTGGCGCTGCTGCCTCCCTTCATCGGGCTGTATCAGACCCAGCTTCTGACCTATGGCCTGATCGCCGCCATCGCGGCGCTCGGATTCAACCTTTTGCTCGGCTATACCGGGCTGCTCTCGTTCGGCCACTCGGCTTTTTTCGGCATCGGCGCCTACACGGTCGCATTCCTGCTGCGCGACGCCGGCATCCGTTCGATGGAGCTCTACATCCTGATCGGGGTTCCGGTCGCCGCCATCGCATCGGCGTTGTTCGGCTATATCTGCGTCCGGCACACCCGCATCTTCTTCGGCATTCTGACCTTGGCGCTGTCGCAGGTGCTGTGGACGCTGACCTACAAGTTTTTCTGGGTCACCGGCGGCTCGGACGGCTTGCGCGTGGCGCGGCCGACGCTGCTCGCGGGCATGGTCAGCTTCACCGGACGTGACGCGTTCCAGCGTTTCATCAATGGCTACTATTACTACGTGCTGGTCGTGTTCGCGTTGTCGGTCGTGCTGATGTGGGTGATCGTCCATTCGCCGTTCGGTAAATCGCTGCAGGCGATCCGCGACAATGAGACCCGCGCCGCGTTCCTGGGCCTGCGGATTCACCGCTTCCGCTGGGTCGCCTTTCTGATTTCCGGAACATTCACCGGCCTGGCCGGCATCCTGTGGGTTCCGCTCAACGGGCTGACCACGCCCGAGGTGCTGTATTGGCCGTTCTCCGGCGAGATCGTGTTCTCCGCGCTGCTTGGCGGCTTTCGCAATTTCACCGGACCGATCGTCGGCGGCATCGTCTTCACCTATCTCAAGACCTATGCGGTGGCGACCACGGAGTATTGGCAGCTGCTGCTCGGCGTCGTCCTCGTCCTCATGGTCATGGTGTTGCCGACCGGAATCGTCGGTGCGGTCACCGCATTGGCCGACAAATTGCGGCCGAAGGAAAAATCCTCGTGATCCTTCTCAAGACGGTCGATCTCCGCAAGCAATTCGGCGAGACCCGCGCCTGCGACGGCGTGAACTTCGTCGTCAACAAGGGTGAATTCCTCTCGCTCGTCGGCTCGAACGGTGCCGGCAAGACCTCGCTCGTCAATCTGATCAGCGCGCACTTGAAGCCGGACAGCGGCCAGATCCTGTTCGAGGACAAGGACATCACCTCGGCGACCGTGCACGAACGCATCAAGGCCGGCATCGCCCGCAGCTTCCAGATCGTCAACCTGTTCGACGGAATGTCGGTCTTCGACAACGTGGCGCTGTCGATCTTCTCGCGCGAAGGCAAGAGCGCCAACATCGCGTCGCTGGCGGAACACGATCAGGACGTCCGCAACGAGACGTTGGAGGTGCTCGGTCAATTCGGTTTGCGCGGCATGAGCTCCGTGCTGGCCGGTGGATTGGCGCAGGGCGAGCGCAAGCTGCTCGATGTCGCCGTGGCCTATGCGCTGCGACCGAAGCTGCTCTTTCTCGACGAGCCGACCAGCGGGGTGAGCACGCGCGACAAGGGCCAGATCATGGACACGGTGTCCTCGGTCGTGCGCGCCGGCGCCGTCACCGCGGTGGTCATCGAGCACGACATGGACGTGGTGTTCCGCTATTCGGACCGCATCGTGATGATGCATGAGGGGCGATTTCTCGCCGACGGGACGCCGGACGAGATCAAGGCCAACAAGGACGTCGCCAGCATCCTGCTCGGCGCGCCGCTGTCGGCCTGAGGACGAAGGAAGGCAAAGTGCTGCTCGAGGTCGATGCCATCAACACCTTCCGCGGCCCCGCGCATGTCCTGCACGGCGTGTCGCTGACGGTCGACGACGGCGAGGTGGTCTCCCTGGTCGGGCGCAACGGCGCCGGCCGCACCACCATCATCGAGAGCATTATCGGCCTGCTGCCGGTACGATCCGGTCACATCAAATTCCGCGGCCAGGACATCACCCGCCTGCCGCCGCACAAGCGCGCCAAGTGCGGCATCGGTTACGCGCCGGAGAATGCCGGCATTTTTCCCGAGCTCACCGTCGCCGAGAACCTGATGATCAGCCGCTGGCTGTCGAGCAAGACCGCACGCGGCGCGGAAGGCGGCGTCGACGCCGAGACGCAGGCGCTCACCGTGTTTCCGGAGGTCGGCAAGTTCCTCAGCCGGCCCGGCCTCAATCTCAGCGGCGGCCAGAAGAAGATGGTGTCGATCGCGCGCGCGATGGCGCTGGCGCCGTCGCTGATGATCCTCGACGAGGCGTTCGAAGGGCTCGCCCCGGTGGTGGTGAAGCGGTTCCGCGAGGCGGTGATGATGATCAAGGGCCTGGGGATCTCGCTGCTGCTCGCCGAGTCGAACCTCACCAGCGCCGCCGCCATCGCCGACCGGCTCTATGTGATCGATCGCGGCGAGATCATCTTCCACGGCACCCCGAAGGAGGCGCTGGCGAACGAGAACGTCATGCGGACGCTGCGCGGGTGAGGCCAGGTTTCCGCCGCGGCCTCGATCGTTCAACCGTGATGCCGGCTTGACCGCAGAATGAAACGGGTTGGTGCATTCATTGTGCTGGCGGCGGCCGCGACCGTCGCATGGGGCGGCCACGAGCTGCCGGTCTACCCGTCCTACTATCCGCACGAGATCGAGATCAGGACGCTCGCTCCCGACCGCGCGGCCGACGCGCTGCGCGACGGCAAGATCCAGGCCTATGTGGGAAGTGGCTTCCGCCTTGCCGGCGCGCCGCCGGCCGATCTCCGCGCCATCGAATCGCTCGGCGCCTTCGTCACCGTGCGCGTCAATCCGGAGTCGGCGCGGGCGCGGGACGAGGCGTCGGCCTGCGCCGCCGTCAGCGCGGTTGCCCGCCAGCTCGCGCAACGGCAGAGCGATTTCATCCTGCATCCCTATCCGGTCACGCCGTTGCACGGCGACTATCTGCATCACGCCGATCTGGCCGACGCCGCCAAGGCGCGGCTTTCCG
>JBEVIH010000334.1:0-11613 GCA_040510815.1 Xanthobacteraceae bacterium | reverse complement strand
CTGCGCTCAATGCGGGCTACAAAGTTGCTCGGCGTGTCTGGAGGTTTCGATCCCGGCCGGGCGGCAGACTCGGCCTGCTCCCTCTCCCATTGGGAGAGGGGTGGGGTGAGGGGTTCGGGCCTATCGAGAGTCCTGTAGCCCCCTCACCCCCACCCTCTCCCCTGCGGGGAGAGGGAGCCCGCGAAGTTCGCGGCACCGTTAGCGTCCCACATCGACGGAGTTCGGCGCTCGCGTCCGCGCTCCTGCTCGGCCTTCTGCTCACCGGCTGCTCCTCCACCCTGCTCTACACCGAGCTGCCGCCGGCCACGACCCGGTCGATCAGGCCGGGCGCCGAGCCGCCGCCGGCCAACCAGCGCGAGCACCAGCGCATCCTCGCCGCCTATAACGGTGCCTACGAGGACGCCAAGCTCGAGGCGCTGCTCAACCAGGCGGTGGCGAAGCTGGTCGCCGCCTCCGAGCGGCCGGACATGAGCTATCGTGTCATCATATTGAACTCGCCGGCGATCAACGCCTTCGCGCTGCCGAGCGGCCAGCTCTACGTCACGCGCGGGCTGATCGCGCTCGCCAACGACACCTCCGAGCTCGCCTCGGTGCTGGCCCACGAGATGTCGCACGTGATCGCCAGCCACGCGACGATGCGCGAGGACGAGGCCCGCCGGGTGGCGCTGGTCACCCGCGTGTTCACCGACCTGGGCAGCGATCCGGAGACCGGCGCGCTGGCGCTGGCGAAGTCGAAGATCAAGCTGGCGAGCTTCTCGCGCGCGCAGGAATTCGAGGCCGACGGCATCGGGGTGGGCATCGCGGCGCGCGCCGGCTACGACCCCTACGGCGCCGCCCGGTTCCTCAGCTCGATGGGACGCAACGCCGACCTCAAGACCAGCCCGAGCCGGTCGGGGGCGATCGATCCGCGCGCGCCCGATTTCCTCTCCTCGCATCCGGCCACGCCCGAGCGCATCAAGAACGCCGAGGGCAACGCCCGCCAGTTCACCACGCCCGGCACCGCCCAGCGTGACCGCGACGCCTTTCTCCACGGCATCGACGGCATGGTCTACGGCGAGGACCCGAGCGAAGGCTTCGTGCGCGGCCGCCGCTTTTTGCATCCGCGGCTCGGCTTCACCTTCGCGGCGCCGGAGGGCTTCGTGCTCGACAACACCGCGCAGGCCGTGCTCGGCGTCAAGGACGGCGGCGGCCAGGCCTTGCGCCTCGACGTGGTGCGGGTGCCGGCGGAGCAGACGCTCGCCGGCTATCTCTCGTCGGGCTGGATCGAGAACGTCGAGCCGAAGAGCGTCGAGGAGCTCACCATCAGCGGCTTCCCGGCAGCGACCGCCGCCGCCAAGGGTGACCAGTGGGGGTTCCGGCTCTATGCGGTGCGGTTCGGCAGCGACACCTATCGCTTCATCTTCGCCAGCAAGCGCATGAGCGCCGAGATCGACCGCATCTTCCGCGAGTCGGTCGCGAGCTTCCGCCGCATGAGCCTGGCGGAGAGCGAGGCGGCCAAGCCGCTGCACCTGCGGGTGACCACCGCCGCGCCCGGCGACACAGTCGAGCGGCTGGCGAGCCGCATGGCGATCACCGATCGCGCGGTCGAGCGCTTCCGCGTGCTCAACGGGCTTGCCCCCGGCGACCGGATCCAGCCGGGCGACCAGGTGAAGATCGTGGTGGAGTGAGCCGATCGCGGTTGCGGTCCCATAAACTCGCGGGTGCGTGTCCCGGCCGAAGCGACGGCGAAGCCGGAGCGAGAGCCGGGACCCAGGGGCCACGCGGAGAGCGCCTCCCAATGATGCGCTTCGCGACTCTTGCGCTGGGTCCACGCAAGTCGGGCTTGCCCGACTTGCGCGCATTTTAAGTGCCGATCTCGGGTAAACCCGAGATCGGGTCTCGTTCCGCTCGGGCGAAGACGCCCTCGCTTCACTCGCCCGGGACACGAGGGGCAATTTTCCGCCCATCGTGTGCGAACGGTGCCCCTCACCCCCACCCTCTCAGCCGAAGTCGGATATATCCGACTTCGGCCACTCAAAATAAGTGACCGAACTCGGGTAAAACCCGAGTTCGGTTGCTTCGCGGGGGCGAGGGAGCCGCCGAGTTGGTCGCGCGGGCATTGGCCCACCTCGCACATGCTGGCGTTCCAGGCAATTCGGCGGCATCATTCGCCCCGCGAGTGGCGAGGTGAATGAATGAACATCGGGTTTGTCGGGCTCGGCGCCATGGGGGCGGGCATCGTGCCGCGGCTCATGGCGGCCGGGCACACGGTCACCGGATTCAACCGCAGCAAGGACAAGGCCGCGCCGCTGCTCAAGTCCGGCATGCGCTGGGCGGATTCACCGCGCACGGTGGCCGCCGCCTCCGAGGTCGTGTTCTCGATCGTCACCGACGCGGCCGCGGTGCGGGCGGTCGCGCTCGGCGACGACGGCGTCATCGCGGGCCTCAAGCCGGACAGCGTGTATGTCGACATGAGCACGATCGCGCCCGACTCGAGCCGCGCGGTGTCCGCCGAATTCGCCAAGAAAGGGCTGCCGATGCTCGACGCCCCGATCTCGGGCAGCCCGGTGACGCTCGCGCAAGGCAACGCCGCGCTGATGGTCGCCGGCGACAAGGCGGCGTTCGAGAAGGTCGAGCCAGTGCTACGCGCGATCGGCCCCAAGGTCACCTATATCGGCACGAGCGGCCTCGCGGTGCAGATGAAGATCGCAGTCAACCTCCTGCTCATGGTCGAGGTGATCGCCTTCGGCGAGGCGGTCGCGCTCGCCGAGAAGGGCGGCGTCAAGCGCGAGGTCGCGGTCGACGCCGTGCTCAAGAGCGTCGCCGCCTCGCCGGTGCTGGGCTATCGCGGGCCCTTCATCCTGGAGGGCAAGATGCCGGCGGTGCCGCTCGCCGACGTCACCTTGCAGCAGAAGGACATGCTCTTGGCGCTCGAGCTCGGCCGCAAGCTCGGCAGCCCGGTGCCGCTCGCCGCCGCCGCCAACGAGATGATGAACGCCTGCCGCGGGCTCGGCATCGACCACCGCGATTTCGTCACCGCGCATGAAGTCTATCGCCGCCTGGGAGGGCAATCATGACCTCGACCGCCGAACGCATCGGAGCCGCATTAGCGAAAGCCATCAAGAAGACCACCGCCCAGGTGACGGCGCCCAAGGACGGGGCGGCGATGTACCGCACCAATCTCGCCGACGTGCCGAAGGTCGACGGCCTCAAGCGCCAGGACGGCTGGGTCGACATGCAGGTGCAATTCCTGATCGACAAGAAAACCGCCGGCGCCGACCACGTGGTTGGCTGGACCGTGCTCAGGCCCGGCGCCCGCCACGAGAACCATCGCCACCACAATTGCGACGAGTTCTTCATCGTGCTCAAGGGCCAGGGCCACGTCTACACCGCCGAGGGCCAGAAGCCGTCGATCGAGGGCGACGTGGTCTATTCGCCGCGCGGCTGCTGGCACGGCTTCAACAACACCTCCGACGCCGACGTGGTGCTGGTGTGGGGCTGGATGGGCGCCGGCTCGATCGAGGACTCCGGCTACGAGGTCGATCCGGCGAGCCATTAGGCGGTGCGGCCACTTGTTGTGCCCTCTCCCCGCCGCTTGCGGGGAGAGGGCAGCTCGGAGCGGCAACGAACGAGGATGGGTGAGGGGCAATCTTATTTGCGCGCGCGGAGCTCGTGAGCCCCTCACCCCCACCCTCTCCCCGTGAAGAACGGGGGGAGGGAGCCCGCCGAGTTCGACGCACCGGCGGAGGCCTACACCGTTTGCTACGGTGAACGCGGGAGAAGGAGCAGGCGATGAAACTGTCGGACGACCCGCGCGTGGCGCGCGGCATGCAGGCGCAGCTCGAGCTGCGGCGCAAGCGGCTCGCCGCCGGCGACGCGCCGCTCGGCTGGAAGGTCGGCTTCGGCGCGCCCGCGTTCCAGGAGCGGCTCAAGATCAGCGGGCCGCTGGTCGGCTTTCTCACCCGCAACGCCCGCGTCGAGTCGGGCGCCAGCGTGTCGCTCAAGGGCTGGGCGAACCCGGTGGCGGAGCCCGAGGTCGCCGTGCATATCGGCCGTGACGTCGCGGCCGGCGCCGACCGCGACACGGCCGCCGCGGCGATCGCGGGCATCGCGCCGGCGATCGAGCTGGTCGATCTCCACACGCCGCCGGAGGACCCGGAGCGGATCCTCGCCGGCAACATTTATCAGCGCCACGTGGTGCTTTCCGGCTCGGGCCCCGCGCGCGCCGGCGCTGCGTCCGATGGTCTCACCTGCCGGGTGATCCGGCGCGGCGCCGAGTCCGCGCGCACCGCCGACCCGCAGGCCAATACCGGTCAATGGATCGACATCGTGCTTCACGTGGCCGACGTCCTTGCCGCCTTCGGCGAGCGGCTGCGCGCCGGCGAGATCATCATCACCGGCTCGGTGGTGGCGCCGATCTCGATCGAGCCGGGCGAGGACGGCATCGCCTACGCGCTTGACCCGGTCGCGAGCGTGTCCGTACGCTTCGAGCGTTGAACCTCAATGCCGGGAAACAGGTGCATGAAACGATTGGCGTCCAATGTCGTCCTCGTGGTCGCGATCGCGACGACGCCGGCGCTCGCGCAGACCCAAGCCTGGCCGCAGAAGACGGTGCGGTTCATCGTGCCGCTGCCGCCGGGCAGCGGCATGGACCTCTCGGCGCGGCTCATCGCCGAGCGGCTGACCGAACGCTGGGGCCAGCCGGTGGTGGTGGAAAACCGGCAGGGCGCCGACGGCATCCCGGCGGTGACCACGTTCATGACCGCGCGCGACCATCACAGCTTCCTGTTCTCGTTTGCCGGCATCGTCACCTTCAACCACCTGCTGCACGAGCGGCTGCCCTACGATCCCAAGGAGCTTCTCCCGATCGCGCCGGCGGTCGACAATTTTCTCGGCGTCTCCGCCACCGCCGTGCTGAAGGTCGACACGCTGGCCGACCTGGTGAAGGCCGCCAAGGCGCAGCCCGGCAAGCTCAACTGGGCGGCGACGCCGGGGCTGCCCTATTACATCCTGCTCGCGCTGCAGAAATACGCCGGCATCGAGATGGTGCAGGTGTCCTATCGCGACTTCGCGCCCGCCTACCAGGATCTCAACCAGGGACGGCTGCACGTCGCCGGCACCGGCGTGCCGACCCTGGTGCCGCATCACCGCGCCGGCACCGCCAAGCTGCTGTTCGTGACCAACCGCGAGCGCACCCCGCAGGCGCCCGACGTGCCGACCGCCCGCGAGGCCGGCTATCCCGACCTGACCTTCGACGGCGTCGGCGGCATCTACGGCTGGCGCGACACGCCGGCGGAGATCAGGCAGCGCATCGCCGGCGACGTGCGGACGGTCATCGCCGACCCGGCGTTCCGCGCCAGGGTGGTCGGCATCGGCACGGTGCCGCGCACCGGCACGGCGGAAGAATTCCTCGCCGCGATCGAGGAACAGCGCGCCAAGATCGCCGCCATCCACCAGACCGCGCCACCCAAGCCGGCGCAGTGACGGAGCCGGCAAGCGACACGCACCGGTGGAGACAAAAAGTAGCGGCGGCCCCCGTTCCAACGCCGTGTGGGTCGCGTTACTGTCCGGCCGAATTCATCTTGGTGAGGAGCACCATGAACATAACGAAACGCCACGCGCTGGCGCTTGCCCTCTCTGCACTTGCCGTCCTGCCGACGTCGCCGGCGCCGGCGCAGACATCGACCCAAACCTGGCCGCAGCGCCCGGTCCGCTTCATCATTCCTTTCGGGCCCGGCGCCGGCGCCGACATCGGCGCGCGCCTCATCCAGGAGAAGCTGTCGACGCGCTGGGGCAAGCCGGTCGTGATCGACAACCGGCCCGGCGGCGACAGCCTCATCGCGATCCAGGCGGTGTTGTCCGCCAACGACGACCACACCTTCCTGTGGGGCCCGAGCGGCAATTTCATCGTCCACCCGTATCTCTATCAGAAGCTGCCCTACAACCCGGACGACATTCTGCCGATCGCGAGCTTCTCGTCGACCGTGCTGTCAGTCGCGGCGCCGGCGGCATCGAACATCGCCGATCTCGCCGATTTCGTGAAACGCGCGCGCGCGGAGAACGGCAAGTGGAACTCGGCCGCGGTGCCCGGAATCACCGAGCTCGCCTTCGACTACTTCGCCAAGGAGGCGGGGCTCACATTCGCCAAGGTGCCCTACCGCGACATCGTGCAGGCGGTGAACGATCTCGCCGAAGGCCGCCTGCAAGTCTATTCCTCGTCCTACGCGATCCAGCGCCCGCAGCAGCAAGCCGGCCGCGTCAAGGTGCTGGCCCAGATGGGCGGCAAGCGGGCGCCGAGCCTGCCCGACATTCCGACCGCACGCGAGGCGGGCTTCCCCGCCATGGAGATGGACGGCCTGGTCGGCCTGTTCGGCAGCCCGGCCGTTCCCGCCGAGCTGCGCGAGAAGATCGGCGCCGATGTCGTGGCGGTGGCCGACGACAAGGAGATCGAAGCCAGGCTCAATGCCACCGCGCAGACCCCGACCCGCGGCGGCGCCAAGGAATTCAGCGAGATCATGGCGCGCCAGCGCGCCCATATCGCCACCATCGCCAAGGCGCTCGACCTCAAGCCGACGCGGTGACGATCGGGACCTGTCTGGGGCGTGTCCTCATGAATCTCAGGTAGGACACGTGTCGCTCTGGGCAGCCGCGTTCGCGGCACCCGCGCCGCCCAAATCTCGAGTTCAGCTCCGTTCAATTCACGGTTACACTCGATCATATGCAGGAGCTTTCATGCCCGTGACGAAGCTGCGCGCGTTTGTCCTCGCTCTCTGCGCAATTGCCGCACCGCTGACGGCGCACGCGCAAACGCAATCGTGGCCGCAGCGGTCGGTGCGGTTCATCGTGCCGCTAGGCCCGGGCTCCGGCGCCGATATCGGCGCGCGCATGCTGTCCGACCGGCTGGCAGCGCGCTGGGGCAAGCCGGTGGTGGTCGAGAACCGGCCCGGCGCCGACGGCCTGGTGGCGATCCAGGCGTTCGTGGCCGCCAACGACGACCACACGCTGCTGTTCTCGCCCAGCGGCTCGTTCACGGTGCATCCGTTCCAGTACGAGAAGCTGCCCTATACGCCGGGCGACCTGTTGCCGATCGCCCGGGTGTCCAACACCATCATGGCGGTCGGCGTGCCGGCGACCGCCGAGATCGCGTCGGTCGCCGAGTTCGTGGCGCGCGCCCGCGCCGAGCCCGGCAAGTTCAACATGGCGGCGGTGCCGGGCATCGGCGAGATGACGTTCGACTATTTCGTGAAGACCGCCGGCCTCAAGGTGGCCAAGGTGCCCTACCGCGACATCGTGCAGGCCGCCACCGACGTGGGCGAGGGACGCATCCAGATCATGATGGCGTCGTACGCGATCCTGCAGCCGCAAGCGCAGGCCGGGCGCATCCGCATCCTGGTGGTGAACGGGCGCGAGCGCGCGCCGATCCTGCCGGAGATTCCGACCGCCGCCGAGGCCGGCTTCCCGGCACTCGAGCTGGAGGGCCTGGTCGGGCTGTTCGGGCCGCGCGGCATTGCGGCCGAGCTGCGCGAGCAGATCGCCGCCGACGTGACCGCGGCCGCTGCCGACCCGGCGATCGCCGCGCGGCTCTCCGGCACCGCGCAGGTGCTCAATCCCGGCGGACCGGCCGCGTTCGCCGCCGACATCGAACGCCAGCGCGCCCGCAACGCGGAGATCACGCAGGCGATCGGGCTCAAGCCGAAGCCGTAGCGGATTGCCGCGCTCTCCCGGCCATCATTCCGGCCGAGCCCCCGGATCGGCGCTTCGCACCGTCCGAGGACAGGCTCCGCGAGAGCCGGAATCCAGTAAACACCGAACCAGGTTGCGCGCGCGATGTCTCACCGACGCGGCGGTGGCTACTGGATGCCCGCTTGCGCGGGCATGACAGCGCGGATGTTCGGCCGTACCGGACGCGCCGTTACGCAATGCTGTCCGGAAGCTTCTCGTCCTCGAACACCGAGACCACCGGCGGCTGCCCGCTCAGGCCCAGCTCCTGCCAGCGCGCCACCACGTTGTCGTAGGCGGCCTTCGACAGCTTGGTACGCTTGGAGAAGGTCTTGATGAAGCGATAGTCCATGCAGGCGTTGATCAGGCACTTCGAGCCCCAGGGCCGGATCTCCGGCGGATTGAGGCTGGGGTCGAGAAAGGTGCTCCAGGTCTCGCGCAGAAAGTCGATCGACTGCGCCGGGCGCGAGCGCGTCGCCATCGCCCACAGCACCTGGTGCACGTTGGTCGGATCGACGTCATCGTCGACCACGATCACGTATTTGCCGAAATAGGCGCCGGCGGTGCACTGGGCGGCGAGCGCCATGACCTGCGGCGCATGCCCGGCATACATCTGCTTGATCGAGACCACGGTGATGCCCCAGCCGGCGGCCTCCGGGATCGACCACACGCCCTGGATGCCCGGCACGCCGAGCTTCTGCAGGTCGGCCCAGATGCCGGCCGAGCGCAACGCCGCCCAGAACAGCCCGGCCTCGTTGGCGGCGCCGTCCGCCATCAACGCGCAGGTCAAGGTGGGATTGTCGCGATAGCGCACGCGCTCGACCCGCATATAGGGTGTAGCCCCGCTCGGCCGGCCGTAATAGCCGGTGAACTCGCCGAACGGTCCTTCGGCGAAGGTCTCGTCCGGATAGAGGAAGCCTTCGAGCACGATCTCGGCACGCGCCGGCAGCGGCAGGCCGGTCAGATCGCTGGTGAAGACCTCGATTGGCGCACCGTTGATGCCGGAATAATACTCATACTCGCTTTCGGTTTTCGGCAGGCTGGTGGCGGCCACCAGGAACAGCAACGGATCGATGCCGTAGGCGGCGGCGATCGGCATCGGCTTGCCGAGCTTCCACCATTTCTCGCGATCGATGGTGGCGTCCTTGCCGGGCGAGGTGTAGACGCCGACCTCGCGCGGGCCCTTGATCATCATCCGATAGGTGCCGACGTTGACGCGGCCGGTCTCCGGACATCGGGTCACCACGGCGTCGCCGGTGCCGAGATACATGCCGCCGTCGAGCGGCCACATCCGCTGCGCCGGGAAGATGCGGATGTCGATGTCGTCGCCCTCGACAACGTTCTGGTTGCAGATCGCGCTCTCGGCCGCCACTTCCTTGGGCTTCATCTTGCGCCCGAGCTTGCGCTGCAGGATCTGCACGGCCTTGAGCGGATGATCGACGGGCTGCTCGCCGATCATCAGGCAGAAGCGCGACAGATTGCAGCCGATCATGTTGTAGAGCGCCTTGTGCCCGGGATGGCCCTTGATGTTCTCGAACAGCAGCGCCGGCGACTTCTCGCCGCCGACCAGATAGGTGATGGTGGCGGCTTCGAGGTCGGGATCGACCTCGGCGGTGATGCGCTTGAGCTCGCCCAGCGCCTCGACCTTCTCGAGCCAGGCGTCGAGGTCGCTCGAATTGGCGCCGCGGGAGATTTTGCGGATTTCGGTCTTCTCGGCTTGGCCGTCGCCGCCGGCCGCGCCGACTGTGACGCTCATGTCCATGGTCGCCTCCCGCCTTGTTCTGTTGCCGATCGCGCTGCCCCCATCGGATGTCCCAACATAAAGCTATCTACAAGTGATGATACAGACTCCCGCGCACGGGCGTCCATCGGGCCGCCCAAAAGCGAAGAGGCCCGGCATGGCTGCCGGGCCCCTCGGGAATGCTCAGGTCCGCCCCATTCAGAATCTGGACGCCACGCTTTCGAGACCCATCAGATTGGCGAGCGAACGCAGCTCGCGTTTCTGGTCATCGCTGAAGCTCATCACCAGGGGGAACGCGGCGGACTTCAGCCCATCCACATCAACCGTGCTCATATCGACCTTGGCCTTCTCGCCCGGCGTCTTCTTCCACGCCATCTGGCGCAGCGCCTGCTCGACCGCCGGCCAGTAGCGCTCCTGGTCGGGCGTGAGCCCAAGGCGCTTCTTGATGCTGGAAATCTGTGCGTCGTTGAGCACCTGGCGGGTGTCGCGCTTGGGCGCGGGCGCAGCGGCGGCCACCGGCTTGGCGGCGGCAGGCGCAGCGGCGGATTTGGTGTCGGGCGCGGGCTTGGCGGGACCATGGACCGCTGCCGGCAACGGCTCGGTCCTGGTCACGACCGGCGTGTTCTCCGGCGCATAGGCCATGGCGGGCAATTGCCCGACCGTCGCCGAGGCCAGTTGGTAGCTCGGCCGTGGGCTCAACAGCGCCTGCTGGGCGGCGACGCCCGAATGGGCAGCTTTCGCCAGGGCTGCGGTCGGAACCGACGGAACGGCGGCAGCGGTCGCAACCGCCGGCACGGCCTCGTTCCAGTCGAATGGGAACCGGAATGCCACGGCGTCGGCCGGCGACAGTTCCGAACGGACGGTGGGCCTAGCCTCCGACGCGCTCCAGCTCCCCGCGTCCGAAGCGCTCCAGTCCCCCACCAAAGTCGCGATCACGCCCGCGCCGAAAAAGGTGGCGACGCAGGCGAATCCACGCGTGTTCAATACGTTAAGAAGCCCCCTCATGTCCCCCCACGCCGTTCGATCCCCGAGCCGCCTATCCTCTTCGGAAAGCGAGCTTAATTATGACTGCGCCGAGACATTTCCTCGGCATTTCCCCAGCCATGGTAAAGGCTTGCGAACCGGGCTGCGTGCCGCCACGCGCGCGCGGGGGTCAATCGGAAGGGCATTGCCGGTAACAGCGTGCGAAGGGCCCGGCGTTGCCGCCGGGCCCTCGAATGTCGTCGCCGGAGAGAGCGCGAGCGCTTACGCCGCCTCTTCCTCGACCACCGACTCGTCGTCGCCATCGCCTTCGGCGGGCTTGGGACCGCGGCGCGGGCCCTTGGCGAGCGCGGCCTCGATCTCCTTGATCGCCTCGGTCTCGGTGATGCGTTGCACCGCCGAGATCTCACGCGACAGCCGGTCGAGCGCCGCCTCGTAGAGCTGACGCTCCGAGTAGGACTGCTCGGGCTGGGTGTCGGAGCGGAACAGGTCGCGCACCACCTCGGCGATCGCGACGATGTCGCCCGAATTGATCTTGGCCTCGTATTCCTGGGCGCGACGCGACCACATCGTACGCTTGACGCGGGCGCGGCCCTTGAGCGTCTCCAGCGCGCGCTTGACCAACGGCGGCTCGGCGAGCTTGCGCATGCCGACCGACACGATCTTGGCGGTGGGAACCCGCAGCGTCATCTTGTCCTTGACGAAGTTGATGACGAACAGCTCGAGCTTGGCGCCCGCAACTTCCTGCTCCTCGATCGCGACGATCTGGCCCACGCCGTGGGCCGGGTAGACGATGAACTCGCTGGTCTTGAAGCCCTGACGTTGGGTCGTCTTCTTGGTGGTCATTACCGGGGGCGCTCCTTCGTCCGGCCGGCGGCGGACGGGTGTCTTTGCTACGGGAGCCCCGCGGCGGGTGGTACCCCGCGGGGCGTGCGATGCCCTCCGGCGGACGCCGGTACTCTTTTTGGGCCGCCTGGTCTGGGCGGAGGTTTTCTTCGACCGATGACGCGTTTTTCCTGCCACGGGTTTGGTCGTGGGTCTCACGTCCCTATGTGACGGTTCCTCGGGAACCCGAAAAATAACGCTCCCCTCGGGGAGCGGCTCGGGTGCGGTGTAGTGCTCATTTTCGGTATATATAGCACATTTTTGGCTGGACTCAAAGTCTTACGACCCCGCAAACGCGGTATTTCCGT
>JBEVIH010000333.1:0-24510 GCA_040510815.1 Xanthobacteraceae bacterium | reverse complement strand
TTGATCGCGAGAAAGTCCCGCCACGCCAGCCGCTTCTCCAGTGGAGAGCGCAACAAATAGGCGGGGTGAAATGTCGCGATGGCCCGAATGTCACGCGTGCCGGTATTGAACGACAGCCATTTGCCGCGGGTGCGGCGGATGCCGTCGGTAAAGCCGAGAATGGTCTGCGCCGACGGTCCGCCGAGACACACAAGCACATCGGGATTGGCGAGTTCGATCTGGCGTAGAATGAACGGCAGGCAGATTTGGCTCTCCTGCGGCGTCGGTGTCCGGTTGCCGGGCGGCCGCCACGGAATGATGTTGGCGATATAGACACGGGTGCGATCGAGCCCGATCGCCGCCATCATCAGATCGAGCAACTTGCCGGAGCGCCCGACGAAGGGCAGGCCCTCGAGGTCCTCGTCGCGTCCCGGCGCCTCGCCCACGAACATCACCCGCGCCTGCGGATTGCCGTCGGCGAACACGAGCTGGGTGGCGGTGGTCTTGAGCGCGCAGCCGTCGAAGCGGCCGAGGATCGCGCGCAGCTCGTCGAGGCTCGCCGCGGTCTTGGCCGCCTCCCGCGCAGCCATCACGGCGGCGTCGGGGGAGGGCGGCGGGAGATTGCCCGCTCGGCCTCGGGAGTCGAGATCGCGCGGCAGGACCTCCTGGCGCGGCACCGGTGCGGCGGCCTTGGCGCGGTCGGCCTCGGCCGCCGGCAGCGGCGGAGCCGGAGCCGCAATGGCCGGCGGCGCATCGGCGAACCGGTCAACCGGCGCCTCGCCGAGCAGCGCATCGACGCCCGCCTCCTGGTAGAAGGCGAGCAGCTCGCGGGCGGCTTTGTCGCGGTCGGGGGGCATCGGCCCAATTGTTCTACGTCATTGCCGCGCGCCGTGAAACCATGGGGTCCGGTTTTCCGCAGCCGAGCGCGTGCTTGGAAAAGCGTCGGGCGCGGCTAATATGCCGTGCAGCGGCGGCCGTGCAACCTGGGCAAACGCCCTCGATCTGCAGTCGGAGCGATGGCAAGCATCGTAATCTCCTATCGCCGCGATGATACGAGCGACATAACCGGACGCATTCACGACCGGCTTCGCGGCTACTATGGGAAGGACGCGGTATTCCGGGACATTGAAAACATTCCGCCCGGAATTGATTTCAGGCAGCACATCCGTGAGACCCTGCTGCGCGCGAAGGTTCTGGTCGCGGTCATGGGGCCGCGATGGCTTGGGCCTCGCCAAGATGGTCAATTGCGGATCGCCGCCGCCGACGACCCGGTCAGGATCGAAATAGAAACCGCGCTGCAGATCGGCCTTCCACTCATTCCAGTCCTGGTCGGCGGCGCAGTTATGCCAAAGGCCGAAGAAATCCCCCAAAGCCTCGGGAATTTTGCGTTTCTCAACGCCTTTGTCGTCGATCCGGGCCGCGACTTTCATCACAACGTGGATCGTCTCATTGCCCATGTGAACGCAATTGCATTTGGACCTTTGGCTCGACTCAAGCTCGGCGCGCGGCGGTCCAAGGGACTTCCCGCTGTCGCCTCGCTGACGGCGGCAGTTCTTGCCGCCGCGTGGTTCGGCCTCCCGGAGGGCGGCAAGTCGAGCATTCGCGATGCGATCTTCGGCCGCGCGGGGGCCGTCGGCGACGTGGACGTCATTGCCTTCAAGGTTCCGCCGGAAAAGACCGAGCTTGATTTTCTCAGGTACAAGATCGAGCGAAATTTCGTCGACCTGTTCGCAGACGCGAACTTGCGCGTGCGCTCGGCCCTGACCACGAACCAGACCTTGGCGCGCAGTCATTCCACCGTCGACGGCAGGATCACCGAGAACGCGTCCGGCCGGATCATGGTCAGCGTTGAGTTGCGCGATGCGGGCGATCGGATCGTCGGATCATCGCAAATCGAAGGCGCTCGCGCCGAGCTCGAGGAAATCTACAAGGTGATCCCTGAAGCACTCATGTACGGGATGGGTGTCGATCCGCAGACGCTGAAAAAGAACCGCGCCGCCAATCCACCAACGCGCTCGATCGAGGCATATGCGCAATTTCTCGAGGCGAGGCGACAGGTGCATGCGCGCAGATTCGACGCGGCGGAGCGCCATCTCCGCCGGAGCATCGAGATCGCGCCGGATTTCGCGATGGCCTATTGGGCGATCGGCGAGATCAAGCGGCTGACCGGCGACAACGAGCAGGCGGCCAAATGGCACGGGGAGGCCGCATCGCGAAATCCGGACCACCCGCGGCTGTCGATCGAACCCGCCAGCGAGTCGCAGCCGGTGCCGGCATTGCTGATGCAAGCAAAAACGACGAGCGCCCGCGAGCTCGGCGCCGGCGCCACCTACCGGGCCGTGAAGCTTTCCTCGTACGAGATCGACCTGCATATCTGGACCTTCGACACGGCGAAATTCCACGTCAAGGTCGAGCAACAGTCGGCCTCCGAAGGCAACAGCATCGATGCATTCCTGCGCCGGCCGGGTGACGTTCTTGCCGCCAACGGCGGGTTTTTCGAGATCGACTCGCGGTCCCGCCTGAGCCCGAGCGGCCTGCTGATCGTCGATCGCACGATGGTGAAGGACGTGAATCCGAACGCAGGCTCGGGCGTCATATTTGCAACCGACAGCACAGTGGGCATCGTGCCGCGCCAGGACGTGCCGCGAGAGGGCGTGCAAAGCGCGGTGCAGTGCGGGCCGCTGCTGGTGGATCCCGGCGGCAAGATGGGGATTCGCAGAAATGATTTCGATCGTCAAAACAGGACGGCCGTTTGTCTCCGACCGGGCTCGATCGTGGTCGTCGTGGCGGAGGGTGGTTTGAGCCTGTTCGAACTGGCGGAAGTCCTGTCGGCATCGCAGGCGAACGGGGGGCTTGGCTGCGATGTGGCGTTGAATTTGGATGGAGGTCCCTCCACCCAGGCGGTCTTTCGGAGCGAGAAGGAGCGCATGGCAATCCCCGGCCGATGGCGTTTGCATAATGCGTTGGTGGTCTATCGGCGCGGGTGAATGGCGGTCACGGCTCAGGCACGGGACCGCCGCGCATTAGCCGCAGAGGTTCGGCACAACGCCGGTTTGGAGCGACTAGGAAAACACGACGGAACGAGTCGATGAGCGGGAAGCGCAAGGTTTTCGGATGGATTGTTGTCGGCGTGGTCGTTGCCGTTCTGGCGGCTTTCGTCCTCATCGTGCTCCCGGCGTATCAGGACTACGCAATACGCGCACGCGTGGCCCAAGGTTTGAGCCTCGCGGCTGCGGCGCAGACGGCCGTCGCGGAAAACGCCGCGGCGGGACAAGCCGACCTTTCCGCCGGGTGGACCTTCCCGGGGCCCATCGGAGCCGTGACCAATATCTGGATCAACACCATCAACGGCACCGTCACCATTTCCTACACCTCGGCCGCCGGCGGCCCCGGCAATATCCTTCAGGTTCCGAACGCGCCGCGCGGCACGCCACTGGTGGCGGGCACGCAACCCGCCGGCGATATCGTATGGTTCTGCGACAAATCTGCCACGACCTTGGCGGTCCGGTATCGTCCAGCCAGCTGCAGGTGACCGCGGTACATTCAAGTCGGGCCGCGCCATGAAACCTTGCCGCCCGGTCTGCCGTAGCTGATTGGGCACGCTTGGCGGGAGCGCGGAAGGTGAACGGGGCGATGCACGGATCAGAGCCCGGCCGGCGCCGTCGGCGGCACTGGCTCGCGGCCGCGCTGCTCGCGCTCGTCGCGGCGGCGGTCGCCTATGCGGCGATCCCGCGGCGGGCCGACCTCACCAGCTTCGATCCGGGGGCGATGGCGCGCCTCGAAACGGCGATGTGGCGACACTATTATGAGCAGCGCTATGTGGCGCTGTTTCTCGACCTCTACGAGATGGCGCGCGGCGAGCAAGGGTTCTCGCCGCTCGACAGCCTGAGGATCGCGGTCGCCGCCGCGCGCGCGGCGAAGGCGTTTCAGCCCTCGCGCTCGCGCGCGGAAGCCGAAGCCGCCGTGCCGCACCTGGTCCGGTATTTCCGCCTGCTGGCACCCGCGGCGCCGGTGCCGGTCGAGGTCGGCGAGGCGGCGCGCACCGAACTCGCCTGGTGGCAGGCGCGGCGCGAGGCGGTCACGGCGGAGCAATACGGCGCCATCATTGCGCGGGTGACCACGCTCATCTACGGCGTCGACGGCGAAGCCGTCCGCGGGGCCGGGGTCGTGCGCGCGCGGGCGATGGCATACTGCGACGCCCGCAACGCGGTGATGACCGAGGCCGACTGGTCGGCGGTCGAGGAGCAGTTGCGGCTGGCATACGGCTTGCTCCAAAAGGCGCTATCCTCGCGGCCGCGCCAAAACTAGATCAGCGCCGACGAGGTCTCGGAGGACCGAATGAACGCCCAGGACCTGCCCTCCCGCGAGGCGATGGAGTTCGACGTGGTGATCGTCGGCGCCGGGCCGGCCGGGCTCGCCGCGGCGATCCGGCTCAAGCAGATCTCGCCCGACATTTCCGTGGTGGTGGTGGAGAAGGGCTCGGAGGTCGGCGCCCACATCCTCTCGGGTGCGGTGATCGATCCGGTCGGGCTCGACCGCCTGCTGCCCGGCTGGCGCGGCGAGGACACCCCGATCAAGACCCGGGTGACCGACGACCGTTTCTATTGGCTTTCGGCCACGCGCTGGGCGCGGCTGCCTAACCTGATGATGCCGCCGCTGATGAGCAACCACGGCAATTACGTGGTCTCGCTCGGCAACGTCTGCCGCTGGCTCGCCGGCAAGGCGGAAGGCCTGGGTGTCGAAATCTATCCGGGCTTCGCGGCTGCCGAGGTGCTGTTCGACGGCAACGGCGCGGTCGCCGGCGTCGCCACCGGCGACATGGGCATCGCCAAGGACGGCCATCACAAGGATTCGTTCACCCGCGGCATGGAGCTGCGCGCCAAATACACGCTGCTCGCCGAAGGCGCGCGCGGCAATCTCAGCAAGGCGCTGCTCGCGCGCTTTGGCCTTGCCGACGGCCGCGAGCCGCAGAAATTCGGGCTGGGTCTCAAGGAGCTGTGGCAGGTCGCGCCCGAGCGGCACCGGCCCGGCCTCGTGCAGCACAGCTTCGGCTGGCCGCTCGACAATTCCACCGGCGGCGGCTCGTTCCTCTATCACTTCGACGACAGGCTGGTCGCGGTCGGCTTCGTCGTGCACCTCAATTACCGCAATCCCTATCTGGCGCCGTTCGAGGAGTTCCAGCGCTTCAAGACCCACCCGCTGGTGCGCAGCACCTTCGAGGGCGGCAAGCGCCTGGCCTATGGCGCGCGCGCCTTGACCGAAGGCGGCTGGCAGTCGGTGCCCAAGCTCGCCTTCCCGGGCGGCGCGCTCATCGGCTGCGCCGCCGGCTTCATGAATGTTCCGCGCATCAAGGGCAGCCACAACGCGGTCCTGTCGGGGATGCTGGCGGCCGAGCAGGTCGCCGAGGCGCTCAAGGCCGGCCGCGCCAACGACGAGCTTGCCGGCTACGATGCGGCGTGGCGCAACTCCGATATCGGCCGCGATCTGTGGAAGGTGCGCAACGCCAAGCCGCTGTGGTCGCGCTTCGGCACCTTGCTGGGGATCGCGATGGGCGGCTTCGACATGTGGACCAGCACGGCGGGCTTCTCGCTGTTCGGCACGCTCGGCCACGGCAAGCCGGATTCGGCGACGCTGCAGCCGGCGGCGCAATTTGCCCCGATCGTCTATCCCAAGCCGGACGGCAAGCTCACCTTCGACAAGCTTTCCTCGGTGTTCCTGTCCAACACCAACCACGAGGAGGACCAGCCGCCTCACCTCAAGGTCGCCGATATGACGCTGCAGAAGGCGTCCGAGCATGACGTCTATGGCGGGCCTTCGGCGCGCTACTGCCCGGCCGGCGTCTATGAATGGGTGGAGGAGGGGGGCTCACCGCGCTTCGTGATCAACGCGCAGAACTGCGTGCACTGCAAGACCTGCGATATCAAGGATCCGAATCGGAACATCGCCTGGATTCCGCCCGAGGGCGGCGGCGGGCCGAATTATCCGAATATGTGACCGGTACGATGCCCTTCCGGTCACGATAACGCCCATATCCAGGCATCAAAGTCGGTGGACATGTCCGGTCGGGGCAGTTATTGCGGGGCGGGCCCAAAAAGGCCATTCTCGCCCGGTCAATGCGGCCGCGCCGCGGGCGCGCTTCCGCCAGCTGGAGTCCAATCCGTGATCCCATCGCCACGCTTCCGGCGGGCTGCCATCACCGTTCTCGCCGCCTGCGCCGTTACCTGGCCAAGCGTGCTGCTGGCGCGGGCACAGGCCCAAACACCATCGAATTTTCCGCGGATGTCGGCGTCGGGCAGTTATCTCGCCGCCCGCCACGCGCTCGGGCAGCGTGACGCGGCCGCGGCCGCCACCTACTACCGGGCCGCGCTGCGGGGCGATCCCCGCAACAGCGAGCTCCTCGGCCGCACCTTCCTGGCGGTGCTCGCCAATGGCGAGGTCGACGAAGCCGTCAAGCTCGCCGAACGCGTGCTGCAGGTCGACAAGGCCGATCGCATCGCGCGGCTTGTGCTTGGCGTGCGCTCGATCAAGCAGAAGCAGTATCCGGCCGCGCGCCGGGACCTCGCCCAGTCGGTCCGCGCGCCCATCACCGATCTTGCCGCCACGCTGCTGTCGGCGTGGACGCAGGCGACGCCGACCGAGGCCAAGCTCGCGACCGACGGCATCGACAAGCTCGCCGGCTCCGAAGGCTATGCGATCTTCAAGGATCTGCATGCCGGCCTGATCCTTGACGTCGCCGGCCAGAGGAAAGAGGCCCTCAAGCGCTTCGAGCGCGCCTACAAGGCCGACCCGACCGCGCTGCGGGTGGTCCAGGCCTATGGCAGCTTGCTGTCGCGCCAGGGCAGCAAGGACGAGGCGCTCAAGGTCTACACCACGTTCGATGAAGCGCTGCCGCGTCATCCGCTGGTCACCGACGCGATCGCCGAGATCAAGGCCGGCAAGAAGCTGCCGATGCTGATCGACACGCCGCAGGCGGGCGCCGCCGAAGTGCTCTACGGTCTCGGCGCCGCGCTCGGGCGCCGCGGCGGGGAGGAGCTCGGCCTCATCTATCTCCAGCTCGCGCTCTATCTCGTGCCGTCGCACTCGCTCGCGCTGCTCTCACTCGCCGACCTCTACGAGGCGATGAAGAAGCCCGAGCTCGCCATCAAGACCTACGAGCGGGTGGCGCTCAATTCTCCGCTGCTGCGCAACGCCCAGATCCAGATGGCGCTCAACCTGGATACGCTGGAGCGCACCGACGAGGCGAAGGCCGCCCTCGACAAGCTGATCGCCACGACTCCTTCAGACGTCGAGGCGATCATGGCGCTCGGCAACGTCTTGCGCGGACGCAAGCAGTTCGCCGAATGCGCCGACGTCTATTCCAAGGGCATCGACACCTTCACCAAGAACGAGAAGTCGAACTGGGTGATCTACTATTTCCGCGGCATCTGCTACGAGCGCGCCAAGGCGTGGCCGAAGGCCGAGGCCGATCTCAAGAAATCGCTCGAGCTGTTTCCCGATCAGGCGCACGTGCTCAACTATCTGGGTTATTCGTGGGTCGACCAGGGCGTCAATCTCGACGAGGGCATGCGCATGATCAAGCGCGCGGTCGAGCAGCGCGCGGACGACGGCTACATCGTCGACTCGCTCGGCTGGGCCTATTACCGGCTCGGCAACATGGAGGAGGCGGTGAAGCACCTCGAGCGCGCCGTCGAGCTCAAGCCCGAGGACCCGACCATCAACGACCATCTCGGCGACGCCTATTGGCAGGTCGGACGCGTGCTCGAGGCGCGGTTTCAATGGTCGCACGCGCGCGACCTCAAGCCCGAGCCCGAGGAGCTGGTCAAGATCGAGGCCAAGCTCAAGTCGGGGCTGCCCGACGACACCTCCTCGGCGGCCGACGCCCAGCAGGCGAAGAAGCCCGGCGGGGGCTGATCACGCTCTCGCGCCGTGGCGACCGCGCGCGCCGAGCCGGCGCCCGCCAAGGTGAATCTTACGCTGCGTGTGCTCGGCCGTCGCGCTGACGGATATCACGACATCGAAAGCCTGGTGGCATTCGCGGATGTGGGCGATGCGCTGACCTTCGCTCCGGCGCGCGACCTGACGCTCACGGTGCGCGGCCCGACCGCGGCGGCTGCCGGCGATACGGCCGACAACCTGGTGCTCAAGGCGGCCCGCGCGCTGGCCGAGCGGGTTGACGGCCTCAAGCTCGGCCGTTTCGCGCTGTCGAAACGGCTGCCGGTCGCCGCCGGGCTCGGTGGCGGTTCCGCCGATGCCGCCGCGGCCTTGCGGCTGCTCGCGCGCGCCAACCGCATGACGCGCGATGATCCACGCCTGATGGCGGCGGCGCGGGCGACCGGCGCCGACGTGCCGGTCTGCCTCGACCCGCGGCCGCGTTTCATGGGCGGGATTGGCGAGATTCTTTCCGAACCGCTCGATCTGCCGCGGCTGCCCGCCGTGCTGGTCAATCCGGGCGTGGCGGTTGCGACCAAGGATGTGTTCGCGGCGCTTCGTCTCGGGAGCGTCGGCAAGGCGGGCGCGTCGTCGTCGTCCTGGCTGATCGGCGGCCAGCAGTGCGCGGCGCTGCTCGCGGCGTTGGCCGACGACCGCAACGATCTCGAAGCGCCCGCGACCACGGTTGCGCCGGTGATCGCCGACGTGTTGGCCGAGCTTCGCCGCCTGCCGGGCTGCAGGCTCGCGCGCATGTCGGGCTCGGGCGCGACCTGCTTTGCGCTGTTCGACACGCGCCGCACGGCATCCGCGGGCGCGCAGCAGCTGCGAGGGAGGCATCCGGCCTGGTGGGTGCGGGCGACGGCGCTCGCGGGCTAGCCCCGGATTGCGCTGCGCTCCATCCGGGCTACATTGCGCGCTGGATTGCACCGGGTTGAATTTCCGACCAGGACAGGAGGGGATCGATGGCGGCCTCCATGCGCGCCGCGCGCTTGCACGAGCCGGGGCAGCCGCTACGGATCGATACGGTGGACGTCCCCGAGCCGCGCCCGCGCGACGTGCTGGTCGAGGTCAAGGCCTGCGGCGTCATCCCCAACATGAACGCGATCTTCAGCGGCAAGCTGTG
This sequence comes from Xanthobacteraceae bacterium, assembly GCA_040510815.1. Lineage (GTDB taxonomy): Bacteria > Pseudomonadota > Alphaproteobacteria > Rhizobiales > Xanthobacteraceae > VAZQ01. The sequence continues at coordinate 15,479 of JBEVIH010000333.1, read as the reverse complement.
GAACCAGCTGCCGCCGCTGCCGGCGAGCGTCGGGCTCGACGCCGCCGGCGTGATCGCCAAGGTCGGCAGCGAAGTCACCGACGTGGCGGTGGGCGACCGCGTCTACGTCAATCCGTGGCTCACCTGCGGCACCTGCGCCTATTGCCGGGCCGGCGAGCCGATGCTGTGCAGCGCGGCCGCCTTCCAGGGCTATTTCGGCTTTTTTCCCCACTCGATCCGCCAGCTCGCGGACTATCCGTTCGGCGGCTTCTCCGAGTACGTCACCGCGTCGCCGCAGCGGCTCGTGCTGCTGCCGCCGCAGGTGACGTTCGACCAGGCCGCGCGCTTCGGCTATCTGGGGACGTCGTTCGCGGCGCTGCGTTGCGCGCAGGTCGGCGGCGGCAGCTCACTCGCGATCAACGGCGTCACCGGCACGCTCGGCGTCGGCGCCGCCCTGCTTGCGCTCGCAATGGGGGCGACCCGCATTCTCGGCCTCGGCCGCAATCGCGACGTGCTCGCGCAGGTGAAAGCGCTCGCGCCCGGCCGCATCGAGGTGCTCGCGCTCGGCGACGCGCCGATCGCCGACTGGATGCGGCGGCATACCGACGGGCTCGGGGTGGATGTGCTGATCGACTGCTCGGGCCGCGCCGCCGCCGCCGCCAACACGGCCGACGCATTGAATGCCCTGAAGCGGGGCGCGATCGCCGTCAATATCGGCGCGCTGAGCGAGCCGCTCGCCATCCAGCCGATCCGCTTCATGACAGCGCGGCTGCAATGGCGCGGCTCCAACTGGTTCACCACCGGCGAGGGCCAACGGATGGCCGAGATGGCGCGGGTCGGCGTGCTCGACCTCGGCAAGCTCACGACCCGCGCCTATCCGCTGGCGCAGGTGAATGACGCGCTGGCCGAGGTGCAGCGCCGCCCGGGCGGATTCGTCAATATCGTGGTCAATCCGGATCGCTGACAATATGCCAGCACTGACGCCGCCGAACCGCATTGGATAATTGGAGCAGACAGGATGACCGGGATTCTTCCTTTGACGCGGCGCGGACTCATGATCGCGCTGCTCGCCGCCTGCGCCGGCCTTCCGCCGGGGCGCGCGGCGGCGCAGCTCGCGCCGTCGCAGCCGATCCGCATCATCGTCGGCGTGCCGGCCGGCGGCCTCGGCGATCTTGCCGCCCGCATCATCGCGCAGCGGCTGAGCGAGACCGGCCACCCGGCGATCGTCGAGAACCGCCTCGGCGGCAATGGGATCATCGCCACCGACGCGGTCGCGAAGGCGCGCGCCGACGGCTACACCCTGATCATGGGCAATCACACCACGCTGGCGATCCTGCCGCACCTGATCAAGGTCGGCTACGACCCCGCGAAGGACCTGCAGCCGGTCACGCTGATGCTGGCGGTGCCCAACGTGGTCGTCACCAGGGCGGCGTTGCCGGTGACGTCGATGACGGAGCTGATCGCCTACGGCAAGGCCAACCGCTTGACCAACGCCACGCAGGGGATCGGCGCCAGCGGTCATCTGATCGGTGAGCAGTTCAAGCAGCTCACCGGGGTCGAGCTCACCCACGTGCATTATCGCGGCGCGGCGCTCGCGCTGCAGGACGTGGTGGCCGGGCATGTCGACATGATGTTCGACGTGGTGGCGCTCACGCGCGAGCACGCCGCCGCCGGCCGGGTGCGCGCGCTCGCGGTGCTGGCGGCGCAGCGCAATCCGGTGCTGCCCGAGGTCCCGACCTCGGCGGAAGTCGGGCTCGCGGCGCTGGAAGGCGGCGCCTGGTTCGGGCTCATGGCGCCCGCCAACACGCCGCGCGCGGTCGTCGATTGGCTCAACGCCGAGGCCCGCAAGGCGTTCGAGGCGCCGGAGGTGCGCGAGCGGCTGACCAAGCAGGGGCTGCGGCTGCCGCTCGGGACGCCGGAGGAGTTCGCCGGATTGATTGCCGCGGAGAGCACGCGCTGGGGCGACGTGATCCGCAAAGGCGGCATCAAGCTCGAGAGCAACTGAGCGGGAGCCGCATCATGAAAATCATCTGGCCCGTGCTGCTCGCCGCTCCACTGCTCACGGCCGCAATCGACGCCGGCGCGCAGACCCAGGCCTGGCCGACGCGGCCGATCCGGCTGATCGTGCCGACCGGGCCGGGACTCGGCACCGACATCATGGCGCGTATGCTCGCCGACGGCGTCTCGCGCACGCTCGGCCAGCAGATCTACGTGGAGAACCTGCCGGGCGCCGCCGGCATCATCGGCGCGCAGGCGGCCGCCCGTGCCGCGCCCGACGGCTACACGTTGTTCTTCGCCAATGCCTCGACCTTTACCTCCAACATGTTCATGCTCAAATCGATCCCCTACGATCCGACGCGCGACTTCACCGCCGTCGCCATGGTCTCGAATCGCGGCCCGTTCGTCGTCTCGGTCAATCCGGATCTGCCGGTGAAGTCGCTGCCGGAGCTGATCGCCTACGGCAAGGCGCAGCCGGGCAAGCTGTCCTACGGGGTCGATGCCACCAGCGGCTACGGCGTCGTGGTAGGCCGGCTCGTGAACAAGCGCGGCGGCATCGGCATGGTCGAGGTGCCCTACCGGGCGACCGGGCAGATGCTGCAGGAGACGGCGGCCGGGACCACGCAGGCGATGATCAGCTCGTTCGCCGCGGTGGTCGGCTTCGCGCGCGACGGCAAGGTGCGGCGGATCGCCATCAGCTCGGCGCAACGCTTTCCGGGCGTCGACGACCTGGCGACGATCGGCGAGACGCTGCCGGGCTTCGAGATCGACGGCTGGCTGGTGGTGGTGGCGCCGTCCGGCACGCCGCCCGACATCCTCGCGCGGCTCAACCGGGAGATCGACCAGTTCCTGCGCAAGCCCGATGTCCAGCAGCGGCTCAACGGCCTGGGGCTGGCGATCGGCGGCGCCAACACGCCGGCGACGACCGAGGACTTCATCCGGCGCGAGCAGGCGCAATGGCGCGCGATCGCGCAGGAGCTCAACCTGCAGCCGGAATGAGGAGCCTCAGTCCGCTTCGACCCGATAGTATTTGGCGAATCGCATCAGCGGCTCATCGGACAGCGAGAACAGCACCGAGTCCGCGAGCGCGCGGTGCTCAAATCTGTTCCAGGTCGGAACGACGACCGTGTCGCCGCGCTGCCACGCGAAACGCTTGCCTTCGATCAAAGTCTCGCCGCTGCCTTCGACCGCCAGGAAGATGCGATTGGCGGTCGAGCGCTGCCGCCGCGTCCTGCCGCCGCTGTCCAGCCGCTCCATGGTGAGGCCCATCGACGGCATGTCCGGCGCCTCGAGATCGATGCGCGCCCCATGCATGCCATCCGGATCGGGTTTGGCCCGGTCCAGCGCCGCCGCGATGGTGTCGCGCGCGAAGCGGTACGGCGACGATGTCGCGACCGAGCGGATCTTCTCGTATTTGTCCGGATGCTCCTCGAAGAACATCGGCTCCAGCAGATGGGTGGCCGGAACGTCCAGGCCATCGAACCAATAGGCCGGCTCGTCGCCGTCATGACCGTGGCCATGCCAGCAGTTGCCGGGCGTGAGCACGACGTCGCCGGTCTCCATCGGCGTCTTCTCGCCGTCGACCACCGAAAAGGACCCCTTGCCGTCCAGGATGACGCGCAGCGCGTGCGAGGAATGGCGGTGCGTCGGCGCGACCTCGCCCGGCAGGATCATCTGGTAGGCGCAAACCAGCGTCTTGGCGGTCGCGAAGTTGTTCTCCGGGAAGGGATTACGCAGCACGAGATTGCGCCGCTCGGCGAGCGTGACGTCGACCAGGTCACCCGCCGCATCGAGCGCCTTCTTGACGTCGCCGTAACGCCAATGTGCCGGTTGGAATGGCGAGCTCGGCTCGTGCCACAGGATCGGCTGCTCCCGCTTGATCCAGCCGGGCGTCAGCTCGAGGCGGTCGGCCTCGCGATAGAGCGCCGTGAGATCGGGAATGGCGCGCGCCTGCGCGCGGTCGAGGCTGGCGATCTGGGTCATGGCGTGCCCTTGTTGCGCAGAGGGATATGCAGACGTGATCCTACACTAGATCACATTCAGTTTCCTGGAAACTGAATGTGGTCCAGCTTTACGTTGTCGCATTTTCGGACGGAAAACCGGTTCCCACTTTTCCTGAAAATGCTCTGATCCCGGTCGCGCTTCAGGGGAATCCGAGACGCCGGTCAATGCGGCCGGCGCGTCGCCTCAAGCGACGCAAAGGCCGCAGCAGTGTGTGCAAATCACCAGCGCGCGGCGCGGCCGCGCCAACGCCCGACATACGCCATTGCCGCCGATCGGACATGCATGAGCAATTTCCAAAACAGGATACCGTCGCTGAACATTACGGCAGGTACTCCCGGATTTTTATCAGGAGCTGACGCGGGCTGTAGGGCTTGGGGACGAAATCGTCACAGCCGGCGGCGCGCGCCTTGTCCTCGTCGCCGCTCAAGGCATAGGACGTGACCGCGATGATCGGGATGGCGCGCAGCGACGGATTGGCCTTGATGCGGCGCGTCGCCTCGTAGCCGTCGAGCACCGGCAGCTGGATGTCCATCAGGATCAGGTCGGGCGGCTGCTGCTTGACCGCCGCGAGCGCCTGCTCGCCGTTCTCAGCTTCGGTGAGCCGGTAGCCGGCATTGGCCAGCAGATCGCGCAGAATCTGCCGGTTGTCCTCTTGGTCTTCGACCACCAGGATATGCTTGGTCATGACATTGCCGCCTGTCGTTCCACCGTCGCAGGAAGCATGCAGGAAAGGGCCGATCCACGAGATCGACAATCCCGGACTGGCGTTCGACTAACAGACTTATCAGACCCGGTGTGTGAACCACCTCACAGTGGCCGCGGTCATCCCAATAACTGTTGTGGCGTGGGCACATCTTGTCCCTTGCCAGCCGCGCACCGACCCGCGGCTGCGGGATCGGGCGGACATCGTGGAGATGATTGCCGGCAGGTCCGCCGGCGGGGCTCGGGCTTGATCTGGGTAGCGCGGCGCTAGTTCATCCGGCAGATGCAGAACTCGACCGCCTCCTCCAGCGCCGCTTTCATCGGCGAGGCCGGGAACAGCGCCAGCGCGTCCTTGGCGATGGCGCCGTAGTGGCGCGCGCGCTGCACCGTGTCTTCGAGCGCGCGGTGCTTCATCATCAGCGCGATCGCTTGCTCGAGGTCGGCGTCGGTGGCGTCGCCCTCCTCCAGGGTGCGCCGCCAGAACACCCGCTCGCTCTCCGAGCCGCGGCGGAACGACAGCACCACCGGCAGCGTGATCTTGCCCTCGCGGAAGTCGTCGCCGACGTTCTTGCCGAGCTTGGCGGCCTTGCCGCCGTAGTCGAGGGCGTCGTCCACCAGCTGGAAGGCGATGCCGAGATTCAGGCCGAACGAGCGACAGGCGGACTGCTCGTCCTTCGGGCGCGACGCCAGCGCGGGCCCGACCTCGCAGGCGGCGGCGAACAGCTCGGCGGTCTTGGCGCGGATCACCGCGAGATAGTCGTCCTCGGTGGTGGCGGTGTTCTTGGCGGCGCCGAGCTGCATCACCTCGCCCTCGGCGATCACGGCGGCGGCCGACGAGAGGATCTCCAGCGCCCGCAGCGAGCCGACCTCGACCATCATCTTGAACGCCTGGCCGAGCAAGAAGTCGCCGACCAGCACGCTCGCCTCATTGCCCCACAGCATGCGGGCGGCGAGCCGCCCGCGCCGCATCTCGCTCTCGTCCACCACGTCGTCGTGCAGCAGGGTGGCGGTGTGCATGAATTCGACCGCGGCGGCGAGCTTGACGTGGCCGTCGCCGGCGTAGCCGACGAGCCGCGCCATCGCCAGCGTGAGAATCGGCCGCAACCGCTTGCCGCCCGATGAGATCAGGTGGTTGGCGACCTCCGGAATCATCGTCACCTGCGACCCGGTCCGCGCCAGGATCGTGGCGTTGACCCGCTCCATGTCGGCGGTCACCAGCTCGACCAGGCGGTCGATGGAGGCGGTTTGACGGGTTTCGAATGGGACGATGACGGCCAAGACGGGTGCTCCCGGAATCGAGGACGCGCGACAATAGAAACGCTATGGTGTGGCGGCAAGTACGCCACTCGCTACATCTATGCGATCAAACCGATGAATAAAGGGGCGGATTGATGTCCAGAGCCGAGCGGATCGCCGCACCCGCGGACGACGTCCGGCCCGCCTCCGGCCACCGGGTCGCGGTCCTGGTGCCCTGCTTCAACGAGCAGGCGTCCATCGCCACCGTGGTCGCCGGCTTCCGCGCCGTGCTGCCGGAGGCCACGGTCTACGTCTACGACAACAATTCGACCGACCGCACCGTCGAGGTCGCCCGCGCCGCCGGCGCGGTGGTGCGACGGGAGACGCATCAGGGCAAGGGCAACGTGGTGCGGCGGATGTTCGCCGACGTGGATGCCGACATCTACGTGCTGGTCGACGGCGATGCCACCTACGATGCGCCGAGCGTGCGGACGATGATCGCGCGGCTGCTCGAGGACCGGCTCGACATGGTGGTGGCGGCGCGGGTCGAGGAGGAGCAGGCGGCCTACCGCCGCGGACATCGCACCGGAAACCGGCTGCTTACCGCCTTCGTGGCGTCGGTCTTCGGGGAAAGCTTCACCGATATCCTTTCCGGCTACCGGGTGTTCTCGCGCCGCTTCGTGAAATCGTTCCCGGTGCTGTCGCGCGGGTTCGAGATCGAGACCGAGCTGACGGTTCACGCGCTTGAGCTCGAGCTGGCGGTGGCCGAGATGCCGACGCCCTACTACGCCCGCCCGCAAGGATCGGTGTCGAAGCTCAGCACCTGGCGCGACGGGCTGCGGATCGTGTTCACCATCTTCGATCTCTATCGCTCGGAGCGGCCGCTCGCGTTCTTCGCCGGGATCGGCGTCGCGCTCGCGCTCGTCTCCGTCGTTCTGGCGATCCCGATCTTCGTGACGTTTTTCGAGCAAGGCACGGTTCCGCGCATCCCCACCGCCATCCTGTCCACCGGCCTGATGCTGCTGGCCTTTCTCTCGATGGTCGCGGGCCTGGTGCTCGACACCGTGACCAAGGGGCGGCGCGAAATGAAGCTGCTCGCCTATCTCGAGCAGCGCTCCCCCGGCGAGGACTGGGACCGCCGGCAGCTCTGAGGAGGCGAGGCGTTGCGCGAGCTCGTGCGCACCAATGATCCCGTGCTGATCTCGGCGGTCGCGGCCCTGCTCGAGAGCGCCCGGATTCCGCATCTCGTGCTCGACGGCAATATGAGCGTGCTGGAAGGCTCGATCGGCATTCTGCCGCGCCGGATCCTGGTCGACGAATGCTGCGCCCTCGACGCCCGCCGGTTGCTGGTCGAGGCGGGACTGGGCCATGAGTTGCGTCCGGATGCCGGCTGAGGCTCGCGGCGACCTCAGCGAGGATGCCGTGCTCGGCGGCCGGCTGCGGCTGCTGCAGCCCAAGCGCGGGCATCGGGTCGGGCACGACGCCATGCTGCTCGCGGCCGCCTCGCCGGCGCGCGCGGGCGAGCGGGCGGTCGATCTCGGCGCCGGCGTCGGCGCCGCCGGATTGGCGCTGGCGGCGCGCGTCGACGGCGTCGCCGTCACGCTGGTCGAGATCGATCCCGGGCTTGCGGCGATCGCCGCCGCCAATGCCGAGCGCAACGGCCTGGGGGCGCGGGTGCGGACGGCGGTTCTCGACGTCGAAGCGCCTTCGCGCGCCTTCGCGGCCGCCGGGCTCGCGCCCGAATCGGTGGCGCGCGTTCTGATGAACCCGCCGTTCAACGATCCGGTGCGGCAGCGCGCCTCGCCCGACCGTCGGCGCCGGCTCGCCCATGCCGGCGCCCGCGGGACGCTCGGCGGCTGGATCAAGACCGCGGCGCGGCTGCTGCGGCCCTCCGGCACCCTCACGCTGATCTGGCGGGCGGACGGCCTCGCCGATGTGCTGGAGGCGCTGGCCGGGGGCTTCGGAGCGGTGACCGTGCTGCCGGTCCATCCCAAGCCCGAAGCGCCGGCGATCCGCGTTCTGGTGCGCGCCGCCAAGGCGAGCCGCTCGCCGCTCGCGCTGCTGCCCGGCCTCGTGCTCAACGATCGCTCAGGCCTGCCCACTCAAGAAGCCGAAGCGGTGCTGCGCGCGGGAACCGCGCTGCCGCTGGCGCAAATCTGAGCACGCCGCCGCAATGCCCGCGCGTGCCCGCCGCTTGGGCACGGTTGCCCGCCCGTGCGGCGTCGCGTAGAGCATTGCGCGGCGAGCGGGAACCCGTTCGGCGAAGAAAATGTGGGGCAGGCGCTCGTCAGGCCTGCTGTTCCGGCGCCTGCTGTTCCGATTTGTAGTGGGAAAGCGCGGCAATCGTGCTGATGAGGACCATCAGCAGGTAGATTTTCATCGGTTCCCCCAAACTCGTCCGGCTGGCTGTCCGTCACCCTTGTCCAGCCTCCTAGCAATAAGCATTCCAATGGTTGACGAACGGTAACTTGAGGCCGCTGGATGAGTTGCCTAAGACGCGGCCGGACGCCGCAGCGGCCGCGAAAGGAACAAGGCCCATGGCCGACCGACAGATCTTCGAGCACCTGAAGCAGCTGTTCGCCGGCGCGCGCGAGGCGGTGCGCCCGCTGCTGCCGCAGCGGTTCCGCGGCGGCGCGCCGGTCGTGCCGGTGGTGCGGCTCTCCGGCGTGATCGGCCTGTCGACCCCGCTGCGGCCGGGGCTCACGCTCGCCGGCCTCGCCCGCCCGCTCGAGCGCGCCTTCGCCATGCGCAAGGCGAGCGCGGTCGCCCTGGTGATCAATTCGCCCGGCGGATCGCCGGTGCAATCGCACCTGATCTATCGCCGCATCCGCCAGCTTGCCGCCGAGAACGGCCGCCCGGTGATCGCGTTCACCGAGGACATCGCCGCATCCGGCGGCTATATGGTCGCCTGCGCCGCCGACGAGATCATCTGCGATGCGGCCTCGATCGTCGGCTCGATCGGCGTGGTCGGCGGCACGTTCGGCTTCGTCAAGCTGATGGACAAGATCGGCATCGAGCGCCGGCTCTATGTCTCGGGCGAGCACAAGGCGATGCTCGATCCGTTCCTGCCGGAGAACCCTTCGGACGTGGAGCTGCTCAAGGCGGTGCAGCGCGAAATCCACGAGGGCTTCATCGACTTGGTGAAGCGCAGCCGCGGTGCGCGGCTCACGGGTCCAGAAAAAACCTTGTTCTCCGGCGAATACTGGACCGGCACCAAGGCGGTCGAGCTCGGCATCGCCGACGGCGTCGGCGACCTGCGCACGACGCTGCGCGAGCGCTTCGGCGAGAAGGTGGTGACTCCGCTGGTGTCCGCCGCGCGCGGCTGGTTCGGGCGGGTGCAGCCCGGTGTCGGCGCGGCCGGCCTCGACGGCTTGCTGCGCCGCGCCGATCTCGCCGAGGAGGTGATCTCGGCGCTCGAGGCGCGCGCCCTCTGGGCGCGCTATGGACTGTAAGGGCGTTCGGACCCAAGGAGACCGTCGATGCCGCCCATCGTCGCCGCCCCGTTGATCAGGATTGCGCTCGGCGCGATCGGCAGCGCCGTCGTCATCCGCTGGGTGGTCAAGGAGGTGCGCCGCATCAACGCGGAGCTCGATCGGCTGAAGGCGGCCTCGAAGGTCGATCCGGCCGCACGTGAGGAGCTGCCGACCCTACGCCGTGACCCGCGCACGGGCGATTGGCGCGTGATGTGACGGGCGTTCGTCGGCGCTTGCCGAAGTCCGGGTTTTGCGGGACGTGAACACCGCCTGCAGCAGCAGCACATGGCCGAGCACGGCGATCGCCACGAAGGTGATGACGAATGCGGTCACCAGGGTTTCGAGGAGCATGGCACCCTCCAAATCGGCGTCCCAACCGTTGGTCGGGCGAAAGCCCGGTCGGGTTCATGGCGCGGAGGGTGCGGACCAATATTTTGTGATTCGTCTAAATCATTGTTCCGGCATGTCAATTCCTGAGTTCCCTAATCGCCTTTGATGCCTTTCTCGCGGATCAGCCGGCCCCAGCGGGAAATCTCCTCCTGCAGGTAGCGGCCGAACTCCTCGGGCGAGCTCGGCGACGGCGTCACCCCGGCCTGCTTGAGCCGGTCGCGGACCTCCGGATCATTCAACACCCCCGTGAAGCCCGCATTGAGTCTGGCGATCACGGCCGGCGGGGTGCGCGCCGGCGCCAGCGTGCCGGCCCATTGGTTGGCGACCGTGTCGGCGAAGCCCTGCTCGACGAAGGTCGGAACGTCGGGGAGGATGTCGGAGCGCTCCTTCGAGGTGGCGGCCAGCGCCTTGAGCTTGCCGGCCCGCACTTGCGCGATGATGGTCGGCACGTCGCCGAACAGGCCGTCGAGCTGTCCGCCGAGCAGATCGGTCACCGCCTGCGACGCGCCGCGATAAGGCACCGCCTGGAACTTGACGCCCGCCGCCGCCTGGAAGAGCTCGAGGCCGAGATGCGAGATCGCGCCGAGCCCTGTGACGCCGATGGTGATGCTGCCGGGCCGTTCCCTCGCCAGCGCGGCAAGCTCGCGCGCCGTCGCGACCTTCATCGCCGCGTTCACCACCAGCATTGTCGAGTTGAACACCGCCATGCCGACCGGCGCGAAGTCCCTCACCGGATCGTAGGGCAGATTGCTGCGGAACGCGGGATTGATCGCGACCGCGCCGACCGTCGTGAAGAACAGCGTGTAGCCGTCGGGCTCCGACTTGGCCACGTATTCAGCGCCGATCGCGCCGTTGGCGCCCGGCCGGTTCTCGACGAAGACGCTCTGTCCGAGCGAGCTCTTGAGCCGTTCGGACAAGAGCCGCGCGACGAAGTCGGTGGTGCCGCCGGCGGTGAAGGCGACCACGAGCCGGATCGGGCGCGAGGGAAAATCCTGCGCCTGCGCCGCGCCGAACGGCACCCCCGACACCGCGAGCGCGGCGGCGATCAGTGCGCCAAGACAGTAGCGGAGCACGGCGATCTCCCGGATCAATCCCGACACGCGGCGAGCATAGTGACAGATCGCGCCATCGTCATCGCCGCGGCGAATGGCTGCGTCCGGCGCCGTCCTTGACCCCCCTGACTCCGGCCGGTAGGTCTACCGCGCCTGCGCGGTCTTTCTCTCCGAGCCACATGAGCAACGATCTTCCCGCCCACATGCGTCCCGAGCGGTCGTTCCAGGGACTGATCCTGGCGCTGCAGCGCTATTGGGCGGACTATGGCTGCGTGATCCTGCAGCCCTACGACATGGAGGTCGGCGCCGGCACCTTTCATCCGGCGACGACCTTGCGCGCGCTCGGGCCGCGTCCGTGGAACGCTGCCTACGTGCAGCCTTCGCGCCGGCCCAAGGACGGTCGCTATGGCGAGAACCCCAACCGCCTGCAGCACTACTATCAGTTCCAGGTGATCCTCAAGCCGTCGCCCGACGACATCCAGGACCTCTATCTGAAATCGCTCTACGCGATCGGCATCGATCCCAAGCTGCACGACATCCGCTTCGTCGAGGACGACTGGGAATCGCCGACGCTCGGCGCCTGGGGGCTCGGCTGGGAGTGCTGGTGCGACGGCATGGAGGTGTCGCAGTTCACCTACTTCCAGCAAGTCGCCGGCTTCGAATGCGCGCCGGTCTCCGGCGAATTGACCTACGGGCTCGAGCGCCTCGCCATGTACGTGCAGGGCGTCGAGAACGTGTTCGATCTCAACTTCAACGGCCGCGAGGGCACCCGCAAGGTCACCTACGGCGACGTCTTCCTGCAGGCCGAGCAGGAATATTCGCGGCACAATTTCGAATTTTCCGACACCGACATGTTGTTCGAGCAGTTCAAGATGGCGGAAGCCGCGTGCCGGAAATATCTCGACGCCGGCTGGACCACGGTCGGCAACAGCAAGCGCCACCTGATGGCGCTGCCGGCCTATGACCAGTGCATCAAGGCGAGCCACGTGTTCAACCTGCTCGACGCCCGCGGCGTGATCTCGGTGACCGAGCGGCAGAGCTACATCCTGCGGGTGCGCGAACTGGCCAAGGCCTGCGGCGAAGCGTGGTTGGCGACCGAGGCCGGAGGAGGGAGCGCATGAGCCCCGGGCGCTCGTTGCGGGCCCGCCTGGCGCAGCCGCCGATCGTGGTCGCGCCCGGCGTCCATGACGCGCTTACCGCGCTGATCGCCGAGCAGGCCGGCTTCGACACCCTTTACGTTTCGGGCGCCGCGATCGCCTACAGCAGGCTCGGGCGGCCCGACATCGGCCTCGTCAGCATGCGCGAGGTGGCCGACACCGTGGCGCTGATCCGCGACCGCGTGGCGGCCCACCTGATCGTCGACGCCGATACCGGCTACGGCAACGCGCTCAACGTGCAACGTACCGTGCGCCTGTTCGAGCGCGCCGGCGCCGGCGCCATTCAGCTCGAGGACCAGGATTTTCCCAAGCGCTGCGGCCATCTCGACGGCAAGGCGCTGATCTCCGCCGCCGAGATGGCCGGCAAGATCAGGGCCGCGATCGATGCCCGCCATTCCGCCGACACACTGATCGTCGCGCGCACCGACGCGGTCGCGGTCGAAGGGTTCGACGCCGCGCTGGCGCGCGCGGAACTCTATTGCGAGGCGGGCGCCGATATCCTGTTCGTGGAAGCCCCGAGGGAAAAGGAGCAGCTCGCGCGCATCGCCCAGTCGCTGCGCGCACGGGCTCCGCTCCTGGCCAACATGGTCGAGGGCGGCAAGACGCCACCGCTGTCGGCGGTAGAACTGCAAGCGCTCGGCTTCGCGCTGGTGATATTTCCCGGTGCGATCGTGCGGGTGCTGGCGAAGTCGGCCGGCGAGTTCTACGGCTCGCTCGCTTCGCACGGCAGCAGCGAGGCTTACCGCGCGCGCATGTTCGATTTCGACGCCTTGAACAAGCTGATCGGCACTCCGGAAATGCTCGAGCGCGGCAAGCGCTACGCCGCCGAAGGGGAAGCCAAGCCCACGCCCAGGCGCGAGGCGGACCGCAAGCGATGAGCGGGCTCGATGCCGTCACGCTGGCGGTGCTCAACGGCCGTCTGGTGCAGATCGCCGACGAGATGGACGCCACGCTCTACCGCTCGGCGTTCAATCCGATCATCGCCGAGGCGCATGATGCCTGCCACGGTCTCTATCATGCCGAGACCGGCGCCACGTTGGTGCAGGGCACGTCAGGGCTGCCGATCTTCGTCGGCGCCATGGCGTTCGCGGTCAAGGCGGTGATCGACACGGTCGCGCGCGACGGCGCTCTTGCGGAGGGCGACACCTATATCTTCAACGACCCCTATGACGGCGGCACCCATCTCAACGACTTCCGCCTGGTGCGGCCGCTGATGCGGCACGGCAAGGTGTTCGCCTGGCTGGCCTCGGTCGGCCACTGGCTCGACGTCGGCGGCGTGGTGCCCGGAAATTTCAACGCCAAGGCGACCGAGAGCTATCAGGAGGGCGTTCGCGTCCCGCCGGTGAAGCTCATCCGCGGCGGCGTCCTGCAACAAGATATCGTCGACATCCTGGCCGCCAATTCGCGCGTGCCGCAGTCGAATTTCGGCGACCTCAACGGCCAGCTCAACGCGCTCGATCTCGGCGAGCGGCGGCTCCACCAATTGCTCGACGAATACGGCGACGCGAACGTCGCCGAGGCGATTGCGGCGCTCACGGCGCGCGCCGAGGCGCTGATGCGCGCCAACATCTCGGCCCTGCCGGACGGCACCTATCGTTACGACGATTTCCTCGACAATGACGGCGTCACCGACGAGCCGCTGCGGATCGCGCTCGATCTCACCATCCGCGGCGACCGCATGCGGCTCGACTTCTCCCGCTCCTCGCCGCCCTGCCGCGGTCCGCTCAACATCGCGCGCTCGACTGCGGTGGCCTGCTGCTACGTGGCGCTCAAGCACCTGTTCACCGACGTGCCGGCCAATGCCGGCTGCCTCGCGCCGATCGAGTTCGTGATTCCGGAGACCACCTTGCTCGGCGTATCGGCGCCCAAGCCCGTCGGCGGCTACACCGAGACCATCCTGCGCGTGATCGACACCGTGTTCGGCGCCTTCGCGCAGGTCGCGCCCGCGCGTGCGCAAGGCAGCCCGTTCGCGACCATCAACGCGCTCTCGCTCGCCGGCTGGCGGCAGGACGGCCGGCGCTGGGTGATGTTCTGCTTCTTCGGCGGCGGGCTCGGCGGCAATCCCGAGGGCGACGGCCTCAACCACGCCAACAATCCGATCTCGACCGCCACCATCCCGCCGCTGGAGATTCTCGAGTCGCTCTATCCGGTGATGTTCACGCAGTGGGCGCTGCGCCCGGATTCGGGCGGCGCCGGAACCCATCGTGGCGGGCTCGGCGCAATCTACGAGATCGAGGCGCTGGCCGACGGCGACACCGAGGTGTTCCTGCTCGGCGAGCGCGGCAAGTTTCCGCCGTTCGGCGTCAACGGCGGCGGACCCGCGGCCTTGAACCGCTTTTTCTACGACACGCGCGCGGGCGAGCGGCAGCCGCCGCTCGTCTCCAAGGTCACCGATGTGGTCATCACGCGCGGCCAGCGCGTGCGGCTCGAGACGCCGGGGGGCGGCGGCTTCGGCGATCCGCGCCGGCGCGACCCGGCCCGCGTCGCCCGCGATCTGGCGATGGGGTACGTCTCGCGCGAAGCCGCCCGGCGCGACTACGCCGACGTGGACTTCGCTGTGGAGTCGGGCGGCACGGCGCGATGAACAGTCATCCCCGCGTCGTCGTCGGTGTCGACGTCGGCGGCACCTTCACCGACCTGTTCCTGTTCGACGAGGCAAGCCGCAGCTTCCGCACCGGCAAAGTCTCGTCCCGCCGCGGCGACGAGGCCGCCGGGCTCGAGCAAGGTCTCGCCGCGCTCGGCGGCGCCGCGGCCATCGGCTCGATCGTGCACGGCACCACCGTCGGCACCAATGCGCTGCTCGAACGCCGCGGCCCGAAGATCGGCGTCATCACCACGCGCGGCTTCCGCGACGTGCTGGAGATGCGCCGGCGCGACCGGCGAAGGACCTGGGGGCTGTGGGGCGATTTTACTCCGATCGCCGATCGCGACCTGCGCGTCGAGGTCGACGAGCGCACGCTTGCCGACGGCAGCGTGCGAACGCCGGTCGACGAGGCGGCGGTGCGCGCCGCCGCTTCGCTGCTGCACGAGCGCGGCGCGCAGGCGCTCGCGATCTTCTTCATCAACGCCTATGCCAATCCCGCGAACGAGGCGCGCGCGCTCGCCGCCGCCCGCGCGGCCTGGCCGAACGAGAATGTCTCGGCCTCGCACCAGGTGTTGCCCGAGATCCGCGAGTTCGAGCGCGCCTCGACCACCGCGCTCAACGCCTATCTGCAGCCGGTCGTGGGCGCCTATCTGGCGCGCCTCGACGGCGCGCTGTCGCGACAGAAGTTTGCCGGCCAATTCCACATCGTGCAGTCGAACGGCGGCGTGATGTCGACCGCGACCGCGCGCCGGCTGCCGGTGCGCACGGCTTTGTCCGGGCCGGCGGCCGGGGTGATCGCCGCCGCCGCGATCGCGCGCGCCGCCGGCTACGACAACGTCATCACCTGCGATCTCGGCGGCACGTCGTTCGACGTCTCGGTGGTCGCGCAGGGCAAGACCTCGCT